>JAHRYZ010000022.1:27395-28997 GCA_020621905.1 Rhizobium sp.
GGTGTCGGCAAGGTCGAGCGTGACGCTCAGCGAGCGCCCGGCGCCGACGCTTGCGCCGGTGATGCCGCTGATTTCGGCCGTATCCCCGCCGGTGGCACGGTACCAGCCGCTCAGATGCTCGTAGTAGCGGGCCTTTCCGCCCGCCAGCCACAGACTGCCGACATAGGTGCCGTCGGCGTCGGTGACGTAATAGGCGAGATAGGCTCCGTCACCGCCGTAGTTCTTCAGGTTCGTGGTGAGGGTCACGTCGCGCGCCATGGCCAGACCCGGCAAGGTCAGCGCGGTGGTGATGGAGAGAATGGCAAGAAGAGATTTCATCGTCTGGCTCCGTATGGATCTGGAAGGAGGATCAGTTCACCTGAACCTGGGGGGCACTGCCCTCGAGGATCAGACCGTTCTTCGGCGGCGGCATGGTGCCGACCCGGCCCGGGTTGTTCTGGCCGCCGCGGCGCTGCCCATCGTCGTCGTCATCTTCATCTTCATCGTCATCTTCACCGTCTTCATCTTCATCATCGTCATCATGGCGGTCGTGTCCGTGACCGGACTTCCTCCAACTGAGGTAGCCGCCTTCATCTTCGTCCTCGTCATCGTCGACCAGCACCAGGGGAGCGTTTGCTCCGGTGGTCGCAGTCGTGTTCGAGAGACGAACGAGGGGGCCGGCACCACTCGCGAAGGCAGCGAGAACGCCACCGGTTGCGACCGTTGCCAGAAGCAGGATGCGCAGGTTTTTCATGATGGACTCCTTGGGTTCGTGGTTTGAATTCGTCGTTTGGTATCGTTGGCGAAGCTGTGGACGCGAAAGAAATGGCGGATCTCGCTGATCGCTTCCTGACACCGTCGTGAAATCCGCTTCAGCTTGACGTCAGCATTCGAGGCACTCAGCGATGATGATGGTTGACCTCGATCTCGAGGATCTCGAGCGTCGCGGGGTCGATCATCGCTTCGAAGCGCTTGCCCTCGGCATCGGTCACGTGGACTTCGTAGCAACCGTCGTCGATCTTGATGCGATCGAGCCTCCAGCCGCGCGCCTCGACCATGGCGCGCACCGCCTCGCGCGGTTGCCAGTTGGCCATGGGAATGTTGCAGTCGTCGCTGGCCAATGCGGTGCTGGCCGCAAGTGCGATGAGCGCCGCCGTCACGGCGGATCTGGCTGTCATTGTCTGCCTCCTTGTCGGCTATGGCGCCCTATGTCGCGCCGCAAGCTGACGGACGCCTTAAGGTCTGGGCGGCGTTGCTTCAGCTTCCCGTCAGGTCAGCAATGGATTAGAGATCGAATGAACAAGGGGCCGAGAGCCAGAGATGCGAATCCTGCTGATTGAGGACGACACCGTGCTGGGGGCTGCCGTGCGCGACCAGATCGCGGCCGACGGCCATTCCGTCGACTGGGTCATGCGCCTGGACGCGGCGGGCGACGCGCTGGCCGCTGCCGCCTATGACCTGGTTCTGCTCGACCTGATGCTGCCCGACGGCCGCGGTATCCCCTTCCTGAAAACCCTGCGGGGTCGCGGCGACGTGACGCCGGTCATCATCCTGACGGCGCTCGACCAGGTCTCCGACCGGATCGGCGGACTGAACGCCGGCGCCGACGACTATCTGGTCAAA
>JAHRYZ010000023.1 GCA_020621905.1 Rhizobium sp.
GTTCGAAAGCCTGGTCGACGACCTGGTCCAGCGCACCGTGGCACCTTGCAAGGCAGCCCTCAAGGATGCCGGCCTCACCGCCTCGGAAATCGAGGAAGTGGTTCTGGTCGGCGGCATGAGCCGCATGCCGAAGGTACAGGAAATCGTCAAGCAGCTGTTCGGCAAGGAACCGCACAAGGGCGTCAACCCGGATGAAGTGGTCGCCATGGGCGCCGCCATTCAGGCCGGCGTTCTGCAGGGCGACGTCAAGGACGTCCTGCTGCTCGACGTGACCCCGCTGTCGCTCGGCATCGAGACCCTCGGTGGCGTGTTCACCCGTCTGATCGATCGCAACACGACGATCCCGACCAAGAAGAGCCAGACCTTCTCGACCGCCGAAGACAACCAGAATGCCGTGACCATCCGCGTCAGCCAAGGCGAACGCGAAATGGCGCAGGACAACAAGCTGCTCGGCCAGTTCGACCTCGTCGGCCTGCCGCCGGCTCCCCGCGGCGTCCCGCAGATCGAAGTGACCTTCGACATCGACGCCAACGGCATCGTCCAGGTCTCGGCCAAGGACAAGGGTACCGGCAAGGAGCAGCAGATTCGCATCCAGGCTTCCGGTGGTCTGTCTGACGCCGACATCGAGAAGATGGTCAAGGATGCCGAGGCGCATGCCGAGGAAGACAAGAAGCGGCGCGCCGCGGTCGAAGCCAAGAACCATGCCGAGAGCCTCGTCCATTCGACGGAAAAGTCTCTCAAGGAGTATGGCGACAAGGTTTCGGAGACCGACCGCAAGGCCATCGAAGACGCAATCGCCGCTCTGAAGGGCGCGATGGACGTCTCCGAGCCGAACGCCGAGGACATCCAGGCCAAGACGCAGACCCTCATGGAAGTTTCCATGAAGCTCGGCCAGGCGATCTATGAAGCGCAGCAGGCCGAAGAGGGCGCTGGTGCCTCGGAAGGCGGCAAGGACGACGACGTCGTCGATGCCGATTACGAGGAAGTCAAGGACGACGACGCGAAGAAGTCGGCCTAATGCAGCGGCCGCAGCGACGTATCACCTTCAAGAGGCTGGCCTTCGGGCCAGCCGCATTTTCATTGGCCCTTGGCGCGAGCGCCGTTTCGGCGCAGGACAATGGTCAACTGGAAGCGGTCTTTCGCAAGGTGAGCGCCGCCGAGGTCACCATCGTCAAGGCGATCGGTGCGGGCAACAGCCGCCAGCTATCCAAGACAGGCACGGAACTGGGCCGGATCATCGAGGCAGCGCTGAAGCGCCGCGAGGATGGCGGCACCGTGACGTCCTGCGACATGGCGGCCCATTCGCTGGCCTTTCTCGCCGTCTCGGCGGCGGACGGACTGGCCAACAAAGGCGAGCCTCGCCAGCTGCTGATCGAAGATGCACGCGCCGCGGCGTCTGACTTCCAGAAGGACATGGCCGCCTGCGAAAAGCAGGCAGGCAAGAAGACTGGCAGCCACACGAGCGTGGAGAAAGCTTTGAGAGCTTTGTAGGACCATGGCAAAAGCAGATTTCTACGAGACCCTCGGGGTCACCAAGACCGCTGACGAAAAGGAGCTGAAGAGCGCCTTTCGTAAGCTGGCGATGAAATTCCATCCGGACAAGAATCCGGGCGACGCCGAGGCCGAGAAGAAGTTCAAGGAACTCAACGAGGCCTATGAGACGCTCAAGGACCCGCAGAAGCGCGCGGCCTATGACCGTTTTGGCCATGCCGCCTTCGAACAGGGCGGTGGCGGCGGCTTCCATCCGGGCGGCGGCGGGTTTGCCGGCGGCGGGTTCTCCGACATCTTCGAAGACATCTTCGGCGAGATGATGGGCGGCGGCCGCGGAGGCCGTGCGCGTTCGACCGGTGGTCGCGAACGCGGTGCCGACCTGCGCTACAACATGGAAATCTCGCTCGAGGAAGCCTTCACCGGCAAGACCGCGCAGATCCGGTTCCGACCTCGATCACCTGCGAGGTCTGCACCGGGACCGGCGCCAAGCCGGGCAATTGCCGACCACCTGCGCCACTTGCCAGGGGACGGCGCATCCGCGCCGCCCAGGGCTTCTTCCTCGATCGAACGGACCTGCCCACCTGCCACGGTCGCGGCCAGACCATCTCCGATCCCTGTGGCAAGTGCCATGGCCAGGGCCGGGTAACGGAAGAGCGGTCCCTGTCGGTCAACATCCCGGCCGGCATCGAGGACGGCACCCGCATCCGCCTTCAGGGCGAGGGCGAGGCCGGCCTGAGGGGCGGTCCGGCGGGTGATCTCTACATCTTCCTGTCGGTCAAGCCGCACGAGTTCTTCCAGCGTGACGGGGCGGACCTCTACTGCACCGTGCCGATCTCCATGACGACGGCGGCTCTTGGCGGGACCTTCGACGTGGTGACGCTCGACGGCGCCAAGTCGCGCGTGACGGTTCCGGACGGTACCCAGCCCGGAAAGCAGTTCCGCCTGAAGGGCAAGGGCATGCCGGTCCTGCGTTCGACGCAGACGGGCGATCTCTACATCCAGATCCAGATCGAGACGCCGCAGAAGCTCACCAAGCGGCAGCGCGAGCTGCTGCAGGAGTTCGAGCAGCTTTCGTCGAAGGAAAACAACCCGGAATCGACCGGTTTCTTTGCCCGGATGAAGGACTTCTTCGATACGCTGAGCGACTGAGCGGATCAGTCGCATACCAGGGACATTGAGCGAGCCGGAGGCCTCTCCGGCTCGCTTCTTTTTTGCGTTCTCGGCTCAGGCGGCGACAGGACGCGGCTGGCGAAGGATGAACCAGGCAAAGCGGCGCTGAATGGTCGGCGCGATCCCATAGACGATGCTGAACACCATGACGGGCGCCAGGATGGCCGTGCGCTCCCAGAGCGGCCAGCCGTCGGTCAGCGGCATCAGCACGTAGAGGATTGCGGTAACAAAGGGGTAGATGGCGGCGAGCATCAGCATCGACAGCCGGAGCTTGGCGGGGACGGGGCGGGGGGCGGAAGCATCGGGCATGATTTTCTCCATAAGAACGGTACGTTTCGTTCTATATAGAAACGGATCGTTTCGTTCAATAGAAATCATATGGCGATGAAAAAGCGGAGGGCAGCGTCATCGTAGAGAAAATGGCAGAGAACCGTCGTACCTCGATCGGCTCGCAGCGCAACCCGGCAAGCGAGGAGGCCATCCTCAAGGCCGCGCAGGACATTCTGTTGGAAGGCGGCCTGCCCGCCTTTTCGATCGAGGCGGTCGCCCGGCGTGCCAAGGCCGGAAAGCCGACCATCTACCGCTGGTGGCCGTCCAAGGCCGCGCTGCTACTGGATGTCTATCATCGCCAGAAGGACGGGGTGCCCCATCCCGACACCGGGGATATCCGGAAGGACCTCTCGCTGTTCCTCGCCGGCCTCCTCGGTTTCTGGCGCGACGGCGGGGGGGCGATCTTCCGCTCGATCATCGCCGAGGCGCAGAACGATCCCGCCGCGCTGCAGGCACTGCAGGCCTATGCCATGTCCAGATGCCGGCAGAGCGGGGTTATCCTGCAGCGCGGACAGGCGCGTGGAGAAGTTCGGGCGGATATCGATCCGGCACTGTTGATCGAGCTGTTCTCGAGCTTTGCCTGGAACCGGCTGCTGACGAGCCGGCTGGACGTGAGCCAAGAGGAGATCGAGCAGATCGTCTCGGCGGTCGTGGACGGGGTAGCCGTTCGAAAATAGGCGTTCAGTAGTGCGGCGGCCGGGTGATGGCGGGCGCTTCCAGCGACTGTTCCTCCAGCGACAGGAAACGCTCAGTCAGCCGATCGAGCTTGGCGCGCGTCTGCTCGACCACCTTCCACTGCTCGGTGAGCTGGTCGGAAAGTTCCTCGATCACACGGGCCTGATGTGCCACCGTCTCTTCGAGCCGCAGCAAACGGTCTTCCTGGTCGGTCATGATCTGCTCCCGTTGTTCGATCGAGGCGGTTCTGGCGGATGTCCGCCGCCCGGTCAATGGCGACGAAACGGCTCTGTCACTTTCTAGCGCTGCTTCTTCTTCTTGTAGGGCATCAGCATGATGGCAGACGCCGCCACGGCCGCGCCAAACGTGAGCGCCAGCGGGATGGCGATCATCGCCGCGGGCAGATAGGGATTACGGCTGCGCGCAAGATGGCTACCCAGCCCGCCGATATCGAGCCAGATCAGCGTGGCAGCGACGGCAAGGCCGAGGCCGATGCCGAACAGCGCATTGACCGCGAGGAAACGCAGCATTTCCCAGTGATCGCGTCGGGCTTCTTCCGGCGTCAGTTCGTCTCGATCGGAGTTCATGTGCGCACCCCTGCATTCGCATCGTGAACGACCAGATACACCCGCGCCGGGCGCCGGTCCATGCGTCGCAACGTCCGGGTCCGCCGGCAGTTCCGCGCTCGCCCGGGAAAACCCCAAGCGCGCCTTGCCATCTGCGGCCTTTCAGCCTAGCTCAGGAATGCACCGAACCCGGACCACCATGACGCACAAGACCTCGATCCACCGGCTGAAGCTCACGGATTTCCGCAACTACGCGACCGCAGCATTGACGCTCGACGGGCGGCACGTCGTGCTGACGGGCGAGAACGGCGCGGGCAAGACCAATCTCATGGAGGCCGTGTCCTTCCTGTCTCCGGGCCGGGGCCTACGCCGGGCCGTTCTGGCCGACGTGGCGCGCGTTGGCGCGCCGGGCGGCTTCTCGGTCTTTGCCGAGATCGACGGGATGGAGGGCGAGGTCGAGATCGGCACGGGCTCGGAGGGCGAAGGCGAGGCCGTGGTCCGCCGCCTGCGGATCAACGGCACGTCCGCCAAGTCGGTCGACGAACTCACCGACCATTTGCGCATTCTCTGGCTGACGCCGGCCATGGACGGCCTCTTCACCGGCTCTGCCTCCGATCGCCGCCGCTTCCTCGACCGGCTTGTGCTGTCGCTCGATCCGGCGCATGGACGCCGCGCCAGCGACTTCGAGCGCGCCATGCGCAGCCGCAACAAGCTCTTGTCGGAAGGTCGGTTCGATCCGGCCTGGCTGACCGGCATCGAGCGGCAGATGGCCGGCCTCGGCGTGGCGATGATGCTGGCGCGCCGCGAAATGCTCGGCCTGCTCGCCGGCCTGACCGCCCGACAGGACGATTCGAGCTTCCCTTCGGCGCAACTGGCCCTCAGCGGCTTTCTCGACGAGGAAGGCGATGCGCCGGCCATCGAGATCGAGGACCGATATCTCGCGGCGCTTGCCAGTGGCCGCTATCGCGATGCGGCCGCCGGCCGGACGCTGGAAGGGCCGCACCGCGCCGATCTCCTGGTTCGCCATGCCGACAAGGACATCGAGGCCGAGCGTTGCTCGACCGGCGAGCAGAAGGCCCTGCTCGTCGGCCTGGTGCTCGCCCATGCAAGTCTCGTCGCCACCATGACCGGGCATGCGCCCATCCTGCTGCTCGACGAGATCGCCGCCCATTTCGACGAGGGCCGGCGCGCCGCGCTGTTCAACCGGATCGATGCGCTCGGCGGTCAGGCCTTCATGACCGGCACCGACCGGTCGATGTTCTCGGCGCTCGGCGAGCGTGCCCAGTTCGTCACCGTGCGCGACAGCGTGCTCTCCACCTGACGGTCTTTCCCGACCGCTCCAACCGTGCGATCATTGCCTCCATGGATCCGCTCAGCCCCGACGAAATATCCCGCTATCACCGGCATATCCTGCTCCCCGAGATCGGCGGGCAGGGCCAGCAGAAACTGAAGGCCGCCCGCGTCATGGTGATCGGTGCCGGGGGACTTGGGGCGCCCACCCTGATGTACCTCGCCGCCGCCGGCGTCGGCACGATCGGCATTGCCGACGACGATCGCGTGTCGCTCTCCAACCTGCAGCGCCAGGTGATCCACGACAGCGGCACGATCGGCGAAGAGAAGACGGAAAGTGCTGCCCGCGCGATCGCCCGCCTCAACCCGCATGTCCGGGTGAAGCGGTTCGAGGAGCGTTTCGACACAGCGTTCGCCGCCTCCCATCTTCGCGGCTTCGACCTGCTGATCGACGGTTCCGACAATTTCGACACGCGCTATGCGGCGGCCGATGCCGCCGAAGCGCGGCAGGTCCCGCTGGTGACGGGCGCCGTCGGCCGGTTCGACGGCTCGCTGACCGTCTTGAAGCCCTATGAAGACAACGCGCAGGGAGAGCCCAATCCGCGCTATCGCGACCTCTTTCCGGAGCCACCGCCCGCCGGGCTGATGCCTGCCTGCGCCGAGGCCGGCATCGTCGGTGCTCTCACCGGCGTGATCGGCACGCTGATGGCGATGGAGGCGATCAAGCTGATCACCGGGGTCGGCGAACCCCTTGTCGGCCGCCTGCTTCTCTACGATGCTCTTTCGGCGCGGTTCGACACGATCCGCTACCGCCGGCGCAAGGCTTCGCCTTCGTCATGACGATCGAGGTCCCGCGCATCGATGCGGGCTTCGACCGCTACGAGGAACTGCTGGATGTGATCCTGGCCGCCTTCGCGTACATGGACGAGCGGATCGACCCGCCCTCCTCCGCCCATCGTCTGACGCCGGCCACGCTCCGGCAGAAGGCCGCACAGGAGATCGCGTTTGCCGCGATCGACAAGGGACGAATTGTCGGCTGCGTCTTCCTGAAGCCCGAGGAGAGCTCACTCTATATCGGCAAGCTTGCCGTCCATCCCGCAACGCAAGGTCAGGGCGTAGGCCGTTTGCTGCTGGCGCGCGCCGAAGCGACGGCCCGTGAACTCGGGCTTTCCAGTCTCCGGCTCGAGACCCGTGTCGAACTGACCGAGAACCACCGGCTCTTTGCCGCTTGGGGTTTTCGCAAGACGGCGGAAAACCGCCATGCCGGTTATGACCGAACCACCTCGATCGAGATGCGCAAGCCGCTCGCCTGACCGACCTTGCTCAGGTCCGGCTCGGCAGCACGCGGTTCGGCGGACGATGGCCGTCGAAATAGGTGCGGATGTTGATGATCACCTTGTCGCCCATGTCGATGCGGCCCTCGATGGTGGCCGAACCGGTATGCGGCAGGAGCACGACCTTGCCCTCATTGGCGAGCTTGATCAGCTTGGGATTGACCGCGGGCTCCTTCTCGAACACGTCGAGCCCGGCACCGGCGATCCGGCCTTCGCGCAGGCACTGGATCAGGGCGTCCTCGTCGATGATGTCGCCGCGCGCCGTGTTGACGATGTAGCTGTTCGGCTGCATCAGCGCCAGACGCCGCGCCGACAGGAGATGGAAGGTGGCCGGCGTCGACGGGCAGTTGACCGAGACAATGTCGACGCGGGCGAGCATCTGGTCGAGGCTGTCCCAATAGGTCGCCTCCAGTTCGTCCTCGGTCGCCGGATTGACGCGCTTGCGGTTGTGGTAGTGGATCGACAGGCCGAAGGCCTTGGCGCGGCGGGCGACGGCCGTGCCGATGCGGCCCATGCCGATGATGCCGATCCGCTTGCCCCAGATGCGCCGACCGAGCATCCAGGTCGGCGACCAGCCGGTCCATTCGCCGGGCTTGTCCATCAAGATGCGCGCGCCCTCGACCAGGCGGCGCGGCACGGCGAGAATGAGCGCCATGGTCATGTCGGCGGTGTCTTCGGTCAGCACGTTGGGCGTATTGGTGACCGTGATGCCCTTCTTCGCCGCGGCGTCGACATCGATATGGTCGATGCCGTTGGAGAAGCTGGCGATCAGCTTCAGCTGGGGTCCCGCCTGCTCGATCAGCGCCGCGTCGATGCGGTCCGTCACCGTCGGCACCAGAACGTCGGCCGTTTTCATCGCAGCAACGAGTTCGGGTTGGGTGCGCGGCTTGTCATCGATGTTGAGCTCCGCCTCGAACAGTTCGCGCATGCGGGTCTCCACGGCGTCCGGCAATTTCCGGGTGATATAGACCTTGGGTCTTTTCCTGTTCGTCATGGGAAGAATCGATGCCTTGTTCAGAGGTCGTTAACCAAGACGGGGGATAATTTCCCCGTTCAGGGCATTTTCTACCAAACCCGTCAGCGAAGACAAACAAAACCTCGCAGGTTGGCGCCCGTTTTATGGCGAGACCGGCGGACCGATTGGCGGAATGGCGCAGAAACCCTTGAAATCTTTGAGCGATCGGAACCGCCATGCGTCACATCGTGCTTCGTGCCTCTCTCGTTTCGTGGATCGCCCTCGGGCTATGCGCAATGGGCGGGCCGGCAGCAGAGGCCCAGGGCGTGTCCAAGGGATCGAGCGGTCTGCCGCTGCCGCGCTTCGTCAGCCTGAAGGCCAAGCGGGTCAATCTCAGGATCGGACCGAGCACCGACTATGCCGTCTCCTGGCTCTACCTGAAATCCGGGCTGCCGGTGGAGATCATCCAGGAATACGAGAACTGGCGGCGCATCCGTGACGCTGACGGCACGGAGGGGTGGGTGAGCCAGACCCTGTTGTCCGGCGAGCGCACCGCGGTCGCCGCGCCGTGGATGCGCGGCAACGACGTCTATGTGAACCTCAGGTCCGATTCGCAGTCGACGGCGAGCGTCGTCGCCAAGCTCGAGCCCGGCGTGGTCATGCGGCTAGAGGAGTGCACCGGCAACTGGTGTCTGGCCGAAGCGGGCGGCGTCAACGGATGGGTGGCGCAGAGCGAAATCTGGGGCGCCTATCCGGGCGAGGCCTTCAAATAAGCCCGGCCTCACTTGCCGCCTTGGACAGCGAACCGAGCGGCCGCGGGCCGATCTGCTGGATGACGATGCCGGCTGCGAGACAGCCGATCCGGCCGCAGTCGTAGAGCGAGCGGCCCTGGGTATAGCCATAGAGGAAGCCCGCAGCGAACAGGTCGCCGGCGCCCGTCGTGTCGACCAGCTGGCCGATGACGGTTGCTTCGACGCGGATGCGTTCCCCGCCCTTGAGGATCACGGCCCCCTCCTCGCTCATCGTCACGGCGGCGAGCTTGCAGTCGCCAGCCATCTTGGTAAGCGCGAGATCGAAATCCTCGGTCTCGTAGAGGGAGAGCGCTTCCTGTTTGTTGGAAAAGACGATGTCTATCGTGCCGGAGCGCATGAGATCGAGGAATTCGTCGCGGTAGCGGCCGACGCAGAAGCTGTCGGACAGGGTCATCGACATTTCCCGGCCGTTCTCGTGGGCGATGCGGGCGCAGTCGAGGATCGCCCGCTTGGCCCGCGGCGGATCCCAGAGATAGCCTTCGAAATAGGTGACCTTCGACTGCGCGACGACCTCGGGCTCGACGTCCTCCGGGCCGAACTCGACGCAGGCACCGAGATAGGTGTTCATCGAGCGCTCGCCGTCCTCGGTAACGAAGATCATGCTGCGGGCTGTCGGCGGGAAAGTGCCTTCCGGTCTGGTCTCATAGTGCACGCCCTGGGCGCGGATGTCGTGGGCGAAGATCTTGCCGAGCTGGTCCTCGGCCACCTTGCCGAAATAGGCGGCCTTACCGCCGAGGCTGGCGATGCCGGCGGCCGTATTGCCGGCGCTGCCGCCGGAAGCTTCCACCGCCGGACCCATCAGGGCGTAAAGCGTCTCGGCGCGTTCGGCATCGATCAGGTTCATCGCGCCCTTGGTGATGCCGTTGTCGACGAGGAAGGCATCCTCGCAACGCGAGATGATGTCGACGATGGCGTTACCGACGGTGAGAACATCGAACCTGCTCATAAATCCCGGATCTCCGATAGTTTGGGTTTTTCCGGTCATAGCCGTTTTTCGCCGGCAGAAAAGGAAAAAGCGCTGACCTAGGAGGAAATGCGTAGACGTCATTCGTTTGTCACGCAGGCCGATTACACAGACCTCAAGTGACGATGGCATGGAGCGCTTCCAGCGCCTCGCCATCCGTGCGGAGGACATGATCCGTCCTCGATCAGAACTCGCATCGACCACGGATGTACTGGCGATGCGGCTTCGGGTCCCGACCCCGCGTCGGGCAGCGAAAGCGGGGGCGGCCCCGCTTTTTTCGTTTTTCGGCTGGCGTACTGACAATGATCAATCCGCTCTGGCCGATTCCGGCGCATCGCGATAAGCCTTGGGAGCTCGCCTTCTCCTCCTCCCGAGAGCCATTCCGCCGATGTATGCCATTGCACAGGACGTCTTTCCGATCTTCATCCTCATCCTGTTCGGCTGGGCGCTGGTAGGACCGGGTGCTGAATGCGGACATTGGCGACGGCCTCGGCGAATTCGTGTTCAAGGTCGCGGTTCCGGTCCTGCTTTTCCGGACGATCTCACAGGCGGACTTCCACGGCGCGTCGCCGTTCCGGCTGTGGATCGCCTATTTCTCCGGCGTCGCGATCACCTGGGCGGTCGGACACATCCTGGCGACGAGGATCTTTGGGCGAGATGCTCGGGTCGGGGTGCTGGCGGGGGTGTCCTCAGCCTTCGCCAACAACATCTTCATCGGCCTGCCGCTGGTCGAACGTACTGTCGGCAGCGACGGCATCGTCGCCGTGTCGATCCTGCTTGCGGTGCACCTGCCGCTGATGATGGTCATCGGGACGGTGCTGATGGAGCGCGCCGAGCACAAGGTCAATGGCGGCGAGTCACGGGGGCTGGTGAACGTGCTACGACAGGTGGGCGCCAATCTGATGCGCAATCCACTGGTCATCGGCCTTGCAGCGGGCCTTGTCCTGCATATGAGCGGGCTTGCACTCCCTGGCGTGCTGGCAAGCGTGGTGGATCAGATCACCTCGATGGCCGCACCGGCCGCGCTGATCTCGCTCGGCATGGCGCTCAACAAATACGGCATCCACGGGAATGTCGGCATCGCGGCCGTGATCTCAGCCCTCAAGCTGCTGCTGATGCCGGCCTGCGTCTGGCTCGCCTGCCGCGTTCTGGGATTGAGCGCAGACTGGACGGCGGCCCTTGTGCTCACCTCCTCCGTCCCCACCGGCATCAATGCCTGGCTGATCGCCAATCGCTTCGGCGTCGGCCACGGGCTCGCCGCCTCGGCGATCTCGCTCAGCACCGCCGTCGGCGTGCTCAGCGTCACGCTCTGGGCCTGGATCCTGCAGTAACCGGCAAGCATAGCCCCAAACGAAAAATGCCCGGCAGAGCCGGGCGTTTTCATGAACTGGAATTGATCAGCCGTCGGATCAGTTGTTGGCGGCGGGAGCCGGAGCTGCATCGGTTGCCGGAGCCGGGGCTGCATCTGCAGGTGCCGCGTCGGCGGCCGGTGCAGGTGCGGCTTCGGCGGCCGGAGCCGCCTCGGCCGCGGGAGCTGCCTCGGCAGGCGCGGCGGCGGCGTCAGCAGCCGGAAGCGCAACCGGCGTATCGGCCAGCGAGCGCAGATAGGCGATCAGGTTGGCGCGTTCCTCTTCCTTCTTCAGGCCGGCGAAGCCCATGGCGGTACCGGCGATGAACTTCTTCGGAGCGGTGAGGAAGTGGTTGAGGTTGTCGAAGGTCCAGGTAACGGAACCGCCCTGCGAGAAGTCCTTCATCGGAGCCGAATAGCCGAAGCCTTCATGCGATGCGATCGGACGTTCCACGACACCGAACAAGTTCGGGCCAACCTTGTTGGCGCCGCCCTTGTCCCCGGTGTGACAGCTCGTGCACTTCTTGAAGACGGCTTCGCCAGCAGCGGCGTCGGCGCTTGCCAGGAGCGTGGCAATCGGCGTTTCCGTGGCGGCTGCAGCACCGGCGCCGGCTTCACCTTCGGACGCGGCCTCGGCGACGATGGCGTAACCTTCCTTCTCCGGAACCGCCGAATGGAAAATGCTTTCCGACGTGATGGATACGGTCATCAGGACGAAAACGGTGCCAAGTAGAGCACCAACGCCCATGTTCACATATGAGTTCATCTGCAAACGCTCCCATGCAGCCGGCGGATCAGTAACCGGACGATCTTGAAATCGCGCGGAACCTATGTCTTTTGCTTGACAGTTGCAACACGATTGTGATCCCCAAATCGGGACTTTTTGACACTTTTCCGGCGTGATTTGAAGGGGCTAATGATGAACGATGAGGAATTGGGCAAGACCCTCGTGCTGATCCCGGCGCGAATGGCATCGACCCGCCTGCCCGGAAAGCCGCTCGCCGACATCTGCGGCCTGCCGATGATCGTGCAGGTCGCCATGCGGGCGCGCGAAGCGAATGTCGGGCGAATCATTGTCGCCGTCGACGACCAGCGGGTCTACGACGCGGTGGCGGCCGCCGGTTTCGAAGTGGTGATGACGCGCGTCGATCACCAGTCCGGTTCGGACCGCATCCACGAGGCCTTGACCAAGGCCGACCCGAACGGCGTGGTCGAGACCGTGATCAATGTCCAGGGCGACCTGCCGACGATCGAGGCGGAAACCATCCGCGCCGCGTTGAGACCGCTCGAAAATCCCGCGGTCGACATCGCGACGCTGACCGTCGAGATCACCGACGAGGAAGAAAAGACCAATCCGAACGTCGTCAAGGTCGTCGGATCACCCCTGTCGGACACACGGCTGCGGGCACTCTATTTTACCCGCGCGACCGCACCGCACGGCAAGGGGCCGCTCTACCACCACATCGGCCTTTACGCCTACCGCCGTGCCGCCCTCGATCGCTTCGTCGCCCTTCAGCCATCACCCCTGGAAAAGCGGGAATCGCTGGAACAGCTGCGCGCTCTCGAGGCCGGAATGCGCATCGACGTCGAGATCGTCAATTCCATCCCGCTCGGGGTCGACACCCCCGCCGACCTCGATAAAGCACGACAGATCCTCAGCCCAGGCCAAGTGAAGAACGGAAATCCGATGACGACCAGAACCAACAGGATCGCCTTCCAGGGCGAGTTCGGCGCGAATTCCGACATGGCCTGCCGCGACATGTTCCCGCAGATGGAGCCGCTCCCCTGCCCGACCTTCGAGGATGCCTTCGTCGCGGTGGAGAACGGCGAGGCGGACCTGGCCATGATCCCGATCGAGAACACCATCGCCGGACGCGTCGCCGACATTCACTACCTGCTTCCGGAATCGCGGCTGCACATCATCGGCGAGTATTTCATGCCGATCCGTTTCCAGCTGATGGTGCTGCCGGGGGTGTCGATCGACGAGATCCGCACGGTTCACAGCCACATCCATGCGCTCGGCCAGTGCCGCAAGATCATGCGGGCCAACGGCTGGAAGCCGGTGGTGGCCGGCGATACGGCGGGTGCCGCCAAGCTCGTGGCCGAACGCGGCGACCGGACGATGGCGGCGCTCGCGCCGCGCCTCGCGGCGGATCTCTACGGCCTCGACATCGTCGCGGAAAACGTCGAGGACACCGAAAACAACGTGACGCGTTTCGTCGTTCTGTCGCGCGAGGAGTCGATCGCCCAGCGCACCAGCCCGGACGAGTTGTTCGTCACCACCTTCGTCTTCAACGTCCGCAATATCCCGGCGGCGCTCTACAAAGCGATGGGCGGCTTCGCCACGAACGGCATCAACATGACGAAGCTGGAGAGCTACCAGATCGGCGGCAAGTTCGTGGCCACCCAGTTCTACGCCGACATCGAGGGCCATCCAGAGGACGCGCCGGTGCGACGCGCACTGGAGGAACTGCGGTTCTTCTCGGAAAAGGTTCGCATCCTCGGCGTCTACAAGGGACATCCGATGCGCGGCAAACTCGGCGGCTGAGGCTCAGGGCCTCAGCGCTTCCATTCGAGCCAATCGACGATCAGCCGCCGGGCGATCGTCCCCTCGATCGGCAGGCTGCGGCCATTGACCGGCCCCCGTTCGATCAGTTCCGCCGTCTCGTCGCGGCTGAACCAGCGGCAATCGGCAAGCTCGGCCTCGTCGGCTTGAATGTCGAACGAGATCGCCTCGGCAAAGCAGCCGATCATCAACTGATGCGGCATCGGCCAGGGCTGCGATGCGTGATAGCGCACACGGCCGATCTCGATGCCGGATTCCTCGCGTGTCTCGCGGCGCACGGCATTCTCGATCGTCTCGCCCGGTTCGACGAAACCGGCGAGAGAGGAATACATGCCGTCGGGGAAACGGTGGTTGCGGCCAAGAAGGCAGCGGTCGCGCTTCTCGTCGATCGCCAACATGATCGCCACCGGATCGGTGCGCGGAAAGATCTCGTGGCCGCAGCCGGAGCAGACGCGCTTGTAGCCGCCGATGCGGCTCTCCATCGCCGATCCGCAGCGACCGCAGAAACGGTTGTCGGCGTTCCAGCGGAGAAGGCTCAGCGCCTGGGCCGCCTCCCCCAACAAATCCTCGCCGACCAGCCTGTCGCGGAACAGGGCGCGGGCATCCGCAGGCTTGTACTGGCCGGCAAGGTCATCCGCCGGGCATTGGATCGGGACGGCGATGCGCGGCTCGCCGCTCGGCTGGAAGCCGAGCAGCACGGCACTGTCGAAGTCGGGTTCCAGTTCCGCCAGTTCATACGGTGCAAAGAGCGGATCGAGCACGGCGCCGTCGTGCTTCAGCACGAGCCTGGCATCGCAGAAGGCCAGGATGTGGGTTCCCTCCACCGCGAGCGCTTTTTGAAGCGAGTTCTCGTCGCGGTGCTCGCTGTCGCGGGCCAGGGCATTGCGGGAAAAGGCGGTCAGGTCGCTTGGCTCGGGATGCGGGCCGTTGAAGTCGAAAATCGATTTTCTCATGAGTGAATGGCTTCAAGTATCTTCTGCTGGAGGGTTCGGCGTTCATCCTCGCCGTAGGGTACGGCTATTCCATGGCCCCAGACGGGACCCGGCCAGTTGGCATCGCCTTCGGTGCGGGCGATGATATGGACATGCAGCTGGCGGACGATGTTGCCGATCGCGGCGATATTGATCTTGGTGGCGCCCGTCACGGTTTTCAGGGCGGAGGCGACGGTGTTCTGCTCGAAAGTCAGCACGGCCTGGTCGAGCGGCGTGAGGTCGAAGACTTCGGATATGTCCGGACGCTTGGGCACCAGGACGAGCCAGGGCCACCGGCTGTCGTTCATCATGCGCAGTTCGCACAGGCCCAGATGGACCACGAGGCCACTGTCGCGCGCCAACCGCTCGTCCAGCACGAATTTGCTCAAGTGTCCCTCCTGACGTTTTTTCCCTTCATAGCAGTTTTTTGCGGGCTTGGCTTGCATTTGATCGCGTAATTGCCGATATGTGGCTCGGGAGGTTGGTGGTGGACGAGCCACTCGCCAACCGGGTCAGGTCCGGAAGGAAGCAGCCCTAAGCGCGGCACGGTCATCGTGCCAGCCTCCCACCTTCCGTTTTATTTGGCCGGCCACGACGCTGGCCAGGCGTGCCTGGGCATCGGGTCTTCGAGAGACGCTGGCAGGCGATGAGCGATTTCGAGCCGAAAGCATCGAATCGAGGTAGCGTCACCGGCTACCGGGTTCTCGCCCGCAAATATCGCCCCAAGGATTTCACCGACCTGATGGTCGGCCAGGAGCCGATGGTGAGAACCCTCACCAACGCCTTCGAGACCGGACGCATCGCGCAGGCCTACATGCTGACCGGGGTCCGCGGCGTGGGCAAGACCACGACCGCCCGCATTCTGGCGCGCGCGCTGAACTACAAGACGCCCGAGATCGACAAGCCGACGATCGACCTCAAGATTCCCGGCGAGCACTGCCAGGCGATCATGGAAGGCCGCCATGTCGACGTGATCGAGATGGACGCCGCCTCGCATACCGGCATCGACGACATCCGCGAGATCATCGAGCAGGTGCGCTACCGCCCGGTTTCGGCGCGTTACAAGGTCTACATCATCGACGAAGTGCACATGCTGTCGACGCAGGCCTTCAACGGCCTGTTGAAGACGCTCGAGGAACCGCCCGAGCATGTGAAGTTCATCTTCGCCACGACGGAGATCCGCAAGGTCCCGATCACCGTGCTGTCGCGTTGCCAGCGCTTCGACCTGCGGCGCATCAGCGCCGGCGATCTGGTCGGGCTGTTCTCGACGATTTCGTCCAAGGAAGGCATCGAAGCCGAGGAGGAGGCGCTGGCCATGATCGCCCGGGCCGCAGAAGGCTCGGCGCGCGACGGACTGTCGCTGCTGGACCAGGCGATCGCCCATGGCGGCGGCATCGTGCGGGCGGACGCCGTGCGCGGCATGCTCGGCCTTGCCGACCGGGCCCGCATCGTCGACCTGTTCGGCCATATCGTGCGCGGCGACGTTGCGGCAGCCCTTGCCGAATTCGGCAGCCAGTACGAGGCGGGCGCCAATCCGACCGTCGTACTGACCGACCTCGCCGACTTCACCCACCTCGTGACACGGCTCAAATATATCCCGTCCGCCTCCCAGGACCCTTCGCTCAGCGAAGTCGAGCGGGTGCGCGGGGCGGAATTTGCCGACAGCGTATCGGTTTCCACCCTGTCGCGGATGTGGCAGATGCTTCTGAAGGGAATTCCCGAGGCGGAGAACTCTTCGCGGCCCGCCGGGGCGGCCGAGATGGTGATCATCCGCCTGTCGCATGCCGCCCACCTGCCCTCGCCCGAGGACGCCGCGCGCCGGCTGCTCGAGCTTGGCAATGGCGGCGAAGGCGCGCAGGCCGGCAGCGCTCCGCGCGGCGGCAATGGTGGCGGCGCGTCCGCTGCCTATCGCACGGCGGTCGTCTCGCAACAGGCCGTCGAGACTTCGGCCCGGCCCTCGGCCGCCCAACCGGTCGCCCGGCTTCACAGTGTTTCCCAGCCGGAGAATGCACCGGTCGCCTTGGGCCGCACCGAGGCAAAGCCCGCCGAAGCGCAGCCGCAGCCGAAAGTGCACGTCAACTCGCTCGAAGAGCTTGCGGAACTCTGCACCAAGAACCGCGACCCGAAGCTGCGGGCCCTGTTGCGCAATTTCGTCCACCTCGTACGCATCGAGCCGGGCCGGCTTGAAATCAACCTGCCGGCGGAAGCGCCGAAGTCGCTGGTCAGCGACCTGCAGAAGCGGCTGGAGGAATGGACAGAGATCCGCTGGATGGTCATCCTCAGCCGCGAGGCCGGACAGCCGACCCTGGTCGAGGCGGATGCCTCGACGCGCGAGGCGCGTTTCGTCGATGCCCGGCAGGACCCGGATGTGGCCGCGATCCTTTCGCGTTTCCCGGGCGCCAAGATCACCGACGTTCGCATCCGCACGGCCGTCGTCGAGGACGACGCGCCGAGCCTGCCGGCCGCAGCGGAATCCTCCGAGGGCGACATTCTGCCGGGCGACGACATCGAATTCTGACGCAACCGATTCAGCACAGAGATCCAAGGAGACAGCGACGATGCGCGACATCATGGGCATGATGGGCAAGGTCAAGGAAATGCAGGCCAAGATGGAGAAGATGCAGGCGGAGATCGCCTCGCTCGAAGTCGAAGGCAAGTCCGGCGGCGGGCTGGTGACCGTGACCATGACCGGCAAGGGCGACCTCAAGGGCCTGAAGATCGACCCGTCGCTCTTCAAGGAAGACGATGTGGAAATCCTCGAGGACCTGATCGTCGCCGCCCACAAGGACGCCAAGGACAAGGCCGAGGCGGTGATGGCGGAGAAGACCAAGGAAATGACCGCCGGCCTGCCGATTCCGCCCGGCATGAAGCTGCCGTTCTGAGGTTTCGGCTTGATCCGACAATGACAAAGACGGCCGCCTTTGGCGGCCGTTTTCGCTAGTCGCTCAGGAACGCCCTGAGCTTGGCATGCAGGGGAGCGGCGAGATAGCGATCCCGCTCCGTGCCGTGAAGCTTCTGGCCGTAGGTCGCCATCAGGTCGGGCATGGTGATGCGGTCCCCGGTAAAGGGCCGGTATTCGACCGCCTGTCCGGCCTCCAGCATGCCGCCCCCCAGGACGCGCGCATAGGCGCCGGCGCGGCCGGCCTTCATGTAGCGCCTGGGAAATTTCGGATCGCCCATCTTCGCCGCGAAGGTGGCGCAGGGGATCCGTGTCGAGGTCACCTCCAGAACCACGTCAGCGGCAACGAAACGATCGCCGACGGCGATCCCGCGATTGTCGATGCCTGAGATCAACAGGTTTTCCCCGAAGGCCCCGGGCTCCAGGGGATGGCCGAGCTCTTCCGCCCACCAGTCGAGCGTCTCCGAACCTTCGATATAGATCGCCTGCTCCTCGCCGCCATGATGGTCGCCGTTGCAGATCGCGTCGCCGACAATGCCGTAGGCGTCGACCATGACCGGTCCGGTGATCGGAACCTTGTTGATGCCGGTCTTGTATTTCTTGCCGGGCAGGGTTTCGGCACTGCCGCGGCAGACGGCGAGGATTTTCATGCAGCAGCGCTCCTTTGGGCGATTCCGTTCCACGAGGATATGGGGTAGAAGCGGCCAATGGCAAAGCGAGTCACCGGTCCCGAAATCGAAAAACTGATCCAGTTGCTGGCAAAGGTCCCGGGCCTCGGGCCCCGCTCGGCGCGCCGCGCCGCGCTGCACCTGATCAAGAAGAAGGACCAGTTGATGGGTCCCCTGGCGCAGGCCATGGGGGACGCCTTCGACAAGGTGAAAATCTGCTCCCATTGCGGCAATGTCGATACCGTCGATCCCTGCACCGTCTGTACCGACGAGCGGCGCGACCAGTCGATGATCATCGTCGTCGAGGACGTGTCCGACCTGTGGGCGCTGGAGCGGGCCGGCGCGATGAACGCCGCCTATCACGTGCTCGGCGGAACGCTCTCGCCATTGGACGGCGTTGGGCCGGACGATCTCAACATCAAGGGGCTGATCGACCGCGTCGCCAAGGGCGGGATCCGCGAGGTCATCATCGCCGTCAACGCCACCGTCGAGGGGCAGACCACCGCACACTATATCACCGACCACCTGGCCGGGCTGGACGTGAAGATCACGCGGCTGGCGCATGGCGTGCCCGTCGGCGGCGAGCTGGATTATCTCGACGAAGGCACACTTTCGGCCGCTTTGCGCGCCAGGACAGTCATCTGATTCTCTGCACGACGACGGGAGACCTGTCATGACCGGCCTTAGCCCCCTCCGCCCTGTCGGGCAGTCCATCCCAAAGACGGGAATTCGCCGCAGGCTTGCGTTGGCGCTGTCGGCCTGCCTTCTGTGGAGCGTCCCTGCCACCTTCGCCGCTCCGTCCAAGGCCGCCGTCGAACAGCAGTTCCAGGCCTGGCTTGCCAACGACCTGTGGCCGGAGGCGAAGGGTGCCGGCATCTCGCGCGCCGCCTTCGACAAGGCCGTCGCCGGCCTGACGCTCAACTGGGACCTGCCGGACCTGGTACCGCCGGGAACCACCCCGCCCAAGGACCAGAAACAGAGCCAGGCCGAGTTTTCCTCGCCCGGCGCCTATTTCTCGGAGAAGCGGCTGCAGGGACTGGCCGGGACCGGCCGCAGCCTTGCCGACCGCCATGCATCGACGCTGCGGAAGGTCGAGGCGGCCTACGGCGTTCCGGGTTCGATCATCGTCGCCATCTGGGGCCGGGAATCCGGCTTCGGCGGTGCGAAGCTGCCCTATTCCGCCGTCGAGGTTCTGGCCACCAAGGCCTTCATGTCGACCCGCAAGGATCTATTCCGCCGCGAACTGATCTCGGCGCTGCACATCATCGAGGGCGGCGATATCGGCGCGGGCCAGATGAAGGGCTCCTGGGCCGGCGCGCTCGGCCAGCCGCAATTCATGCCGACCAGCTATCTGAAATATGCCGTCGACTTCGACGGCGACGGCCATCGCGACATCTGGAACTCGGTCCCCGACAGCCTCGCATCGATCGCCAACTATCTGAAGAAGAGCGGTTGGCAGGCCGGCCGCAGCTGGGGCTTCGAAGTCTCCATTCCCGCCGGCGTCTCCTGCGCGCAGGAAGGTCCCGATAGGGCCAGACCGCTGGCGGACTGGTCCGGACAGGGCATAGAGCGCATCTCAGGCAAGGCCTTTCCGGCCAAGGAGCTTTCCGCCTCCACGATGATGCTGGTTCCGGCCGGCACGCATGGACCGGAATTCCTCGTCAGCCCGAACTTCTACGTGCTCAAGGAATACAACAATTCCGACCTCTATGCCCTTTTCATCGGCAATCTCGCCGACCGCATCGCCTATGGCGGCGGGGCGTTCAAGGCGCCGTTCGGCGAAGTCGGCAAGATGCTGCGCTCGGATGTGCTCGCCATGCAGAAGGCGCTGGTCGCCAAGGGCTACGACGTCGGCAATGTCGACGGCCTGCCCGGCTACAAGACCCGGCGCGCGCTCGGCGACTGGCAGCAGAAGAACGGGCTGGCGCCGACCTGCTTTCCCGATGCCTCGCTGAAGGGCAAGCTGCGCTAGACTGCTTCTTGCCAAAACACGACGGCCTCACGTTCAGTGGGGATCGATATGGGTCTTGTGGAAGATGTCGCCGGCCGGCGGGATCGCCTGCCGCTCGATCATCCGGTGCACCCTCGGCTTCTCTTTTCCGCGGTGCAGGGCGAGCAGCCGGTCGGTCGCCTCGGCGTCCGCCTTGGTGCGGCGCTGGTTGTGGCGGACATATTCGACCCAGGTGGGCGTGTGATAGGTTTCCGTCCAGATGTCCGGATTCTCCAGGTCGCGCATCAGCGCCCAGTTGCGCGCGCCGTCGCGGATGCGGATGCGCCTGCGCTCGACCATGACCGCGAGGAATTCCTGAAGGTCCTCGTCGGCGATCTCATAGTCGATGTTGACGACGATCGGGCCGCTGCGCGGCCTGATGTCCAGCTTCAGCGGCGGCTCGTTGAAGCGGTTCAGGGGATCGAGGTCGAGGGAGGCGAAGGCCGGCATGGGCAGCCAAAGGCCGATCGCCACGCCGACGATCATCAACAGGCTGGAGGCGAAAAAGGCATTGGTGACTCCCTGGCTCTCGGCCATCAGCCCCCAAAGCCAGCTGCCGCCCGCCATGCCGCCGAAGGTGGCGGTCTGGTAGAGGGACAGGGCGCGGCCCACCACCCAGCGCGGCGTGGACAGTTGCACGACCGTATTGAAGAGCGACAGCGCCAGCACCCAGCAGGCCCCGGCGACCAGAAGGGCCAGGCTCGTCACGACCGCATAGGGGCTGATGCCGATGATCGTCGCGCTCAGCGCAAAACCGGCGAAGGCGCAGCGCACGATGTCCTCGCTCGACAGGACTTCGCGCAGCCTGGAGTTTGCCAGCGCCCCGGCGATTGCGCCTGCGCCGAAGGCGCCGAGCATCACACCGTATGTCAGAGCTCCGCCGCCAACCAGATCGCGCACGACGACCGGCAATAGCGCCAGCACGGCGCTCGCGGTCAGGCCGAACACAAAGCCGCGAAACAGCACCTTGCCGATGTTCGGCGACATGGCGACATAGCGCAGCCCGGCGCCGATCGCCTGGCCGAGCGCCTCGCGCGGAAGCGTCTGCTGCGGCAGGTCCGGCTGCCAGCGGGACAGGGCGAAGATCAGGGTGAAATAGCTGACCGTATTGGCGGCGAAGGCAGCGGCCGCACCGGCACCGGCGACGATCATGCCGCCGATCGCCGGGCCGACACTGCGGGTGATGTTGAAGCCGACGCTGTTCAGCGAGACCGCGCCGGCGAGATCCTCGCGCGGCACCAGGTCGCCGACCGATGCTTGCCAGGACGGATTGTTGAGGGCCGTGCCGCTGCCGAGCAGGAAGGTAAAGAGCAACAGCAGCCACGGCGTGATGAGATCAAGATAGGCGAAAAGCGCCAGCAGCGCAGATACGCAGAACATGAAGACCTGGGCCGTCAGCATGACGCGGCGGCGGTCGTAATTGTCGGCGATGGCGCCCGAGAGCAGCGAGAACAGCATCAGCGGCAGGGTGGTCGAAGCCTGGACGAGCGCGACCATATTCTCCGACTGCGAGATCGAGGCCATCATCCACGCCGCGCCGACGCCCTGGATCAGCCCACCGAGATTGGAGGCGATACTGGCGCTCCATATGCTGCGATAGACCGGATGCTTCAATGGGGACAGGAAGGATCTGCGCTCGGGCATTCAGGCATACCTTTTTCTGCGGTCACGTCTCTGGTACTCTGCGCGATACAGTGGCAGCAATGAGCTTGCGCGTGAACTAACATCGGATGGCCAGAAGGCATAAGCAGGCCGAGAAGCGTGAAAAGCTTGCAATCGCGCCCGACGAGGCGTATACAGCGCCCATATTCTTGATCGACAGATGAAGGGTGGGGCCGCAAGGACCCGCTCTTTTTTGTTGGCGATCGGGTCCATCCGGGAGTATTACGATTGTCTGACAGCATGCCCACGCCGCAGGACGGCGAAGCGCGTATCATCATCGAGACGGGTCTCGACCGGCGCATCGCCGAGATTATCGAGCCGGTTCTGGTTGCGTTGGGATTCAAGCTGGTTCGGGCGCGGTTGATGAACCAGAACGGCCTGACGCTGCAGGTGATGGCAGAACGCAACGACGGAACGATGACCGTGACGGATTGCGAGGAGGTCTCCATGGCGATCTCTCCGGTCCTCGATGTCGAAGACCCGGTCGACAAGGCCTATCACCTCGAAGTTTCGTCGCCGGGCATCGATCGGCCGATGGTGCGCAAATCGGATTTCCAGCGCTGGAACGGCCATATCGTCAATTGCGAGACCTCGATCCTGATCGACAACCGCAAGCGCTTTCGCGGCAAGATCACCGAGGTCGACAGCGAAGGCTTCACGCTCGAGCGCGACCAGGTCGCCTATGGCGAGGAGCCGCGGGTCAAGATCCCGTTCAACGCGCTCAGCGAAGCGAAGCTGATCCTGACCGACGATCTCATTCGCGACGCCCTGCGCGCCGACAAGCTGGCCAAGGCGCAAGCCGCCAACCAGAATGACGAAGACAGCGACGAAGCATAACGTTTGACTAACCGCCTCGTGGGCCGCGGCCCCGGCAGGAAGACGGAGACTTAAGACAATGGCAGTCAGTGCTAACCGGCTCGAGCTCTTGCAGATCGCTGATGCGGTCGCCCGTGAGAAAGTCATCGACCGCGAAATCGTCCTTGCCGCGATGGCCGACGCCATCCAGAAGGCCGCCCGCTCGCGCTATGGCTCGGAGACCAACATCCGCGCCGACATCAATTCGAAGACCGGCGAAATCCGCCTGCAGCGTCTTCTCGAAGTCGTCGACACCGTCGAGGACTATTCGACCCAGATCGCGCTCGAGCTCGCTCGCGACCGCAACATCGAAGCCAAGATCGGCGACTTCATCGCCGATCCGTTGCCGCCGATGGATTTCGGCCGCATCGCCGCGCAGTCGGCCAAGCAGGTCATCGTGCAGAAGGTGCGCGAAGCCGAGCGTGACCGCCAGTATGACGAGTTCAAGGATCGCGTCGGCGAAATCGTCAACGGCACGGTCAAGCGCGTCGAATACGGCAACGTCATCGTCGACCTCGGCCGCGGCGAAGGCATTATCCGTCGCGACGAGATGATCCCGCGCGAAGCCTTCCGTTACGGCGACCGCGTTCGCGCCTATGTCTACGACGTGCGCCGCGAGCAGCGCGGCCCGCAGATCTTCCTGTCGCGCACCCATCCGCAGTTCATGGTGAAGCTGTTCACCATGGAAGTGCCGGAAATCTACGACGGCATCATCCAGATCAAGTCGGTCGCCCGCGACCCGGGTTCGCGCGCCAAGATCGCCGTCATCTCGAACGATAGTTCGATCGACCCGGTCGGAGCCTGCGTCGGTATGCGCGGCTCGCGCGTCCAGGCCGTCGTCGGCGAATTGCAGGGCGAAAAGATCGACATCATTCCGTGGTCGAGCGATCCGGCCGCCTTCATCGTCAACGCCTTGCAGCCGGCTGAAGTCGCCAAGGTGGTTCTCGACGAAGATGCGGAACGCATCGAAGTGGTCGTTCCGGACGAGCAGCTGTCGCTCGCCATCGGCCGTCGCGGCCAGAACGTGCGTCTCGCCTCGCAGCTGACCGGCTGGGACATCGACATCATGACGGAAGCCGAGGAATCGGAGCGCCGCCAGAAGGAATTCAACGAGCGCACCAACCTGTTCATGGATGCGCTGGACGTCGACGAGATGGTCGGCCAGGTGCTCGCCTCCGAAGGCTTCGCCCAGGTCGAGGAAGTCGCCTACGTCGACCTCGAGGAAATTTCCTCGATCGACGGCTTCGACGAGGATACTGCCCAGGAAATCCAGACCCGCGCCCGCGAGTACCTGGAAAAGATCGAGGCGGAAATGGATGCCAAGCGCAAGGCGCTCGGCGTGGCCGACGAACTGCGCCAGATCGACGGCATGACCTCGCAGATGATGGTCGCGCTCGGCGAAGACGGCATCAAGACGATCGAGGACTTTGCCGGCTGCGCCGCCGACGACCTGGTCGGATGGAGCGAACGCAAGGACGGCGAGACCAAGAAGTTCGAAGGTCTCTTCGGCAAGTTCGACGTTTCGCGCGCCGAAGCCGAGAACATGATCGTCCAGGCCCGCCTTGCGGCCGGCTGGATCACCGAAGAGGACCTCGCGGCTCCTGCCGAAGACGAAGTGGCGGAAGAAGCCGGGCAGGCTGAATGACAATGACCGGTGCGGCTGGAAATGAACCCGAGGACGATGGTCCGGAGGGCGAAGTGAACGGCCGCATGTGCATCGTGACGCGGGATGGCGGCTCGCCCGAGACGCTGATCCGCTTCGTCGCGGCCCCGGACGGGACCATCGTGCCGGACCTGAAGCGCCAGCTTCCCGGCCGTGGCTGCTGGGTGACGCCGCGTCGTGATCTGGTGGACAAGGCCGTGGCGAAGAAGCTCTTCGCCCGGGCCCTGAAGCGGGATGTGAAGGTGGATGCCAATCTTGGCGAGACGGTCGACCGGCTGCTGGCCCAGCAACTGGCCGGCATGATCAACCTGGCCCGCAAGGCGGGTCAGTTCGTCTCCGGATCGGCCAAGGTCGAGGCGGCGGTCCGCAGTGGCGAGGCGCTTGCCGTCTTCCATTCGACGGATGCGGCGGCCGACGGCGTGAGAAAGATCGACCAGGCCCGCAAGGCCTGGCACCTCGGAATGGAAACGGACGCGGCGATTCCGCGTTCCACCTGCTTTCCGGAGCGAAATGGACGAACTGATGGGCCAGAACGCGTTTATCCATGCAGCAGTGCTTGCAGGGCAGGCGGGTGAAGGTGTAGTGAAGCGCGCAAACCTGCTTGAACAGTACCGCACAGGCGGGCTGTCTCAGATAAAGGATGTCGCAGACATGCCGAAGCAATGACGCGGTCAACGGCTTCAGCCGGACGCATTATCGGAATTTACGAATTGAACGACGAGGTCTGATGTTCCGCATCCGGCCTTGTCCAAGGAACGGAACGGAATGACCGACAACAAAGACGACAAGACACTCAGTGCGCCGGGCAAGAAGACCCTCACCCTGAAACCGTCAGGCGTGACCCAGGGTACCGTGCGCCAGGACATGGGTCGCGGTCGGACCAAGGCCGTGGTGGTCGAGACGCGCAAGCGCCGCCCGACCCGTCCCGAAGACGAAAAGATCGTAACGCCGGTAGCGCCTGTCGTGCGCGCGCCCGAACCTGCGGCAGCCCCGGCTGTCCAGGCTCGTCCCGCAGCGCCTGCCCCGCAGACCCGCACGCACCAGCCCACTCCCCAGCCGCAGCGCCCGCCACAGCAGCAGCCCGTTCGCCAGGAACGCCCGCGCGGCGCCGTCCTGCACGACCTGTCGGCCGGCGAGATGGAAGCGCGCCGTCGCGCCCTGATCGAAGCCCAGGCCCGTGAAGTCGAGGAAGCCAAGCAGCGCGTCATCGACGAAGCCCGTCGCGTTGCCGAGGCCGCGGAACGCGCCCGTCTGGCCGCCGAGGAGGCCGAACGCCGCGCCAACGAGCCGCAGCCGGAAGAACCGGCCCCGGCTCCCGTGGCGGAAGCCGCGCCCGCGGCAGCGGCCGCCGACGCACGCACGGTGGCAAAGCCCGCCGCCGCTCCGTCCGCTCCCGTGGCACCCGGCTTCGTTCGCGGCCGCAAGGCCGGCGACGAGGAAGAGGAAGAACGCACGGTCAACCGCGGCGCACCCGGCCGTGGCCGAGTCCCCGTCGCTGCTCCCGCCAAGGTTCCGGCTCGCCCGAAGACCGAAGACGAACGCCGCCGCGGCAAGCTGACGGTAACCACGGTCAGCACGGACGACGACGGCAATGCCCGTGGCCGTTCGATGGCTGCGACCCGCCGTCGCCAGGAGAAGTTCCGCCGCAGCCAGATGCAGGAAACGCGCGAGAAGGTCATGCGCGAAGTCATCCTGCCGGAAACCATCACCATTCAGGAACTGTCGCAGCGCATGTCCGAGCGCGCCGTCGACGTCATCAAGTACCTGATGAAGGAAGGCCAGATGATGAAGCCGGGCGACGTCATCGACGCCGACCTCGCCGAACTCATCGCCACCGAATTCGGCCACACCGTCAAGCGCGTCTCCGGTCGGATGTTGAAGAAGGCATCTTCAACGTCGCCGACGACGAGGGCGAACTGGTTTCCCGTCCGCCGGTCGTCACCATCATGGGCCACGTCGACCACGGCAAGACCTCGCTTCTCGACGCCATCCGCAAGACCAGCGTCGTCTCCGGCGAAGCCGGCGGCATCACCCAGCATATCGGTGCGTATCAGGTCGAACACAACGGCCAGAAGATCACCTTCATCGACACGCCCGGTCACGCCGCGTTCACCGCCATGCGTGCCCGCGGCGCGCAGGCAACCGACATCGCCATCCTGGTGGTCGCCGCCGACGACAGCGTGATGCCGCAGACGATCGAATCGATCAATCATGCCAAGGCCGCCAACGTGCCGATCATCGTGGCGATCAACAAGATCGACAAGCACGAGGCCGACCCGCAGAAGGTGCGCAACCAGCTTCTGCAGCATGAGGTCTTCGTCGAATCCATGGGCGGTGAAGTGCTCGACGTCGAAGTCTCTGCCAAGAACAAGCTGAACCTCGACAAGCTGCTCGAAGCCGTCCTGCTCCAGGCGGAGATTCTCGACCTCAAGGCCGATCCGAGCCGTACCGCCGAAGGCACGGTCATCGAAGCGCAGCTCGACCGCGGTCGCGGCGCGGTTGCCACCGTGCTGATCCAGAAGGGTACGCTTCGTCCGGGCGAGATCATCGTTGCCGGCGACCAGTGGGGCCGTGTACGCGCGCTCGTCAACGACAAGGGCGACCATGTCAAGGAAGCGGGTCCTGCCACGCCGGTCGAAGTGCTCGGCCTGTCGGGCACACCGGCAGCCGGCGATCGGTTCGCCGTCGTCGAGAACGAAGCCCGTGCGCGCGAGATCTCGGAATATCGCCAGCGTCTGGCCCGCGACAAGGCCGCTGCCCGTCAGTCTGGCCAGCGCGGTTCGCTCGAACAGATGATGACCCAGCTGCAGAATACCGGCTTCAAGGAATTCCCGCTGGTGATCAAGGGCGACGTGCAGGGCTCGATCGAAGCCATCATCGGCGCTCTCGACAAGCTGGGGACGGACGAGGTTCGCGCCCGCATCGTGCATTCGGGTGCCGGTGGCATCACGGAGTCGGACATCTCGCTCGCCGAAGCGTCGAACGCCGCCATCATCGGCTTCAACGTTCGCGCCAACGCCCAGGCTCGGGCCGCCGCCGAACGCGCCGGAACCGAGATCCGCTACTACAACATCATCTACGATCTGGTGGATGACGTGAAGGCAGCGATGTCGGGCCTGCTCTCTCCGGAGCGTCGCGAAACCTTCCTCGGCAATGCCGAAATCCTGGAGGTGTTCAACATCACCAAGACCGGCAAGGTCGCGGGTTGCCGCGTCATCGAAGGCAAGGTCGAACGTGGTGCCGGCGTGCGCCTGGTGCGCGACAATGTCGTCATTCACGAAGGCAAGCTCAAGACACTCAAGCGCTTCAAGGACGAAGTGGCAGAAGTGCCGATGGGCCAGGAATGTGGCATGGCCTTCGAGAACTACGAAGACATCCGCGCCGGCGATACGATCGAGTGCTTCCGCGTGGAACATATCACGCGCACGCTCTGAGGCGACCACCGCACGGGATAACAGGACGGGCGCCGGACGATCCGGCGCTCGCTTCGTTTGAGGCGAAAAGATATGACCAGACCAACGACTTCCGCGCCCAACCAGCGCATGCTGCGTGTCGGCGAACAGGTGCGCGCCGCGATCTCGCAGGTGTTGCAGCGTGGCGAAGTGCGCAATCCACTGATCGAAAAGACGGTGATCTCGATCTCCGAAGTCCGCATGTCGCCGGACCTCAGGGTCGCCAACGCCTATGTGACGCCGCTCGGCGTCGCCGACCATCAGGCAGTGATCGACGCGCTGAACCACCATGCCAAATATATCCGCGGCCGGCTCGGCCCCCAGCTTCGGCAGCTGAAATACATGCCCGAGGTGCGCTTCCGCGACGATACCAGCTTCGACAATGACCAGAAGATCGACGCGCTCTTGCGCTCGCCCGAGGTCCAGCGCGACCTGGGTCACACCGACAGTGACGACGAACGAGAATGAGGCGCATGTCCAAACCCCGCAAACCCAAGGGCCGGCCGGTTTCCGGCTGGCTGATCCTCGACAAGCCGGTGGATTTCGGCTCGACCGAGGCAGTCTCCAAGATCAAGTGGCTGTTCGACGCGCAGAAGGCCGGCCATGCCGGCACGCTCGATCCGCTCGCCTCCGGCATGCTGCCGATCGCGCTCGGCGACGCCACCAAGACCGTTCCCTATGTCATGGACGGGCGCAAGATCTATGAATTCACCGTGACCTGGGGCCAGGAGCGCTCGACCGACGACCTCGAGGGCGAGGTGACGCAGAGTTCGGTCAATCGTCCGAGCGAAGAAGCGATCCGCGCCCTGCTGCCAAACTACACTGGTGTCATTTCCCAGATCCCCCCGCAGTTCTCGGCGATCAAGATCG
>JAHRYZ010000024.1 GCA_020621905.1 Rhizobium sp.
CCAGGCGATGACGGCCATGGCGTCTTCCGCCATCCATTTCAGCTTCTCGACGAAGGGTTTGCCGCCGTCGATGCAGAACATGCCGTCTTCGTTGAGCGGCGGATTGCCCTCCACGGCGAGGATGTATTTGCCCTTGTACTTCTGCTTGGTCTCTTCGAGAATCGCTTCGGCCTGATGGCCGGCCGCCGCCATGATCGTATCGTCATAGTCGAGCGATATCATCGACAGGACCACGTCCTTGACCAGCGGATGGGCCGAGCGGATGAAGCTTTCCGAACAGCAGGTGCATTCCAGGCCGTGCATCCAGATGACCGGCACGCGTTCGTTGGTTTCGAGCGCCTGCGCCATCGCGGTTGCTGCGCCCGGGCCGAAGCCGAGGCTGGCGGCCGTCAGGCTACAGAATTTCGTGAAGCTGCGCCTGGTGATGCCTTGACGGCGAATGACGTCGTAAAAAGTCTCTGTTGCTGCCATGGTGCTCCTCCGGCCTTTCCACCCTTTCGACCCGTCTCAGGAATGCGAGCGGGCGTGATGGGATAGTGTTTGCAAGAAGCAGACCAGATTGACCGATCTTTGGAAATTCGTCCTAGTGCGCTATTTTCATTGAATTATTTCGAGACGGCGCGCGCCGCGTTCAGCCATCGCGGCGCCTCCGGTGAAAGCCCGTTTTTCATTGCTGGAAAGGGGATGACCGGTCGTTGGCGGCCAGGCAGCGATCCTAGTGGGCGGTGCAGACCATGCAGGGATCGAAGGATCGGATGACGTGTTGGAGGGCGGCCGACTGGGCGCCGCGTTCGCCGGTGTCGAGGCCGACGAGGGCTTGCTCGAGTGGCCCGGCGACGCCGGCCGCGTCCCGGGGCGAGAAATTCCAGGTGGTCGGTGCGATGATCTGATAGCGGTTGATCTCACCACCCTTGATGCTCACCCAATGGCCCAAAGCTCCGCGCGCGGCTTCCACCAGACCGGACGCGACTGCGTCGTCGGGTATGGCGAAATGGGTGCAGAATTCTTCCTTCAGCCGGAGCTGCCTCAGCCATCCCTGCATCGCGTGGACGAGGATCGCCGTCTCCACCAGCCGGGCCACGATGCGGGTCTTGACCGACGTGCCGCCGTCGAGGCGAAGCAGTTCGGCGATCAGCGGATGATCGGCCACGGCAAGGCGCGCAGCCGCTCCGGTCTCGGCCGGGCTGCCGGCGAGCCGCGGTGCCTTGGCCCAGGAATAGGCGCCGTCCTTGGCAACGACCGGCACGGTGTCGGACTGATCCGGCCGACGATCGGTGTCGGCGAACCAGGCATGGGCGACATCCTCCGAAATACCGGCGACGTCGAGGGGGCGGATCTGTCCGGTTGCGTCAGTGACACCGCCGGGCAGCAGCGACGACTGGCTGTCATGATAGGCGCCGAAGGAGATCAGCGGGCCGGGTCCCTTGCCCATCTTCGCGAGCGACAGGTCCGCGGCCAGCCGCAGGAACAGGGCGAAATCCGCGCCGGACGGTCCGGTGGCTTAGTCCTACAGATCCGCGACGGTGGCCATGTATTGAATTGTGTAGAGCGACACGCCGTAGTCCGCCTCTTCAGAAGAGCTGAATCCCCTCAGCGAGGCGAGCTGGACGCGTTCGCCGATGTCGATGGCCCGCGTCGTTCCGCCGGGCTGGAAGGCCAGCGAATGCGGCCACTTGCCGGCGACCACGCCCATCACTTCGAGCAGGCGCCGGCGCATCGGCAGGAAACGGGCGGATCCGCTGCCGCTCACCGCCTTGAAGCGATTGACGGTCTCCTCGTGCCAGGGACGGGCCGCATATTCGGCCCGGGCGAAATCCGGCATGAAGAACAGGTAGAAATGGGTGAGGTGGTCGGCGATGTTCTCCGCCGCATGGGCAAGGTTTGCAGCGAGATAGCCGTTCGGCGCTGCGCGGCCACCGGCAAGGTTGCGCAGCGCCGTCGAGGCCGCGATCGACTGGGACACCGAGCAGATGCCGCAGATGCGCGGCGCGATCACCAGGGCGTCGAGCCCCGGCCGCCCGCACAGGATCTGCTCGAACCCGCGATAGAGCGTGGTGGTGACTTCGGCCTTCTCGATGACGCCATCATTGATCTCGAGGGTCACCTCGATATCCCCTTCGACGCGGTTGAAGGGACCTGCGACGATGCGGCTCATTCGCTCGAATTCCCGCTGCGCTTCGGTCCGCGGATCACGCGGTCGGAGGTGGCATTTGTTCGGACGCGCTCGGGCGTGGCCGATTTCGACAGCGCCGCCAGCGCCACGAACCAGGCCTTTGGCATGTCGAGCGGCAGACCGACCGGGATGCCGCCGATCTTTGGTGTTTCGAGAAAGCCGTTGGTCTCCTCGAAACCGGGGGAGGTACATCCGATGCAGGAAAATCCGCCATGGGTGCAGGAGCCGCCGCCATTCCAGCCGCGCTGGTTGCAGTCGCCGACGGCCTGCGTCGCCTTGCAGCCGAGATGCTCCATCATGCAGCCGAGATCGGAGAGCTTTTCCGCGCTCGCCTTGAATTCGTAGTATTCGTTGCGCTCGCAGCCATGGTGGGCAAGCGTCTTGGCATAGAATTTCGGTCGTCCGAGCCGGTCGAGATCGCGTTCGTCGAAATCGCCCATCTTCAGTGCGGCGATGGTTTCCATGATCCAGCCGGGATGGGGCGCGCAGCCGGCGACGTTGATCACCGGCATCCCGGACCGCGAGCGGAAGCCGCCGCCCAGCGCGCCGCCGGATGCCGTGCCTTCAACGAAGTCCGCAGGCCGGCCGGGTCGGGAGACGCGGCGTGATGCCGCCATAGGATGCGCAGGTGCCGACGGCCGCAATACCCGCTGTGGATAAGCCATGACCTTTCGAGCATGGTCCGACCGGTGCCGGCAAGGCGATTGCAGAGCCCCGTTCCCGACGGGCCCCTCAGGATCGATCCCTCGATACAAAGGATGTCGAGCGGCGTCTCGCCGGCTGCCACGCTTTCGAGTATGGCGATGGCTTCGACCCCGCTTTCTTCGCTCAGCGACGGGTGCCAGAGAAGATCGATACCGAAGCTGTGCAACTCGCGCGGCCACCCTTGAGCCCCGTTGTCGAGCACCGACATGGTGCAGCCACCGCAGCTTCCGGCCTGCAGCCACAGCAAGGTCATCGATCGTTCGGGGCGCGCTATGCCATACGTCATGATGGGCAAGATTCGCATCTTACCGGAAGTCGGTCAATGAGGGCGCCAGCAATGGTCAGCGACCCGTGCGCCGCACTGGAAGTACCTCCAGTTCAAAGGCTCCGTGCGAACCCGCGTCCAGGCCTTCCGCCCGCCTGCGCCCCCATGCGCCTGTCCAGTTCGGCCGGTGCCGCGGGGCCTTGATACGCGACAGGCGCGTGCCCGTTCTTCTCCAAGGCGTCGAAGAAAGCCCATCCGCCATTGACGATCGTCTCGAACGGGTCGGCCCATCGATTTCGTCATACATGCTTCATGCCGTCATCCATCCCGCCGGATGGGGATATGCAGGCCGATTTTGACATCCCGCAGCACGACATTCGTGTGCATGCGCTTGATCTGCGGATTCTCCGACATCAGCTGGGCGCTGATATCGTCGTAGTGCTCCACGTCACGTGCCGTGATGATGGCTACCAGATCGACCTGTCCGGTGACATAGTAGACCTGCTGGATGTTGTCCTGCTTTTCAGCCCAGCCGCGAAACCGTGCCAGCGCGTCGTAATTGTCCCGTTCGATCTCCATGCCTGTGATGAAGGTCATCGGATATTCGCTCGTCTTCCGGTCGATGACCGCTATCTCGGCTGTTATGATGCCCTCTGCCCTCAGTCGCTTCAGCCGGCGCTGCACGGCGGAAGGTGATAGCCCGACCCGGTCGGCGATCGTCTCGGCCTTCAACTGGCAATCGCGTTGCATGAGATCGAGAATGCTGCGGTCGAATTGATCCACTCGTTCCACCATTCTCCAGCTTCACCTCGCCCTGTTTTGAATCGCCATTGCCGCGATCGTGCTCGAAATGTCGCCGCTTCGACTGTTCGCGGCGTCTGATTGTCTGATTTGCATGATTTCCGCGCCCACTGCAAGAAATGCGGCGAAAATGCGCAAGGGTGGGCAATTATGGTCATGCATCGATCGCATGCGAAGGATGACGATGACAGAGACTGCTCCTCCCGCGTTGGAAGCACATGGCATTCACAAGAGTTTTGCCGGGGTCGAGGTTCTCAAGGGCATCTCGGTGACAGCGAAGGGTGGCGACGTCATCTCGATCATTGGCTCTTCCGGCTCCGGCAAGAGCACCTTCCTGCGCTGCATCAATCTGCTCGAAGCCCCAGATCGTGGCCGCATCGTCGTGGGCGGGGAAGAAATGCGTCTCAAGACGGGTCGCAGCGGCAGCCTTGAGGCCGTCGACCGCCGGCAATTGGAGCGACTTCGCACGGGGCTGGGCATGGTCTTCCAGAACTTCAATCTCTGGGCACACAGGACCGTCCTTGAAAATGTCATCGAAGCGCCGGTGCATGTCCAACAGATATCGCGCAAAGAGGCGATCGAGAAGGCCGAAGCCTTGCTTGCCAAGGTCGGCCTCTACGACAAGCGCGACGCTTATCCCGCCTTCCTCTCCGGCGGTCAGCAGCAGCGCGCTGCGATTGCCCGGGCGCTTTGCGTCGATCCGGCCCTCATGCTGTTTGACGAGCCGACGTCTGCGCTCGATCCCGAACTGGTCGGCGAAGTGCTGAAAGTCATCCGCGACCTCGCCGACGAAGGCCGCACCATGCTGCTCGTCACCCACGAAATGGCCTTCGCTCGGGAGGTCTCGAGCCACGTGATGTTCCTCGATCGCGGCCGCGTCGAGGAGGAGGGGCCGCCAGCCCAGATTTTCGGCGACCCGACGAGTGCCCGCTGCCGTGATTTCACCCGCAGCCTCACAGGTCGGGGAGCCAGCCTTTGAACCAACGATCCGTCCATCAATCAACCAGGGGAAATACGACCATGAAACTGATTTCGCGCCTGCTGGCAGGCGCCGCATTTGCTGCCAGCGCAGTCACCGCGACGACTGTTCATGCCGAAGTCCGCTTCGGTATCATGAACGAGGCCTATCCGCCCTTCTTCGCCAAGGACGCCTCTGGCGCCTGGAAAGGTTGGGAAATCGACCTGATGAATGCGGTCTGCGTCGAGATGAAGGAAACCTGCTCGGTGGTTGACGTCTCCTGGGACGGTTTGATTCCCGCGCTGCAGTCGAAGAAGTTCGACGTCATCTGGTCGTCCATGTCGATCACTGACGAGCGACTGAAGACCATCGACTTCACCGACAAGTACTACAACACCCCGAGCAAGCTGATCGGCGCCAAGGGCGCCACGCCGGGCGCAAGCCCTGATGCCGTCGACGGCAAGACCATCGGCATCCAAGTCTCCACCGTGCAGTCCGAATATTTCAAGAAATATTTCGCCGACAAGGCCGAGGAGCAAACCTATCAGACGCTTGACGAAGCCTTCCAGGACTTGGCTGCTGGCCGCATCGACTATGTTTTCGGTGACGCTATTCCGCTGTCCGATTTCCTGGCGACGGATTTCGGCAAGGACTGCTGCTCCGACATGGGCGATGTTGCAGACGATCCGGCCGTGCTCGGCACTGGCATTGGTGGCGGCCTGCGCAAGGAAGATACCGATCTAAAGGCCAAGCTGAACGCGGCAATCGCAGCCGTGAGGGCCTCCGGCAAATATGACGAGATCTCGAAGGCATATTTCACCTTCGACGTCTTCGGCAAGTAACGGGCAAAGCGAGGTGCGGATCCGATGGCGGCAGGCCAGATGACGGTATGGCAGTTGCTTGCGCTCGACCCCCCAGGCTGGGGCGGCGCGCTTTTGACCGGTGCCGTGACCACTGTCGCCATCTCGGCTTCCGCCTATGCGATCGGCCTTGGGATCGGGCTTTTCGGCGCGATCGGCAAGCTGTCCGGTCACCGGCCCGCCGGTGTGATTCTGAAACTTTACACCGCGACCATCCGTGCCGTGCCGGAACTGATCCTGATCGTCGGACTTTATTATGCCGGAACCGATGGGCTGAACCGGCTGCTGGCGGCATTTGGCCTGCCGCCGATCGAGGTCAACGGCTTCTTTGCCGCCGTCGCCGTGCTCGGCTTCGTCCAGGGGGCATATATGACCGAGGTCCTGCGCGGCGCAATCCTTGCAATCCCGGTTGGCCAGATCGAGGCGGCGCGCGCATTCGGCATGTCGCCCATCCTACGGTTTCGCCGGGTCACGCTGCCTGCCCTCTTGCCGAATGCCCTGCCAGGCCTTGCCAACCTGTGGATGTCGGTCACGAAGGACAGCGCGCTTGTGGCCGTCGTCGGCTATCAGGAACTGGCGCTCACCACGCGCCTCGCCGGCGCCAATACCAAGCAGTATTTCCTCTTCTTCCTGGCTGCCGCCGTTCTCTATCTGGCGATCACCCTCGTCTCCAACCTCGTCTTCCGCCAGCTCGAGCGCCGTGTGCGCCGCGGCCAGCGCGTGACGGTCTGAGGGGAGGGGCAATGCATTTCGACTGGCTGCAAAAATACTGGCCCCTTCTTCTGGATGGAGCCTTCCAGACGATGGCACTGCTCGTCATCTCGGTTGGCCTCGGCTTCATCCTGGCGATCGGCCTTGCCTTTGCCCAGGTGAGCGGCGGGCCAATATTGCGCGGGTCTGCGCGCGGATACTGCACGTTGTTTCGCGGCACACCGCTCCTGATCCAGCTCTGGCTACTCTACTATGGCGTCGGCTCGCTTCTGCCGCTGGTACCGGGGCTGCGCCAGAGCTTCCTCTGGCCGCTTCTGCGAGAAGGTTTCTTCTTCGCCGCCGTCTCCTTCACCTTGAACTATGCAGCCTACGAGGCAGAGGTACTGCGGGGGGCGTTGCTCTCCGTGCCCAAGGGTGAGCTGGAGGCCGGCCGCGCGCTCGGCATGAGCCCTTTCACCCTGATCCGGCGGATCTGGCTGCCTCGTGCGATCCGCATTGCGCTGCCCACGATTGCCGGCGAGGTCGTGCTGCAGCTCAAGGCCACGCCGCTCGCCTTCACCGTCACAGTCATGGATCTCTATGCCGTCGCCTACAAGGTCCGGCAGGATACGCTGCTGGTCTATGAGCCGCTCCTGGTCGTCACCCTGTTTTATGTCGCCCTTACCGTCGTGATCACCCGCGCTTTCGGTGTGGTCGAGGCGCAAGTGCCCATCCGCCGCTGATGGCGGCGCGCGAGAAAAAATGCAAAAGACTTTTGTCACCCACCCACTTCCGTCCACCGCCGGGCCTGAGACCCGGGCGCTCGACGCCGGTCTGGTCATCGACCCCGCGACCGGGGCGATCGCGCCCAACATTTCGATGTCGGTCAACAATACGCTGATCCCCGGTGATGGAGCCTTCTCCGCCGACGGCGTCGAGGACCTGGCTGCATTGCCTTATCTCTATGCCCGCTGGACCAATCCCACGGTGAGACAGCTCGAACAACGGCTCGCCGCACTCGAAGGCGCGGAGGATGCGCTGGCGAGCGCCACCGGCATGGACGCGATCGCCGGCATGTTGTTGACCTTGCTCAAGGCGGGTGATCATCTCGTCGTGTCTGATGTTTGCTATGCCGGCGCGGTAGAGCTCACCCAGCGCGTGCTGCCGGATTTCGGAATCGAAGTAACCCCGGTCAACATGGCGCGGCTCGATCAGGTCGAGGCCGCGATCCGGCCCAATACGCGGCTCCTGCATTGTGAAAGCCCCGTCAATCCCATCCTGCGCATCGTCGATCTCGAAGCGCTCACCACGCTCGCCCACCGTCATGGCGCGCTGATCTCGGTCGACTCGACCTTTGCAACGCCGGTCGCCACCCGACCTCTCAGACTTGGCATCGATCTCGTCATTCATTCGTTGACCAAGTTCATCAACGGCCATGGCGATGCACTGGGTGGCGCAGTCATCGGAAGACGCGAACTGGTTGCGAAGATCCGCGGTCGCGCCGGTGTCTATCTCGGCGCAGCTCTTTCGGCCCAGTCCGCATGGCTGATCATGCGCGGTATCGACACGCTCTATCCCCGCATGCGAATGGCCTCGGAAACGGCAATGGCGGTGGCGCGGTTCCTGGAGACGCACTCCGCGGTCGAGCGTGTGCTCTATCCTGGCCTTCCATCACATCCACAACATTCACTTGCGAAACGCCAGATGGAGATTTTCGGCGGAATGATCGGGTTTCGCACACCTGGGTCGAAGGCGATCGCAGAGCGTCTCGCCGACCGGCTGCGGGTGGTGCACTACGCCTTTTCCCTCGGCCACCAGCGTAGTCTTGTCGTTCTGCTGGACACCGACGAGATGATGGCCTCGACCTACCGGCTTACCGGGGATCAGCTTGCAGACTACCGCGCCTATGCCGGCGACGGGCTTTTCCGCCTGTCGATCGGCCTCGAGACACCGGCCGACATCATCGCCGACCTCGACCAGGCTCTCGCCCCCTGACCGCATCCGACGGAGACATCCCATGACAGATATGATCATTCTCGACGGCGGCATGAGCCGCGAACTCTTGCGTCTCGGCGCCGAACTGAAGCAACCGGAATGGTCGGCACTTGCGCTGATGAACAGTCCACACATCGTCCGCCAAGTGCACGACGAATTCATCGCCGCCGGCTCCGATGTGGTCACGACCAATTCCTACGCACTCGTTCCGTTCCATATCGGAGAGGAGCGTTTCGAGAAAGACGGCGCTGACCTGATTGCGCTCTCCGGCAGGCTCGCCCGTGAGGCTGCGGATGCTGCCCCCCGCAAGGTTCTGGTTGCCGGTTCCCTGCCGCCGATCTTCGGTTCCTATGAACCAGAGAACTTCGATCCGACCCGTGTGCAGGACTACCTGAAGGTGCTGGTCGAAAATCTGGCGCCTCATGTCGACGTCTGGCTCGGCGAGACCCTCAGCCTGATCGGCGAGGGCGAGGCCGTCCGGCAGGCGATCAAGTCGCATGCGAAGCCTTTCTGGATCTCGTTCACCCTGGCCGATGACTCAGTGCAGGTGGCCGGTGGGGAACCGAAGCTGCGTTCCGGCGAAACCGTGCGCGACGCCGCCGCTTGGGCGGCCGGCTCAGGCGCCGAGGCTCTGCTGTTCAACTGCGCACGACCGGAGGTCATGAGGAAAGCCGTCGAGACGGCCGTGGCCGTGCTTGGCGAAGAAGGGGTGGCGATGAAGGTCGGCGTTTATGCCAACGCTTTCGAGAGCGACACGGACGACAAGGCTGCCAATGAGGGGCTGCACGCCACCCGCGAGGATCTGACCGGCGCAGTCTATTCCCGCTTCGCCTGCCAATGGGCCGATGCGGGAGCGTCCATGATCGGCGGTTGCTGCGGGATCGGCGCCGAGCACATCCACACCCTGGCAGATGCGCTGCGGCGATACTGACGCGATTCCGATCTGTTCTTTTGCCTATCCTTTGCACCTTCCGCCGACATGATCGTCCCGATCGGAGGACAGGAATCCCGTACTGAGGGCAATTCGGAAGGACATCTCAAGCCGGGCTGGTTCGCTGCGGAGCGTGACGGAGCAGGTGTCTTAAGGCGCTGGATGAACTCAGCATTCTGCGCGCGAGATATCAGGCCTCTGCAGGGGCGGCAGGTTCTCGCCATCTTTCTGTGGCGGCGATCCATTGCAGTGTCCTCAGCTCGGGTTCTTGATGGCGGATGATATCGGTGACGACGGCCGCGCTATCGGCGCCGTTGGCAAAGACACCCTCGACAAGATCCACGTTCAGCCCGCCAATGGCGACCAGAGGCAGGTCACCGATGCGCGATTTCCACTCGCCCAGTTTTCCAAGGCCCTGGGGCGCCCATTTCATCTGCTTGAGTATGGTCGGATAGACCGGGCCAAGCGCAACATAGTCGGGGCTCGCCGCCAAGGCGGTCTGCAGTTCGGCCTCATCATGGGTCGAAAGGCCGAGTTTCAGACCGGCCGCCCGGATGGCGCCCAGATCCGCTTCCGCGAGGTCTTCCTGGCCAAGATGGACGAAGTCGCAGCCTTCCTCGATGGCGATGCGCCAGTAGTCATTGATCACCAGCTGGCATTGATGGGCAGCGCAGATCACCTTGGCGCGGCGGATCTCGGTGCGCAGCTCGGTGTCGGGCCGATCCTTGATGCGCAATTGCACGAGCCGCACGCCGAGCGGCACCAGGCGCTCGATCCATCCGGCGCTGTCGACAATAAGATAGAATGGGTCGAGGCTCATGAAAACACCGCCTTGCCGATCACCGGCGTCGAGGGTACGGCCATGTCCCGCGGCTCCAGCACTCCGGCGCGATGGGCGTCATGCCCTGCGGCGATGGCCGAGCCGAAGGCTCGCGCCATGGCGACCGGATCGCCGGCGCCGGCCACCGCCGTGTTGAGCAGCACGGCATCGAAGCCGAGTTCCATCACTTGGCAGGCATGGGAGGGCCGGCCGATCCCGGCATCGACGATCAGCGGCACGTCCGGAAAGTGATGCCGCATGGTGCGCAGCGCCGTGACGTTCTGCGGTCCCGCGGCACTGCCGATCGGCGCGCACCAGGGCATCAGCACCTCGCATCCAGCGTCGATCAGCTTTTCCGCCACGACCAGATCGTCGGTCGTATAGGGAAACACATTGAAGCCGTCGTCGCTCAGGGTTCGTGCCGCTTCGACCAGTGCGAAGACATCCGGCTGCAGCGTGTCGTGATGGCCGATCACCTCCAGCTTGATCCAGTCGGTGGAAAAGACTTCGCGCGCCATCTTTGCGGTCAGCACCGCCTCGGAGGCGCTGTGGCAGCCCGCCGTGTTGGGCAGGATCCGCACGCCGAGACTGCGCACCAGCTCGAAGAAGGCGCCGCCCGACCGGCCGCCGGCCGTCTCGCGGCGCAGCGAGACAGTGACGATCTCCGTGCCGGAGGCCTTTACGGCCTCGGCCAGGACGGCCGGCGCGGGGTAGCGCGACGTTCCGAGCAGCAGGCGCGATGCGACGGGCGTTCCATAGAGTTCCAGCATGGTCAGCCTCCCTGCATCGGCGACAGGATCTCGATCCGGTCGCGGGGGTTGAGCGCATAGGTCTGGCGATCTTCGCGGTGGATCAGTTCGCCATTGACGGCGGTGGCCAGCCACTCGCCCTCGTATTCCAGGGCATGGAGCAGATCGGCGAGGGTCTTTGCCTGAACGGCCTGTTCTTCGCCATTGACGATGAAGGTCATGCGTTATGCCTTTCGCGGTTGGGGATGGTGTCGGTGAGAATGGCCGTCACCTGGTCGGCCATGGCCGGCGCCAGCAGGAAGCCGTGGCGATAGAAGCCGTTGACGCTGATCCGGTTACCCTCGACGGTGACGCGGGGCAGGTTGTCGGGATAGGCGGGTCTGACGCCAACGCCCATTTCCACCACGCGCGCTTCTCCGAAGGCCGGATGCAGGGCATAGGCGGCGTTCAGCAGTTCCATCAGCGAGCGGGCCGAGATCGGTCCGGCATCGTCGCTCTCAATCATCGTCGCCCCGACCATGAAGCGGTTGTCGCCGCGCGGCGCGATATAGAGCGGAATGCGCGGATGCAGCAGGCGTACCGGGCGGGACAGGCTGATCTCGGAGGTTTCGAGAAAAAGCATCTCGCCGCGCACGCCGCGAAGATTCGCCGTCTGGCCAATGGCCGCGGCGCCGGTGCAGTCGATGATCCTGTCGAGGCTCCCGGTCCCGTCCTCGACCTCACAGCCGAAGTGAAAGGTAACGCCGCGTTCGAGCAGCACCCGGTGAAGTCCGGCGAGGGCCTTGCGCGGATCGAGATGGGCCTCTTCGCGAAAGAACAGCGCCTTCTTGAACCGCCCGCCAAGCGCCGGCTCCAGGGCCTCGATACCGGCGCCGTCGAGCCAGTCGCAGCCGCTGGTTCGCCCGGCAAAGCGTGTGAGTTCGCCCGTGTCGCGGCCGGCAGCGACCACCAGTGTACCGTTGCGGATCACCTGGCCGGGCAGGGCCGCTTCCCACCAGTCTGCCGCCGTCTTACCCAGCGTCAGCACGGTTTCATCGGCGCTTTCACGCTCGCACCACGGCGCCAGCATGCCGCCGGCCAGGCCGGATGCGCCGGTTGCCACGGCCTCCGCACGCTCGACGATGTCGACCTCGATGCCACGGCGCGCAAGTTCGAGCGCCACGGTGAGGCCGGCAACGCCGGCCCCCTTGATCAGGACGCGCATGTCACGCACCGCCCGGCGTGGTGTCGGTTGCATTGTCGAGTGGCATGTAGAGCTGGCCGCCCTCGCGGAATTTTTCCGCCATGGCGGCCAGGCCCTCCTTCTGTGCTTCGGCCCGGATGTCGTGGGAGATACGCATGGAGCAGAATTTCGGCCCGCACATCGAACAGAAATGCGCGACCTTGTGGGCGTCCTTCGGCAGCGTCTCGTCATGCATCGAGCGGGCGGTTTCCGGATCGAGCGACAGGTTGAACTGGTCCTCCCAGCGGAAGTCGAAGCGGGCGCGGGAAAGCGCATCGTCGCGAACCTGCGCGGCGGGGTGACCCTTGGCGAGATCGGCGGCGTGGGCCGCGATCTTGTAGGTGATGACCCCGGTCTTGACGTCGTTGCGGTCGGGCAGGCCGAGATGCTCCTTCGGCGTGACGTAGCAGAGCATGGCCGTGCCGAACCAGCCGATCATCGCCGCACCGATGCCGGAGGTGATGTGGTCATAGCCCGGCGCGATGTCGGTGGTCAGCGGCCCGAGCGTATAGAAGGGTGCCTCGCCGCAGACCTTCAGCTGCTTGTCCATGTTCTCCTTGATCTTGTGCATCGGCACGTGGCCGGGGCCTTCGATCATCACCTGGCAATCCTTCGCCCAGGCGATCTGCGTGAGTTCACCGAGCGTTTCCAGCTCGGCGAACTGCGCGGCATCATTGGCATCGGCGATCGAACCCGGCCGCAACCCGTCGCCGAGCGAGAAGGAGACGTCATAGGCGCGGGCTATGTCGCAGATCTCCTCGAAATGCTCGTAGAGGAAGCTCTCCTTGTGGTGATGCAGGCACCACTTGGCCATGATCGAGCCGCCGCGGCTGACGATGCCGGTCACGCGATTGACGGTGAGCGGAATATAGTGGAGCCGCACGCCGGCATGGATGGTGAAATAGTCGACACCCTGTTCGGCCTGCTCGATCAGCGTGTCGCGAAAGATGGCCCAGGTCAGGTCCTCGGCAATGCCGCCGACCTTTTCGAGCGCCTGGTAGAGCGGCACGGTGCCGATCGGCACGGGGGCGTTGCGGATGATCCAGTCGCGGATATTGTGGATGTTGCGGCCGGTCGAGAGATCCATGACGGTATCGGCGCCCCAGCGGATGGCCCAGACCATCTTGTCGACCTCCTCCTCCATCGACGAGGTGACGGCGGAATTGCCGATATTGGCATTGATCTTCACCAGGAAATTGCGGCCGATGATCATCGGCTCCAGTTCCGGATGGTTGATGTTGGCGGGAATGATCGCCCGGCCGGCGGCGATTTCCTGGCGGACGAATTCCGGCGTGACATAGTCGGGGATATGGGCGCCAAAGCTCTCGCCGTCGCGCTGCAGCGCCTGTTCCGGCATGCGGCGGCCGATGTTTTCGCGGATGGCAACGAATTCCATTTCCGGCGTGATGATGCCGGCGCGCGCATAGGCAAGCTGGGTGACGGCCTTGCCGCCGGCCGCGCGGCAGGGACGGTTGCGGACCGGGAATTCCGGCGTGAGCCGGTCGCCGCTGGCAAAGCCGTTGTCCTCCGGCTTCACGTGGCGGCCGTCATAGGCCTCCACGTCGCCACGGGCGGCGAGCCAGCTCTCGCGCATGCGGGGAAGGCCGCGCTCGATGCCGATCCTCTCCGCGGTTTCGGTATAGGGGCCGGAGCTGTCATAGACCATGACCGGTGGTTCGCCGGAGGTCGGGTGAAGCGCGATCTCGCGCATCGGCACGCGGATCTCGGGGTGCAGCACGCCGGGCATGTAGACCTTTCCGGAGGCGGGCAGCGGTCCGGTGGTGATGAGGGTCTGCGGATTTTTCGGGGCAATGTTCATTGTGAGGCTCCAAGTTTGCGGTTGGAGACCCAGTCATGTCAGCCGGAAAGATGGAAAGACGCCGACACGGTCCTCCCGTATCGAGAGATTCCGCGTGTGTGAGCGCTCGCACCGTCCCTACGCCAGTATGAACTGGATCAGGTTCAACGGGTCACTGCGCTGCTTGAAAGGAGGCTTTTGCCACCAAACACGCCAGCAGACTCTCAGCCCCTTGTCGGGACCCCCCTGGTGAATGCGAAAAGAGTAGGCGCTCACCGGCGAAGCTGTCAAGACGCAAACAGATGAGGAAGGATATGCCGCGCCCGTTGGATAAGGATCCGGGGTCGGGTCATTCTGATTAGTGATAGGGCGGAATGGCGCTACACGCAGTATAGAAGGGTCGGCTCCGGGCGACGGGTCGAGCTCTCCATCGAAGCCTTACCGGCCGGGGCTGATGTTGCCGGTGCTTGCTGTCTACCGGGTTGGTGCTCCACCAGGACCTGCAGGTTGCTGGACGATCTGTCGGAACAGACAATGCACGGAAGAAGATCAGTCTTTGATGATTGACAGGTTGACGGCCCTTCGGTGCGCTCTCGACGCATAACTTCATCAAGATCTGACATCACGACAGAAGACGGAAGCCGCACAAGCGGCCTCCGTGCATGCCGACCCGAGATCGGATTGCCAACTCAGCATTTAGGGAAAGCGCTTCGTGAAGCAGCAGCGTCGACGACAGGGGTGAAACTGACACAACACGGTCGATCGGTTCATTGCTTGACAGCACTGGCCAGCAGATCGACAAAAGCCGTGACCTTTGGTGGCCGAAACCGGGCGGCCGGATAGACCGTGTATATGCCGCCCGATGGCAGATTCCACTCAGGCAATACGGGAATCAGGCTGCCGCCTGACATCTCTCCAACCACCAGAAAGTCTGGCAAGACTGACATCCCACCTCCATGCCTTACAGCCTCCATCACCGCCGGCGTGGTGTTGATCGCAATGTCCGACTTGAATTGAACGGTGCGAATTTCCCGATCCTCATTCGTGAACGTCCACTCCAGGGGCTCCCGTAGCGCGTTGTTGGCCACGAATGGCAATGCGGAGAGTTCCGTAGGATCTCGCAACAGCGCTATCTGTTCCGCGAACTGAGGAGGTCCAACCAAAAGCTGCCGGAACGAGCCGATGCGGCGGGCCTGCAGGCTCGAATCTGCCAGCCAGCCAACGCGAATGGCAAGATCCATGTTGTCGGCGATGAGATCGACCGACTTGTCGCTGAGGCTGAGTTCAACCCTGCAATCCGGGTAGCGAGACGTGAAGGCGGTGATGATCGGAACCACGACCGAGGTGCCATAGTCGTAGGGTGCCGTGATCCTGAGAAGACCCTTTGGATCGGTCCTGGCCTCAGCCAACTCGTCGAACGCGTCTTCGGCTTCGCGCAGGATGGACACGCAATGGGCATGAAACATGCGCCCCGCTTCTGTTGGCTGCAGCCGTCGCGTGGTGCGCATCAGCAACGTGGTGCCGACCTCCTGTTCCAGCCTGGCAACCTGTTGGCTGACGACCGCTTTGGTAATGCCGAGATACTCGGCCGCCCTGGTAAACGAACCCGCGTCGACGACGGCGGCAAAGTAGGCGAGACGATTGAGGTTCGTCGCTTCCTGCATGGATGGGCTCCCGTTTGATTGTAAGTCTTTAGCATACATTCTGTCATTTTTGTCGATCTTTTCGTTTCAATCTGACTGTGCCATCTATGCTCCACAAGGAGAAAGACATGAGCGACAAGGTTCACATCACCTATCTTTTCGATCCCCTCTGCGGTTGGTGCTACGGCGCTTCCGGCATCATGAAGCAGTTGTCTTCGCGACCGGAGATTGAGGTCGAACTCGCACCAACGGGTTTGTTTGCCGGTCGCGGCGCCAGACTAATGGATGCGCAGTTTTCAGCCTTTGCCTGGTCAAACGACCTGCGCATTGCAGCGCTCACGGGCCAGACTTTCACAGAGGACTATCGGGCTCGGGTTCTTGGCAAAAAGGGAGGCATGCTTGACTCCGCGCCGGCCACGCTCGCGCTGGCAGCAGTCGCCCTGACCGCGACTGGACCAGAGCTGGATGCCCTCCGACTGATCCAGGAGGCCCGATATATCCATGGTCTCGACGTTACCGAGAACCTGGTACTCATCGACATTCTGGAGGGCGGCGGCTTTGCTGTCGCCGCTGCCCGTTTGGCGTCGCCGGACGAAGAATTGCTTGCGTCCAATCGTTGGCGCGTTGCAACCGCCCGTGCGCTGAAAGACGAGTTCCGAGTGGACGGCGTTCCGGCGCTGATCGTGGATGACGGGAAAAGCCGCCGCCACCTTGGAGCGAGCAGCCTGTTTGGCAATCCGGATCTGCTTTCGACGCTTCTTGGAACCAATACACCTGCAGTTGCCGCCATCCACTAACCCTATCGCTATCAGAGAGGATTGAGACATGACGTCAAGACATGTCACGCCTGTCTTTCTCGCTTCGGCGATCCTGTTGCCGTCTGTTCCAGCCGCTGTCTTCGCGCAGGGTATGCCACCCTATGGCGCTCCGATCACGGCCGAGCGGGCCAAGCAGGCCGCAGTCGCCGAAATGCGCAAGCTCAACATGGACATGACGATTGCGATCGTCGATTCCGGCAGCAACCTTGTCTATCTCGAACGCTCCAATGAGGCTGGTATCGGCACGATCGACGCGGCGATCGGCAAGGCGAAGGCCGCCAATGGTATCAAGACCCCGACCAAGGTGATCGAGGACATGATCCTCAGGAACGGCCAAAGCAACCTGCTGGCCGTCCCGGGTGCCTATCCGGTCGAAGGTGGCGTGCCGCTGGTCGTCGACAACGAGGTTATCGGTGCGATCGGCGCCAGCGGTGGCATGCCGGCCGGCGATGGCACGGTTGCCAGTGCAAGCACCAAAGGCCTTCGGCCCTGACGCCAAGGACCCTGCCAGCCGAACTCAACGAACCCCAGAGCGCAAGCCCGCGCCTCCCATTCCGCACGCATAACCATCACAGGAGCCAAACCATGTTCACCAGGAGAACTGTCATGAAAACCACCATAGCCGCCGGCGCTGCCGCCGTATTTGCCCCTGCTGGCCTCGGCCATGCTGCAGGGAGATTGACATGGAAGCATTTCCCCGCCGGGCAGAACGGTTTCTTCCGCGCCCCGTCACTGGTTTCGGTGCAGCAGGCTGCTGCTGATCGACGGCGCTTCACGTATCCGACAGCCAGGCCGTCGCAGACGCTCATCAGGCGACCGGCAAGACAGCGACCGCCGATCTATGTCAGCCAGACGACCGGACTATTTCCGGTCTCGGGCCAAATCCACCGCGTTTCCGGATGCAAGGTGATTGCCGCCACGGCTGGTTGCTGCCATCAACGGCAATGTCTAGAAGAAGCTCGCGACCTGGGCTCCCCAGCTCAAGGAGAACGGTCCGCAGACCCTGGCCGACGTCGTCATCCCGCAAGCCTTCGACGAGAAGACGCTGACGGTTGATGGCGAAACCATCGAGATCGTCGAGGCCGAAGGTCTGGCCAACCGGCGCTATCTCTTCGTGCCGTCTCTGAACGCGGTCTTCGGCGGCGTGATGGTCTTCAACGGCGTTCACGTCTGGACCGCCGACACCAACGGCGCGGAACTGCGGGCCGCCTGGGTAAAGACCCTCGACACAATCGCTGCACGCGCGCCGTCGATCGTTGTCGCCGGCCATATGGCACCTGACGCCAAGACCGATCTCAGCGGCATTGAGCACACCAGGGCCTATCTGGTCGCGTTCGAGGAAGAACTCGCCAAGGCCAAGGACTCGGCTGAGCTCAAGGCCGCCATGGAAGCACGCTTCCCGGGTCTCGGAATGGGCATTGCTCTCGACATCGGCTCCAAGGTCGCCACCGGCGAGATGAAGTGGGGCTGATCGCCATGGGTGCCAATCTCGATCTCATTCGGGCCACCTATGAAGGCTCGTCGGAAGACAATGGGCGCAATCTGATGGCGGCGCTGGCGCCCGATGCGACGTGGACGGAAGCCGAAGGCTTTCCCTATGCGGGCACCTATGTCGGGCCGGACGCCATCGTCGCCGGCGTCTTTCACCGGCTCGGCACCGAGTGGATCGGCTACCGCGCGGAGGTCCACACCTTGATGGAGGACGGGGATCGGGTCGCAGCATTCGGGGTTTACTCGGGAACCTACAAGGCCACCGGCAAGTCGATGACGGCAAGCTTCGCCCACCTCTATGAGGTGAGAGACGGCAAGATCGCCAGCATGGTGCAATATGTCGACAGCCAAATGGTCGTGCAGGCGCTCAGCGAGACCTAGCAACACGTCCCCAGCCTTCGCTACCCTGCACGTCGAGCCGATCGGGCGGGGTAGCGATTGGTCTTGGATGGATGCGACGTGGCGCACGCCCAGCCCGAACGCCTCACCCTGCGATCCGCTCCAGCAAATGCCGGGACCAGACATCTAAGTGCCCAGATGCGCAGACGCTCCGGTGCGTCCGGCATCGTAGACCGGAAAGGAAAGGGTAACGATCGTGCCTTCACCGGGACATGACGTGATCGTCACTTCGCCGCCCGACTGGCGCACGAAACCGTAGACCATTGCGAGTCCAAGGCCGGACCCACCGGCTCTTGAGCGGGTTGTGAAATAGGGTTCGAGCGCCTGGTCGAGCACCTCCGGTGACATGCCCACTCCCTCGTCGATGACCGCAATCGTCAGCTTGTCCGCCTTTGCTCGCGCCTGAATCGTCACGGGCCCGCCCCCTGGCATGGCAGCCGCCGCATTCAGGCAGAGGTTCAGGACCGATTGCTCGAGAAGTGCCGGATCGAGGTTCATCGGCGGAAGGTCGGCGGCGAGGTCGAGTTCCAGGCGGTTGCCGCTGCCGATCGCCATTTCAAGCACATCCGCCATGCCCTGCAGGATCGAGCCGACATCGATGATGGAGGCGCGGATCTGTTGCTGGCTTCCGACGGACAGCATGCTGGATGCGAGGGCCCTGCCACGCTCTGCCGCTTTTCGGATCCGCCCCAGATGCCGCTTCTGCTTTTCGCTGAAGCCCGGTTCGCGCTCCAGCAGGCCGAGGCTCCCCGTGATGATGCCGATCATGTTGCCCACCTCATGGCTCACCTGGTGCGTCATGCGCATGACGACCTCAAGCCGCTGGGCCCGGGCGGCTTCCACCTCTTGCCGGTCCATCATCGTGACGTCGCGAGCGAGCAGAACCACGCCGCCATCCGGTTGCCGCGTGGCCGAGATTTCGACGACCTGAGTGTCTGCAAACCTGTGCCGCAGCAGGCGGCGTTCGACCAGCGAGCCAGCCTCGCGCTCGGACGGCATCAGCAGGGGGTCGATTTCCGGAATGGTCTCGATGAAGCGTCGAAGCGGCATCTTGCGAGAAGAGCCCGTCTGGCGCATCAGTTCGATGATCCGCCTGTTCATCGTGATCGGCCGACCCAAGGGATCGAAGAGGGCGATCCCCTCGTTCATGGTCCGAAACGTGGAGCGGATGGTCCGAGCGGCCGCCTCTGCCGTGCGTCTCAGCCGCGATACCCTGTCGACGCTCTCCTTGAAGGCACGGAATGCATCGAGAAGACGGATCAGCTCGGTTTCCGTGCCGGCATAGGATGGCGGCCCGACCTGCTGATCGCCTTTCGCAAGGGCATTCATGCCCTCCGACAGATCGACGATGCCACGCGACACCCGCATGACGGAGCGAATCGAAAGGACCGCCAGCAGCACGACGGCAAGAGATGCCAGGATGACCATGACGAGAAGCTGGCGCTGGGCGCTGGAGGCTGAGTCGAGGTTTCGGGTGAGGCTCTGGGCCACGGCTTCGCTCTGAGTCTCCGTCGCGTGGGAGAGATCGCGCGACACCGTGTGGAGGCGCGATACCGCAGCGCGGATCGCAAACATCTCCAGCAGATACTGTGTCTGGGCATCAAAGATCCGCCGATAGGGCGCGAGTTCTTCCTGCGATATCCTGAGATCAGGGCCGGGTGACTGGAGCATGGCCGAAGTCTCGGCGACGTAGCGCCGCTGCAGTTCTCCGAGCTGAAACAGGCTGTCGGAAGTTGCGGCCGATTGCACGATGCTGCTCAGTCTCTGGCGCAGGTCCGTGTCGCGCATGCTGTGCCCGGTCGCGATCTCTCCGAGTGCCGCGGCGGCATGAGCCTTGTATTCCTGTGCGGAATCCGCATTGCGGGCGAGATCCAGCGTCTGCTTCTGGATGTCTTTGAGCAGTGCGATGATCCGGCCGCCGCCGAGGCCCTCGATAGCCAACCCCCGCTCCTCCGGCGACATGGTCTGCAACAGAGCGTCGACCTGGGCGACGACCGCGCGGCTTTCGCTCGAAACCCGGTAGGGCGAAGTCGCGTTCATCAGGAACGGCGCACTCGAGACCAGGTCGGACACCTGGCGAGACACTAGAGAGGCCTTGGCCAGGCTCGAAAAGGCCTGAACGCTGTAGCTCGCCATCTCGTTTCGAGCTTTCTGCAGGCCGTAGATCGCGACCGCGGACAGAAGAAGGACAGAGACGCAGATGAAAGTGATCGCGAAGGGAAGCCGAAAGGCGATCGACGATAGAAATGCGCGGCTTATCAAGATGGTGTCCCGGCCTCATCCGTATGCAGCACGTATCCTTTCCCGCGCCGGGTCTGGATGTGGCGTGGCAGGTCCGGATTGCCCTCGATCTTGCGGCGTAGTCTCAAAACCAGCACATCGACATTCCGGTCGATGAAGCGATCTGTCTCCGCCCCGAGCCGATCAAGGATGTGGGCGCGGCTGACCGGCACATTCGGGGTCTCGGCCAGAATTTCGAGTAGCGCGAATTCGGCGGCCGTCAATGTCCGGCTGGGATCTCCAAGACAAACCGCCCTTCGGCGGGCGAGGTCCACCGCCCAGTCGCCCAGCCGGATGGCCGCCTGGTACTGGTCGCGCTCGTTTTCCTTCTCCTGGCGAAGTTGCGGATGAGTACGGCGCAGGACCGCCTTGATACGCGCGGTCAGTTCGATCGGTTCGAACGGCTTGACGACATAGTCGTCGGCCGCCGTCTCGAGGCCGAGGACGCGGTCGGTCGCACTGCCGGCCGCCGTGACCATGACGATCCCGACATCCGTTCCTGCGCGCAGGCGCTGGGCAAAGGCGCGGCCGGACAGTCCTGGCAGATTGTGATCGATCAGCACCAATTGGACGGTTTCGCGCTGGAGCATGTCCTGCGCCGCCTCGGCAGAGGGCGCCGTCACCGCCATCCAGCCCTCGGCTTCGACCAGGTCGCAGATAAGCTCCGCCATATCCGGGTCGTCTTCGACGATCAGAATCTTCACCTTCTGAGTCAACAAGTCGCAGTCCTCCCATGTGCATCATAGCCGGGCCGGCAGAAATCTCCAAAACAATGGTGGTTATTCGCCTCGTCATATTTGTAACAATTGAAATGCCTGAAATCCTGGCCGTCAGCGCGTTGAAAGATCGGTAACCATTCTTCGGTTGCCTCGCGAAGTCGATGCCGCCATGCTCCATTCGAGATTGGAACGGGGAGGTTCCAAGGGAGGATGACCTTGACGCTATTGATCGCCCTCGGCGCAGGCCTTTGCATGACGCTTGCCACGGCCAGCGGTGTCGCGGCATCCGGCACGCTGCGCGTGCTGTGCGGTACCGACGAAGCCTGGTGCGCAACGATGGAAAAGGCATTCGAAGACAAGAGCGGCCTCACGCTCGACATGGCCCGCAAGAGCACTGGCGAAATCCTCGAACAGATAAGGGCCGAACGCGACGCTCCCACGATCGATGTCTGGTGGGGCGGGACGGGCGATACCCATCTGCAAGCCGCCTCCGAGGATCTGCTGGAGGCCTACTCGCCGCCGCAGGAAGCCGAGATACTGCCCTGGGCGCGCAATTTCTTCGTCCTGTCCGGCGGCCGTTCGGCCGGTATCTATGCCGGTGCGCTCGGCTTTGCCTACAATACCCGGCTCCTCGCCGACGCCGGGCTCGCCGCGCCCAATTGCTGGAAAGACTTGACGAAGCCGATCTACAAAGGCCGGATCCAGTCGGGCAATCCAAACTCCTCAGGCACTGCGTTCACCACGCTTGCCACGCTCGTCCAGCTGTTTGGCGAGGATGAGGCATTCGCCTACATGCGGGAGCTCGACGCCAACATCGTCGAATACACCAAGGCCGGTTCGGCCCCGGTCAAGGCGGCGGGGCGGGGCGATGTGCTGATCGGGATTTCCTTCATGCATGATGCCGTCACGCAGAAGGAGGCCGGCTCGCCACTGGTCATCGTCGCACCCTGCGAGGGCACCGGCTACGAGATCGGAGCGGTCAGCATCATCAAGGGCAGCCACAATATCGAGGCGGCGCGTCGTTTCGTCGACTTCGCGCTAAGCCCCGAGGGACAAGCAACGGGCGCGCTGGCGGGCCAGAACCAGGTGCCGTCCAATGCGCAGGCCGCGCTGCCGCTCTCGGCCCCCGACATCTCCATGATCAAGATGGTCGATTACGACTTCGCCACCTTCGGCTCGCCGGACGAACGAAGTCGGCTCCTGAAGCGCTTCGACGCCGAGATCCACCCGACGAACTGATTTCAATCCATACGAATGCCCGATGAAACGGCGTCCTCATGGCGCCGCCGCCGAAGGCATGTCCGCATCTCGACTTTTCCATCAGACGCAAGCAACAGGAGGATACCCATGCGACTGACGATAATTTCCACTTTGCTCTTTGCCGGAACTGCGCTTGGCGCGGGATCGGCGCTCGCCGCCGGCGACCTCAACCTCATCTGCGCGGCCGACGTCGTCATCTGCGAACAGATGAAGGGCGACTTTGAGAAAGCCAATGACATCAAGGTCAATATGGTTCGCATGTCCTCTGGCGAAGCCTATGCCAAGATCCGCGCCGAGGCCCGCAATCCGAAGACCGACGTCTGGTGGGGCGGTACGGGCGACCCCCATCTGCAGGCCGCGTCCGAGGGCCTCACGATGGAATACAAGTCGCCGATGCTCGAACAGTTGCATGATTGGGCCAAGAGCCAGGCCGAAAGCTCCGGCTACCGCACGGTCGGTGTCTATGCCGGCGCCCTCGGCTGGGGCTACAACACCGACTTCTTCAAGCAGAAGGGCTTCAAGGAGCCGGTCTGCTGGGCTGACCTTCTGGCGCCGGAACTGAAGGGCGAGATCCAGATCGCCAACCCGAACTCCTCCGGCACCGCCTACACGGCTCTTGCATCCCTCGTGCAGATCATGGGCGAGGAGAAGGCCTTCGAATACCTGAAGTCACTCAACGGCAACATCTCGCAGTACACCAAGTCCGGCTCGGCGCCTGTCAAGGCGGCAGCCCGCGGCGAGACGGGCCTCGGCATCGTCTTCATGCATGATGCCGCGTCGCAGACGGCGGAAGGCTTTCCCGTCAAGTCGATCGCTCCCTGCGAAGGAACCGGCTACGAAATCGGCTCCATGTCCATCGTCAAGGGAACGAGAAACCTCGACAATGCCAAGACCTGGTACGACTGGTCGCTCAAACCGGAAGTCCAGTCGCGCATGAAGGATGCCAAATCCTTCCAGCTGCCCTCGAACAAGACCGCGGAGATCCCGAAGGAAGCGCCGAAGTTCGAGGACATCAAGCTGATTGACTACGACTTCAAGACCTACGGTGATCCGGCCAAGCGCAAGGCGCTGCTGGAACGCTGGGATCGTGAGATCGGCGCCGTCGCCAACTGAACCTTTCGCTTCCCCCTGGTCGGCAGCAACGCCGCTGCTGCCGATCTTCCTTTTCCTTCTCAGACGTGCACGAGCGAGGTCGACCATGAGACATGGCAACCGCAGACTGGATCTGCTGCTGGCCCTTGGGGCCGCATCCTTCATCCTGCTCCCCTGGTACAGGGTGGATGCCGGCTTCTTCGGATTGCAGTGGCTGGCCGATTTTCCCTTCACGTCGGAAACGGCTCCGGGCCTGCTGCAACTCCTTAGCCATGGCCGATTGTGGCTGAGCGGCGTCGTGCTGTTCTTCGGCCTCGGAATGGCCGCCCGCTTCGTCGCCGATCCAATGCGCCGGGGTGCCCTGTTCGCCTCGGCCGGTGCGGCTGGGCTCTTCTTTCTCTGCCTTCAGGGGCTCGCGATCGGTTTTTCCGGCTGGACCTGGACGATCAGTGAGAATTTCTTCGGCATGCTAGCCGACGGCCAACCCTCGATGGGATCAGGGGCGGTCATCATGGCGTTGGTTTTCGTCCTGATGTTTGCCTTTGGCCTGGTCGAACGCGGCGTGATGAGGGGAGACGCCTTCATCGTCGGCTCCATCTCGATGCTGGTCTTCCTCGTCGTGGTCTTCGTCTTCTATCCGATCGGCAGCATGTTTGCCGCAGCCGTCCAGGATTTCGACGGCTCGTTCAATCCCGACGGCTTCATCCGCAATTTGCAGGACCCGGGTATCTGGAGCCTGGATTGCGTGGTCGGGGCCGGGCGATGCGGCGTTGCCTGGCGCACCCTGGCACTGGCCCTCATGGCGGCTTCGGCCTCCACCCTGCTCGGCCTCGCCTTCGCGCTGGTCGCCACCCGCACCCGCTTTCCCTTCAAGAAGGGTTTGCGCCTTCTCACCATCCTGCCGATCATCACGCCGCCCTTCGTCATCGGCCTCGCGCTCGTCCTTCTCTTCGGCCGCGCAGGCGTCGTGACCGAAAGCCTGTCGAACTTGTTCGGCATCGAACCCGGTCGCTGGCTCTACGGCCTCACCGGCATCTGGATCGCCCAGGTGCTGTCCTTCACCCCCATTTCCTTCCTCGTCCTGATCGGCGTCGTGGAAGGTGTCAGTCCGTCGATGGAGGAAGCGTCGCAGACGTTGCGCGCCGGTCGCTGGCGCACATTCTGGCGGGTCTCGCTGCCACTGATGAAGCCCGGTCTCGCCAACGCCTTCCTCATCGGCTTCATCGAAAGCATGGCCGATTTTGGCAATCCGCTGGTGCTTGGCGGCAGCAATGGAGTGCTGTCGACCGAAATCTTCTTCGCCGTCGTTGGTTCTCAGAACGATCCGTCGCGCGCAGCCGTCCTGGCGCTGGTACTCCTCGTCTTCACGCTGTCGGCCTTCCTCGCCCAGCGGCTCTGGCTTTCGGGCAAGAACTTCGCCACCGTGACCGGCAAGGGCGACAGCGGCGCGCACATCGCCCTGCCGCGCGCATTGTCGATCGGCCTTCATGCCCTCGTCATCCCCTGGATGATTTCACGATCGTGGTCTATGGCATGATCCTGTTCGGCGGCCTCGTCACCACCTGGGGTCTCGACAACAGCCTGACCTTTGCGCACTACATCCGTGCTTTCTCCGTCAGCTTCGAGAATGGCGGCATCGCCTGGACCGGCGTTGCCTGGAACTCCTTCTGGACGACGATGGAGATCTCGCTCATCTCCGCCCCGCTGACGGCCGCCGTCGGGCTGCTGACCGCCTATATCATCGTCCGGCAGAAATTCGCGGGCCGCAACCTGTTCGAATTCGCCCTGATGATGAGTTTCGCCATCCCCGGCACCGTCATCGGTGTCAGCTACATCATGGCCTTCAACCTGCCGCCGCTTGAGATGACCGGTTCGGCCCTGATCCTCGTCGCCTGCTTCGTTTTCCGCAACATGCCGGTCGGCGTGCGCGGCGGGATCGCAGCGATGAGCCAGTTGGACAAAAGCCTGGACGAAGCCTCGCTGACGCTTCGGGCCGACAGCTTTCGTACGGTGCGCAAGATCATCTTGCCGCTGCTCAGGCCCGCCATCACGGCCGCGCTTGTCTACTCCTTCGTGCGTGCGATCACCTCGATCAGCGCCGTCATCTTCCTCGTCAGTGCCGAATACAACATGGCGACCTCCTACATCGTCGGTCTCGTCGAAAACGGCGAATACGGCGTGGCGATCGCCTACTCCTCGATGCTGATCCTCGTGATGATCACAGTCATCGGCGCCTTTCAGCTCCTCGTCGGCGAACGCAAGCTGCGCCGTGAAAATCGCGTTGCCGGTCTCGGCAACACCCTTCCCGTTCCTCTTGGTCAGGAGAAAACCGCATGATCACCGTCAAAGCCGGGGCCGTCACCTTACAGAACGTCCGCAAGACCTTCGGCGCCTTCACCGCCATTCCCGACCTGTCGCTGACGATCGAGCCGGGAACGCTGGTGACGTTGCTTGGGCCGTCCGGTTGCGGCAAGACGACGACGCTGCGCATGCTTGCCGGCCTGGAACACCCCACATCCGGCAGGATCCTCATCGGCGGCAAGGACGTCACCATGCTGCCGGCCAACGAGCGGGACGTCTCGATGGTCTTCCAGTCCTACGCGCTTTTTCCGCATATGACCTCGCTCGAGAACGTCGCCTATGGTTTGCAGTCCTCCGGTCTGGGCAAGAAGGAATCCCGCGAGAAGGCGGAGGAGGGCCTGAAGCTTGTCGGCCTCGCCGGCATGGGCCATCGCCTTCCGGCAGAACTGTCGGGGGGCCAGCAGCAGCGCGTCGCCGTGGCACGCGCCCTGGTCCTCGAGCCGCAGGTGCTCCTCCTCGATGAGCCGCTCTCCAATCTCGACGCGCGCCTGAGGCGCCGTGTTCGGACCGAGATCCGCGACCTGCAGCAGCGTCTCGGTTTTACCGCCGTCTATGTCACCCACGACCAGGACGAGGCGCTGGCGGTTTCCGACTGCATCATCGTCATGAAGGACGGCGAGATTGCCCAGTCGGGCGCACCCCGCGAACTCTACGAATCGCCGGCATCCCCGTTCATCGCCGACTTCATGGGGGAGGCGAATGTGCTGCCTTGCGAGGTCGTGGGCTCCGACGCCGGCGAAGTCGTGGTGCGCGTGAGCAACGTCGAGCATCGCCTTCGTTCGACGGCACGCCCCGGGCCGGCCAAGTTGGCCGTGCGCCCCGGTGCTATCAGTATCGGCGCGCCTTCGGGGGATGGTCTCAAAGGTCGCGTGCTCCACTCCGCCTATCTCGGCCGGCATGTGGAATACGAGGTCGAGACCGACGTGGGCACCCTCTTCGTCGTCGACCACGAAGTTGAACACGCCCATGCGGCGGCAAGCGACGTCACATTGGCGTTCAAGAATCGTGGCATTGCCGTCATCGGCGGCTGATAGAACTCCCACCCCGAGAAGGACAATTCAATGACAGTGAATGATGCGGCGCTTGCAGCGCGATTTGCCCTCGCAAAGACCCTGGCGGCCGAAGCCGGCGCCATGGCGCTCGACTATTTCGGCCGCCGCGACACGCTGGTGATCGAGACCAAGCGCGATCTGCAGGACGTGGTGTCGATCGCCGACCGCAATGTCGAGACATTTCTCAAGCAACGCGTCGCGGAGATCTATCCCGCCGACGGCTTCCTCGGTGAAGAGTTCGGTCACGACGAAGGCGGCTCCGGCTTCACCTGGGTTGTCGATCCGATCGACGGCACCGCGCCCTTCGTCAATGGAATGCCGACCTGGTGTGTCTCGGTCGCAATCGTCAGGGATGGCGAGCCGGACGTCGGCGTCATCCATGTTCCCTGCTCGGACGAATTGTTCGCCGCCGCCCGGGGTTTCGGCGCTACGCTAAACGACAGGCTCCTCCAGCTCGATCCATCCCGCAACCTGCAGAACGCGATGACGGGGATCGGCTGCAACACGTATGTCACGCCCGAGCGCGTGGGTGCGATTATCGCGAGCCTGATGGGAAAGGGGGGCAACTTCATTCGCAACGGCTCGGGGGCGCTGATGCTCGCCTATGTCGCGGCAGGCAGGCTGGTCGGCTACTACGAGCCCTACATGCGCGCCTGGGATTGCATGGCGGGTTTCTGCCTGGTTCGTGAAGCGGGCGGCATCAACCTGCCCTTCCCAAGCAGCGGACCGGAATTCCTGAAAGGACATCCCGTTCTTGCCGCGAACCGCTCCTGCTTTGAGGAACTGCTGGAGATTCACAAGGCCAACCTTTGAAGATCCGGATTCGAATATTCGGTGCAACGGCACCTAGATCTAAGGCGTTTCGCAGGTAGCCGGATTGCGATCCCAATGGAGCCCCTGCGGTCAAAACCGCATGGGGCTTCTTGCGGCGAGGGGCGCCTCTCCCAAACTCATGCGAAACCGCGCCTCAGGTCGCCGTCGGCGAGGCCTGTTGACCATAGTTCCGGTGGGTCCCCCCACATGGGACGTCGTCGGAGACGGGGGCTTCCGCTTGCCGGGCATCGTGCGGAGCACGGGCGGTCGCGGCGCCGGTTTCGCCATATCGATGTCGTGTCGGGCATGCGACAATGCCGTCGCCAATCCGACAAGCATGGGTGGTCATGAAAGGCATGTCGTTGTTTTTAATGTAATAATCGTACTGGCATGGGCCTTGCTTTCTATCTTGCATCGTTAACCCGACGCAATGGAGCAACCGATGTCCGCAGCCATGATTTCGCTGGAAAGCCTTGCCCCTGCATCCTCCATGGACGCCTTGCTCGCGAAGGCCACGTCCGGCGGCTGTTCGTCGAGCTCCTGCGGCTCGTCGGCCAAGCCCGACGACATGGACCCGGCCGTATGGGAAAAGATCA
>JAHRYZ010000025.1 GCA_020621905.1 Rhizobium sp.
CCGAAAGCACAGGGCCGCATATTGCTGGCGGGGCGGGCGCCGCAGCATCAATTGTACGTCGGACGCTATCCGGCTCATCATGCTCAAGGTTGGAAACACCCCATTCTTTAGAATACAAGCTTACGCTGATTCGCTGACAATCAATCGGTCTATGCACGACAGCGCTGCATTCCCGGCAATTTTGTGAGCCCATGCCATTCCGTCAAGCATTTCCGAAGAAATGCCTGATTTTGGTCAGGCGGGCGGCGGGGCGCCGCCGAGCCAGTGGCGCAGGCCTTCGATCACGCCGTCGGCCTCTTTTCCTCGGGCCCTGGAGTTCGGCCCGTCGCCCTGAGTTCGTCTCGGGCGTTGGCGGGAATGATGCCGCGCACCCCGTCGAGCCGGAACATGTCCGCGTCGTTGCCCGTGTCACCCGCAACGACGACTTCGTCCAGCGCGACGCCGAGCTTGCCGCAGAGCCAGACGAGCGCATTGCCCTTGTCGGCATTGGCCGGGAGAATATCGAGATCGCGATCGCTCGAATAGACGATCTTGACCTGCATTTCCCCCTCGGCGATCCGTTGCTCCAGCGCAGAAAGCCGCTCCGCGGTGGCGCGGTACAGATACCAGCTCGACTTGTGATCGTGCTGGTAGCGGTCCGGTTGCGGTTGGAGGCCGGGAAAATCGCCGACGAGGTTTGCGATGCTCGCCGCGTCGTAGCCGCCGCCGATGAAGTCGGCATATTCCGCCTGCAATCCGTCCAGCGCATTGCCGGCCATCATCGTGCCGACCCCGCCGATCACCAGATCGGCGGGCGGCAGGCCTTCCTCGACGATGAAGGACAGAATATCGTCGACCAGTCGACCGCTGTTGTAGACGAGCAGCGGCCGTCTCTCCGGGGCGAGCCCTTGCCAGAACGCGGAGAACCGCCGCGAGGCGTCGCGATTGCCCGCGAGCGTCCCGTCGAGGTCGGAGGAGAACAGCCGTACCGGATTCAATCGCCGTCGTTCCATGGTTCCGCCCAATCGGCCTCCTCGAGCGCCTGTGCCAGCGGCCGGCCCTCGACCAGCGCCACCAGCTGCTGGGCGATGCCTGTCCAGGTGAAGAGGCTGCGTGCCTTGTGGGCGCCCATGCGCGACAGCCGGTCCCTCAGGCGCGGATGGCGGAAGGGCTTCATCATGGTGATGCCCAGATCCTCCTTGTCGAAGGGATCGGCATAGAGCGCGTGCCGGCCGTAGCTGACGGCGCGGAACAGCCCGCCATGGATGGTGACGATCGCCGGCGTGCCGCTCGCCATCGCCTCGATCGCCGTCATGCCGAAGGGTTCGTAGCGGCTCGACAGCACGAAGAGATCGGCGGCGCGATAATAGTCGGGCAGTTCCTCGTCCGGGATGAAGCCGGTGAAGTCGACGCGATCGGCAAGGCCGAGATCGGCAACCTGCTTCTTCAGCCCGTCGAGAATGCCCTGCTCCTGCGCGTCGAGGTTCTCCCCGCCGAGCGCGAGGCGCAGGCGGGCGTCGGGCACGCGGCTGGCCAGCACGGAAAAGCCGTCGATCAGGAGATCATAGCCCTTGTTGGTGGCAAGCCGGCCGAGCGCCAGGACCACCTTGCCCTCGAAGCCCAGCCGCTGGCGCACCATCTGGCGCGAGGCTTCCGAGACCGGATAGAAGCGGTTGTCGTCATAGCCGGGCGGGATCATGTGCACGCGATTGCGGCTGAGCCCATAGTCCTCGATCAGCATGTCGAGCTGGATCGGGGTCGTCGCGACCACCAGCTGGCAGCTGCGGTAGACGATCAGCTCGTGCTGGATGCGTTCCTTGAAGTTGAATTCCGCCTCGAACCTGTCGGCGCGCTCCGGATAGTCGGTCTCCATCTGCCGCTTCTTCCACAGGCCGAGCGAATGCGGCGCGTGGATATGCGGAATGTTGAGCGCCTCGGAGAGCCGCTGTCCGGCGACGCCGGCGTCCAGTAATGACTGTTGACGAAGAGATAGGAGAGACCTTCGCGCTTGATGTAGCGCAGCGCCTTCTCGTTCCATTCGTTGAGATGGCGGTGAAGATATTCCTTCGGGATGAAGTCCGGGCCGCCGCAGGGAATACGGATGACCCGAACGTCTGCGTCGACCTCGTCGATCTCCGGCTGGTCCTCGAAGCGGCGCGTATAGATGTCGACCTTGTGACCGAGCTGGGCCAGCTTCTTCGCCAGTTCAATGACATAGACGACCTGGCCGCCGGTATCGGCAGCCCCCAGGGGCGGCTGGGCGGCGACATAGCCATGGGTGGAGACGAGCGCGATCCGTGGCGCCGCATTCACATCGATGTAGCTTGTCATAATCTCTCACAATACAAATTTCATTCCGGAAGTGTTCTGTCCAAACGAGCCGGAATTGGGATTGTTCCCCAAAAAGAGAACCCCATTGCTGATGTGAGAGCCGATCGGCGCCCGTGGGGGCGACGCCGGAAAGCCAGGATCAATGCGTCTGAGCCGCCCCGACGATGACGATGTGCAGCGCCCGCGGGCCATGCGCACCGAGCAGAAGGGTCTGCTCGATGTCGGCCGAGCGGGACGGTCCGGTGATGAAATTCACCGTGCGCGGCATGGCCGGACCCTGCATCGCGCGAAGCCGCGCCCAGATGGTCTCCATGTCGCCGGCGATCTCGTCGGCGCGGACGACGACGATGTGGTGCTCGGGCAGGAAATTGAGCGTCACCGGATTGTCGGGGCCGGAGAGCACCGCGAGCGTACCTGTCTCGGCCACGGCTCCGAAGGCATGGCTGACCGCGGCGAGATCGTCGCCATCGGATGCGCCATGGCGAATCTCCAGCGTCGCCTCCGCCGACCACGGCGCAATGGCCAGGCGGAGATCGGCGCCGAGACGGATCGCGGCCGGCAGGTTGCGGCCCATCAGATAGGCCGACACCGCGGCCGGTAGCGCATCCATCGTCTCGACCCGTTCGGTCGTCGCGTTGTACTTCTCCGCCATGAAGCGGAACAGCTGGAGGCGCTCTTCCGCCGGCAATTGGCCGCGTGCCGGGATGATGCCCTTGGGCGTCTGGGCAAGCCGCGCGGCAACGGCCGCGCGCCGTTCGTCGTCGGCGGTCGGAGCCTTCAGCGAGGCACGGATCTTCGAAAGAATGGCGGTTCTGCCGTCCATGGTCATGCTCCCTGCCGCTTCGCCTGGCGCGCCGCCCAGGCCTGGGTGAAGGTCTGGCCTTCGGGCGCCGGCAGGTCGCGATACTTCGTCCAGCCGCCGGCGAGCGGCAGCGCCGAGATCCGCTTGTTGGCCCCGCCGATCAGCGACAGCATCGAGGCGGCGAGCGAGGTAGCCATGCGGTAGAGCTTCGGCCGCTTGGCGAAGAAGGCCCAGACGGAGAGGCCGTATCGGGTGGAAGCCGGCGTCAGATGCCGCTCGAATTCCCGCTCGCGCCAGTGCCGCATCATCTTCGGCAGCGGAATGCGCATCGGGCAGACGCTTTCGCAGCGTCCGCAGAAGGTCGAGGCATTCGGCAGGTGTGCCGACTGCTCCACGCCGAACAGCGACGGCGTCAGCACCGCGCCCATCGGCCCGGGATAGACCGAGCCATAGGCGTGGCCGCCGACCGCATGATAGACCGGGCAGTGGTTCATGCAGGCGCCGCAGCGGATGCAGCGGAGCATTTCCTGAAACTCGGTGCCGAGCATCGAGGTGCGGCCGTTGTCGAGCAGGACCACATGATATTCGACCGGGCCGTCCGGATCCTCCGCCCGCTTCGGGCCGGTCGAAAACGTGGTGTAGACTGACATGTCCTGGCCGGTTGCCGAGCGGGCGAGCAGGCGCAGGATCTGCGAACAGTCCTCCAGCGTCGGCACGATCTTCTCGATCGAGGCGACCACGACATGCACCTTGCCGAGCGTCTGGGTAAGATCGCCATTGCCCTCGTTGGTGACGATCACCGAGGAACCGGTTTCGGCAATCAGGAAGTTGGCGCCGGTGATCCCGACATCGGCCTGGAAGTAACGCTTGCGCAGCACCTCGCGCGCCTCCGAAAGCAGCGATTCCGGTGCCGTCAGGTCGCGATCGACGTCGAGATGGGTGTGGACGCGGCGGAAATCCTCTTCCACCTGTTCCTTGTTGAGATGCACGGCGGGCGCGATGATATGGCTCGGATGCTCGCCGCGCAGCTGGATGATGTACTCGCCAAGGTCCGTCTCGACCGGCTCGACGCCCTGGGCTTCGAGGAATTCGTTGAGGTTGATCTCCTCGGTGATCATCGACTTGCCCTTGGTGACGGTCTTCGCCTTCACCCTGCGGCAGATGTCCATGACGATGCGGCGCGCGTCCTCGGCGCTTTCCGCCCAGTGCACATGCCCGCCGGAGGCCGTGACCTTCTGCTCATAGGCTTCCAGATAAAGGTCGAGATGCGCGAGCGTATGGTTCTTGATGTCGCGGGCATTGTCGCGCAGGGCATCGAATTCCGGTAGCGCCGCAGCCGCGGCGGCGCGCTTGGCGATGAAGCCCTTCTCGACATTCTGCAAGGCCTTCTGCAGCTGCGGGTTGTGCAGCGCGCGGGCGGCGTTGTCCTTGAACTGGGGGGAGGTGAACTGCATGGCTCTCAATCCCTCACTTGGCCGAGCCGGCGATCGGCTTGCCGTCGGTCATGCCGGCCAGCACCTCCGCCACATGGCGGACCTCGATGGTCGACCCCTCGCGCTTCAGCTTGCCCGCCATGTTCATCAGGCAGCCCATGTCGCCGGCGAGCAGCATGTCGGCGCCGGTCGCGGTGATGTTCGCCGTCTTCTTGGAAACGATCGTGCCTGAAATGTCGGAATACTTGACGCAGAAGGTGCCGCCGAAGCCGCAGCAGACGTCGCTGCCGGCCATTTCCTTGAGTTCCAGCCCCTCGACGGTCGCCAGCAGCTTGCGCGGCTGCTTCTCCACACCGAGTTCGCGAAGCCCCGAACAGCTGTCGTGATAGGTGACGCTGCCGTCGAAGACCGCATCGACCTTGGGCACGAACATCACGTCGGTGAGGAAGGAAACGAGCTCGAACACCTTGTCCGGAAGCGCGACAGCGTTCCTCCCATTTGACGTCGCCCTTGAAGACTTCCGGATAGTGGTGCTTCAGCATGGCGGCGCACGAGCCGGACGGCGCGACGACATAGTCATAGCCCTCGAACAGCTCGATCACCTGGATCGCCAGAGCGCGCGTATCCTTGCGGTCGCCGGAATTGTAGGCCGGCTGGCCGCAGCAGGTCTGTGCCATCGGCACATGCACCTCGCAGCCCGCATCCTCGATCAGCTTGGCTGCGGAAAATCCGACGCTCGGGCGGAAGAGATCGACCAGACAAGTGGCGAACAGGCCGACGCGCGGACGCGTTTGGGGTGCAGTCATCGGGATGTCTCCGTCTTGTCCGGGCCGCTGCCGCGGGAGGTTCGTGTGCCTTGGGGATTGTTGTCGCGGCGGATCAGCCGAAGCTTTGCCACCCGGCCCCATTCGTCGGCGCGGGCAGATTCCTCGACCGCCTGCATGACGAAATCGATATGCGCCTGGGCGGCGCGCTTGGCCGCCTCGCCGTCGCCGGAAAGGATCGCCGCATGGATGGCCAGATGCTGCTCCAGCAGGCGTTCGCGCGCATTGGCAAGCGCGAAGACGGCCTTGCGATTGAAGAAGATGCCCTCCGACAGAAGACGGTAGCAGGCGCGCATGGTGTGCAACAGGATGATGTTGTGGGCCGCTTCGCCGATCGCATTGTGGAACTCGACGTCGGCGGCGAGCTCTTCTTCCGCAATGCCGCCCGCATGCGCTTGTCTCATGTCGTCGATGATGCGGGTCAGCAGCGCCCGGTCGGTGTCGGTGGCGCGCTTCGCGGCGAGTTCGGCGGTCAGCCCCTCGAGTTCGCGGCGATATTCGAGATAGTCGCGCGTGGCGCGGGCGTGGCGGGAAATCAGTTCGGTGATCGGCTTGGAAAACACCTGGCCGATGATGTCGGCGACATAGGTGCCGCCGCCGTGATGGGAAACCAGCAGGCCGCGGGCTTCCAGCTCCTTCAGGGCTTCGCGAAGGATCGGGCGCGACACGTCGAGATCCTGGGCGAGATCGCGTTCGCCGGGCAGCCGGTCTCCGTCGCGCAAGACGCCGTCGAGGATCAGCATTTCGATCTGCTGAACCACTTCGCTCGCGGTGCGGCTATGGCTGATCTGGGCGAAAAGCCCTTCGTCCTTGTCCGTCACGACATTCTCCCTCGGCGGCTTTTTAGCAAGCCGTCGAGGGATTGGTCAATTAATTTGTCCAGTTGCGTTTCGTCAGTCGCGAACCGGGCACTGTGCGCGGGACGAGCCGCCCCGGTTGCCGCGATCAGCCGAACTTGAGGAACAGCTTGGAATAGGGAGCCTTCAGCCCGCCGATGGCAGCCTTGATCGCTGCGGCATCGCCGCTCTTGGAGGCGTCTTCCAGCTTCGCAACACTTGCTTCGACGGCGCTGAGCAATTCCTTGTAGCTCGCATCGGCCTCCTTCGGCGGATGGGCGACGACGTCGCCGAGCAGGTATTTCAGCACGGCCGCCTCGGCATGCACGCCGGCGGCGTCCGCCGGGTCGAGCGCGATCACCTCCTCCATCCGGGCGTGATAGGCGTTCATCCGGTCGGAAAAGCGGTAGATGTCGTTGCGGATGTGCAGATCGCCGATCTGGTCGCGAATGCCTTCCAGCGTGTCGTGTGCCTTGGGAAGCTCCCCGGCCGCAACTTCGGCGGTCGCGGCTTCGGTGATCTTGCTCACGGCGGCCAGCGTTTCGGCGTATTTGGCATCGTCCGCATATTGCGGCGGCGCGGGCTCGGCGGCGATCGCGGACCAGGCCTTGGCGAATTTGCCGAGCGAGGCCGTCGATTCCGTGGCCTTGCCCATGTTGGTGGTGAACAGGGCCGTGCGGTAGTCGCCATAGGCGGCGCGCAGTTTCGTTTCGAAATCGCCGACCTCGCCGGCAAAGGCGGGCAGGCCGATCGCAAGGGCAAGCAGGGTTGCCGGAACAAGTCGCTTCATGGGGTCTCTCCATTGTTCGGCAGGCGGAAAGGTGCTGCCGCTATCGTGATGGGCATAGACGCGCCGTTCAGCCCAGGATGGGGATGCCGGTTGCGTGCTCCACATTCATTCTTGTCGAGTTCGTGTTCGCCAACAACAGATAAATATGTGAATCTCTATGTTTTAATGCATGACTTTCGCGCACTGGTTTTCCCGCGGTGGCGCGATCGCTTGCCCTCTTTGCGTCCTGCATCAACTGGCCCCCTGCCGCTGGCGCCGCGCATTTGCTAGAAGGCAGGAATGATCCAAGGGAGACGGGCTTGATGGGGAAGGGTAGTTTCGCATTTCCGGTGTCGCCGGAGCGGGCATTGGCGCTGGGCGAGATCCATGCGCGGCCCTATGCGTTGGTGAAATCGGAGCGCGTGATCGTGCAGTTGGCCTTCATGATGGACGGCGGATCGGCCGTGCATCACAGTGCACTTGCCGAGCTGTCGCGATCCCGCGGCGTGGCCGTGCCCGATCGCAATGCCCGCCACCACGCCATGCCCTGGGGCCAGGGAACGCTGCGCTGGGAGCGCCACACAGAGTTTTCCACCTGGTTCTGGGACGGTCCGCTGCCCGACGCCTTCGGCGGTGAAATTCTCGTCCACCCCTTCGGCGACGGCTTTTCCGCGCCGGGTCCGCTGATGTCGGGCATCCGGCTGGAGATCCGCCGTGACGGGCCCGAGATCGAGGCGGCGATGCAGCTCTTCGATCTGACAAGCCTCTGCTACAGTGACGTCAAGAACGGCCAGGCGACCGTGCTCACCGATTTTCGCCAGGACGGCGACGGGCTGACCCGCATTCTCGTCGTCGACCGCAGCCTCTCCGAGGCCGGACGCGGCGCGCTGGTGCAGCGCCTGCTCGAGATCGAGACCTATCGCACGCTCGCCATGCTCGGCCTGCCGCTGGCGCAGACGCTCTCGCCGGACATTCGTCGCATCGAGGACGGGCTGACGGCCGTTACCCAGCGCATGAAGGCCCATGCGCGCGAAGAAGCGGATTCCATGCTGGCCGAACTGACCCGCCTTGCCGCCGAACTCGAGGCCAATGCGGCGCTCAGCCTCTACCGCTTCGGCGCGAGCCGTGCCTATGAGGGCATCGTGCGCGAGCGCGTGCGTGCGCTCGATGAGGCGCCCAAGCCCGGCTACGAAATGCTCGGATCCTTCCTCGAACGGCGCCTCGCGCCGGCCATGCGTACCTGTCAGTCGGTCGAGGAGCGGCTGGCCAACCTGTCGCGCAAGCTGTCGCGCGCCACCAGCCTCGTTCGAAGCTGGATCGACGTCGAACTGGAACGGCAGAATTCGGCCCTGCTCGCCACCATGAACCGCCGCGCCGAGATGCAACTGCGCCTGCAGCAGACGGTCGAAGGCCTCTCGGTCGCGGCGATCTCCTATTACATCGTCGGGCTGGTCGGCTATGGCGCAAAGGCCATCAGCCACGACCTCCTGCCGGTCGACCCGGCGGTGATCACGGGGCTATCCGTGCCGCTGGCCGTGCTGGGCGTCTGGTGGGTGGTGAGGCGGATCAGGAAGAGCCACGGCGAGGGGCATTGAAGTCCTGGCGGCTTGTCGCCGGATCGCGTGCGCCATCGACAACCCTGACGACTTGGACATTCCCATCGTCTGCGATGAGATAGAGAACGAGCCAGCGGTCGCAGACGAGCATCCGGGCGTTGTCCGCAATGTCCTTGCGGACCGGGCCGAGCATCGGATGGGTGGCCAGCACAGAGACCCGCTCCGCGATCCGGTCCAGTTTGTCATCGGCGATTGCTGGACTTGCGGTTTCGGCAAGCCATAGCCAGATGTCCGACACATCGCTCCGGGCTTTTGACGACCAGAGGATGCGCGTCATCGCCTAACTCTTGGACTGATGCTGTCTACGCGCTTCGGCTTTCAGCGCGGCCAGATCAAGCGGCCGGAAATCTCCGCTGGCAACGCCTTCCGTCCACGCACGCTTGAGCGTTTCCGCCGAAAGAGCGTCCAGACTGTCGCGCTCCTGAAGCAGTCCGAGAGCCGCTGCCAGGACGTCGCCCGGCGAGGCGAACTCACCAGAGGCCACCTTCTTTGCGACGAAGTCCTCCAGTTCAGCGCTCAGCGATACGGTGACAGTCATGGGCTTTCTCCTGCCGCGCAGATTAGGGCCAGATCATGCGGAGCGCAAATAGCATGACTGTCTTCTAGTGGCCGGCCGCTTCCTCGATGACGTCGGAGATCCATTCATTGAGGCTCTTCTGTTCGGCCCGCGCTGCCAGCACGGCGGCCTCGTGAAGCTTCGGATCGAGGCGGACGTTGAACTTGCCGGAGAACTGGCGATAGGGGGAAATGCCTTTCTCCGCGCACATCTCCAGGAAGACCTGAAGCGAGGTCGCGCCTTCCTGCCGAAGCTGGTCTATGCTGTCGGCATAGAAATCGGCCCCGCCGTTGAGGCCGAGAAATTCGCCCCGAAGCAGTCCGAGTTCCGGATCGAGCGATACGACCGCCTTCTGGCCTTCGATCTCGATGATGTTGTTCATGGCGCAATTCCGTTTTCTTCAAGCCACTTGCGGATACTGGCCACCGCGCCCTTGTCGGTATCGGGCGAGGGATGGGGCCGGTGGAACACCCGGATCTGGTCGAACAGGAAGACACCGACGCGGGAGCCTTCTCTTTCGGTGACTTCGCCGCCGAGCGCAACGAACAGTGCCTCGATGTCCGCCCAACGGATGGAACCGCTGACCGGACGGGAGAAGATCTGTTCGAGTGTGGCGCGGTGCTTCCGCTTCATGATTGAATTGATACCATAATATGGTACTGTTTTCAAGGTCGTGAAAAGCCGACGCGCCTCCACATGGGGGATCTGGTCACGGGTTGCGCGAAATCCCCTTGCCCGCCGTTGCCGTCCGCCTGATATAAGCGACCGAAGACAATGAACGGCACAAGCGGAATGGAATGACCCGGCAGAAGCGTGCGAAACTCGACAAGAAAGGCTTGAGCGGCCTTGGCCTCGACAAGCTGGTCGAGATCCTGCTGGAGGAAGCCTCGGCCAACAAGGCCCTGAAGGCCAGGCTCGAGGCGGCCCTGGCCGGCGAGGCAGGCCCGGCGGAGATGGCGCGGCTGATCGACCGCCGGCTGGACACGCACGAGGAGGCGAAGACGCGGATCAACAATGCTCGCGCCAAGGATCTCGCCATCGAGTTCGCCGGCCTGGTGCGCACCATTCTCTCAGAACTGGGCGGGGTCGATGCGGCGGGCGGTGCGGAGCGCATCCTGCGTTTCCTCGCGCTGCGCTTCCCCATCTCGGCGCGGCTGGTGTCGGACAATGCCCGCCTGTGGAAGGTGTTCGACGACGCGGAAGCGGCGGCGGCCGAACTCATCCGCTCTTTGAATGCGCAGGACCAGGTGCCGCTGGTGCCGCACTTCGAGACGCTGCGCCGGCGCGACCGTTACGGCGAACACACGGGCTTCCTGCATGAGCTGACCGGGGTGATCGCCGCGCCCGCCGCAACCGCGTGGAAGGCTTTGCTCGCCGAGGCCATGCCGAAGGAGCCGGGCAAGCTCGGTGCGCTCGATCTCCTCCAGGCGATCGCGCTTCGCCAGGGCGATGTGGACGCCTATATGACGCTCGAAGAGGGCAAGGCGGAGAACCGCCGCGATACGCTGACGGTCGCGGCCCTGCTCCAGGGCGCGGGTCGCCATGACGAGGCGCTGGAATGGGTGCGGCGCCGCCCGACCGGCATGCGGCTTTTGCCGGTCGGCGGCGAGTTGACCTCCGTCGGTCCGGAATATGGCGCCCGGGAGCGCCGCATGCTGGAAGCCGAAATCCTCGACAAGCTGAAGCGGCGCGGCGATGCCCAGGAGCTGCGCTGGCGGGAATTTGCCGAGACGCTCGATCCGGCGATCCTGAAGCTCTATCTGTCGAAGCTCGACGATTTCGCCGAATTCGACGAAATGGACCGGGCCTTCGCCCTGGTCGAGGAGGCCGAGGACATCTACGGCGCGCTCGATTTCTTCGTCACCTGGCCGAGGCTCGATCGCGCCGCGGGCCTCGTGCTGCGCCACGAAGACCGCTGGGAAGGGCGCTACTATGAGGATCTCGCGCCGGCGGCCGAGGCCCTGGCCGACCAGCAACCGCTGGCCGCGACCGTGCTCTATCGCGTGCTGATCAGCGACATCCTGCGCCGCGGCATCGGCGTCGCCTATCCGCATGCGGCACGCTACCTCGAGGAGCTGGTCCGCCTCGTTCCGCATCTGCCGCCCGACGCGCGCCTCCAGCACCATGACGACTTCGTCGCCGACCTGCGCCGCAATCATCCGAAAAAATTCGGCTTCTGGAGCAATGTGCCCGAAGCCCTGCGGTGATACGCGGGCTCAGCGCTCCCAGTAGGGAACGGGACCGTAGAGATCGGCCAGGTAATCGATGAACAGCCGCACCTTGGCGGGCAGGAACTGGCGGCTCGGATAGACCGCCGAGAGCGAGACATGCGCGAGCCCTCAAGGCCGTAGCACCTGCACCAGCTTGCCTGTCTTCAGTTCGGGGCCAATGTCCCAGGTCGAGCGCAGCGCGATGCCGAGGCCGGCGATCACCGCCTCGCGGATGACCTCGCTCGAATTGGTGATCAGCATGCCGTCCGGGCGAAGGCTGAGCGCGCCCTGCGGACCTTCGAGCTTCCAGGCATCGTAATTGTGCGCCGGAAGGCAGTGATGCCGTTTCAGGTCCTCGATCGTTTCCGGCGCGCCGTGGCTGGCGATATAGTCCGGCGAGGCGCAGAGGATGCGGCGCACCGGTGCGAGGCGCCGAGCCACCAGCGTCGAATCCATGAGTTCGGCAATGCGGATGGCAAGGTCGAAGCCACCGCCGACGATGTCGGTGAATTCGTCCGACAGGACCAGGTGGATGGTGAGATCCGGATGGGTCTCCATGAAGGTCTTCAGATGCGGCGCGATGTGCAGCCGGCCGAACGAGGTGGGCGCCGAGACCTTCAGCGTGCCCGCCACTTCCGACGAGCGCCCCGACGCATACGCTTCCGCCTCCTCCAGTCCGGCAAGCACGGCAATCACCCGCTCGTGAAACCCCTGTCCGGCCTCGGTCAGCGAGATCTGCCGCGTGGTGCGTTGCAGCAGACGGGTGCCGAGCCGGTCCTCCAACCGCTTGATGCGCTTCGACACGACGGCGGGAGAGAGCCCGAGATCCCGCGCCGCCGTCGACATGCTGCCGACCGCGATCACCCGCACAAAGACTTCGAGGTCGCCGAGACTGGTCATGGCGCGAATCCATTCTCTCCGATTTCGTCATAAGTCCATAGCATTTGCGCGACTTTGGTTGAAGTGGTAAAGAAAAAATACCAATTGATGGCGAGGGCCGCGCGGTGTATGCCGAAGGGCCTGAGCCAGGGGAGGGATCCATGTCCGAAGCCATCCAGTTTCTGGAGCCGAATGCCGCCATCCTGTCGCGCCGCAAGGAGATCGTCGCCGACCTTGCGGAACTCGTGCCGCCCGAGCGGCTGGTGCACGAACCGATCGAACTCGTGCCCTTCGAAACCGACGGCTTCATCGCCTATCGCCGCCGTCCGCTCGCGGTCGTCCTGCCGGAAACCACGGCCCAGGTCGCCTCGGTGCTGAAATACTGCCACAAATACAATATCCCGGTCGTGCCGCGCGGCGCCGGCACCTCGCTGTCGGGCGGCGCCATCCCGCAGGAAGATGCGGTCGTGCTCGGCCTCTCGGCGATGACCAGGATCATCGACATCGACTATGCCAATCGTTGCGCCACGGTCCAGGCGGGTGTCACCAACCTTTCCATCTCCGATGCCGTGGGCGGCGACGGCTTCTTCTACGCGCCCGATCCGAGCTCGCAGCTCGCCTGCACCATCGGCGGCAATATCGGCATGAATTCCGGCGGCGCCCACTGTCTGAAATACGGCGTCACCACCAACAACCTGCTCGGCGTGAAGCTGGTGCTGGTCGACGGCACGGTGATCGAACTCGGCGGCAAGGCGCTGGACAGCGCCGGCTACGACCTGCTGGGCCTCGTCTGCGGCTCCGAAGGCCAGCTCGGCGTCATCACCGAAGCCACCGTGCGCCTGATCGCCAAGCCCGAGGGCGCACGCCCGGTGCTGTTCGGCTTCGACAGCGCGGAATCGGCCGGCTCCTGCGTCGCCGACGTCATCGGCGCCGGCATCGTGCCAGTCGCCATCGAATTCATGGACAAGCCGGCGATCGAGATCTGCGAGGCCTTTGCCCATGCGGGCTACCCGCTCGATGTCGAAGCCTTGCTGATCATCGAGGTCGAGGGCTCCGAGGCCGAAATGGACGCCATGCTCGCCTCGATCGTCGAGATCGCCAAGCGCCATGGGGTCAAGACCGTGCGCGAGAGCCAGTCGGCGATGGAATCGGCGCTGATCTGGAAGGGCCGCAAATCGGCCTTCGGCGCGACCGGCCGTATCGCCGACTATATCTGCATGGACGGCACCGTGCCGCTCAGCCAGCTGGCCTATGTGTTGAAGACGACGTCGGAAATCACCGATCGCTACGGCCTGCGCGTCGCCAACGTGTTCCACGCCGGCGACGGCAACATGCACCCGCTGATCCTCTACAACATCAACGACCCGGAAGACGCCGCAAGGGCGGAAGCCGCGGGCATGGAGATCCTCAAGCTCTGCGTCGACGCCGGCGGCTGCCTGACTGGCGAGCACGGTGTCGGCATCGAGAAGCGCGACCTGATGCGCCATCAATATGCCGAGGCCGACCTCGCCCAGCAGATGGCGGTCCGCGCCGCCTTCGATCCGAAATGGACGCTCAATCCTTCCAAGGTGTTTCCGCTCGACGGGAGGACGGCCGCGTGACGGATTCTGCAAGCCTGCCAATGTTCTTCGTGACGACGGTTACCTACCCCCCTCTGCCCTGCAGTCCCCTCAGGGAATAAGCGGTTATCGCCCGATCTCCGGCAGCGCACGATGCCCACAATCAGGGTCCGTCAAACGTGAAAATCAGGCGAGGCCAAACGCACCCGATCTCCCCCCTTGAGGGGGAGATGCCCGGCAGGGCAGAGGGGGGTATCCAGGCACGCGACGCCGGACGTATCCGGACAGCAGCAGGTGGGTGCGCCAAACTCGCCCTTCGGATCGGGGGCGCCACATGCTGACCCCGGTAACCGAAACCGAAGCCGCAGATCTCATCCGCGATCATGCGGAACGTTCCGCGCCGCTGGCCATCTCCGGTGGCGGGACGCGCACCGGTTTCGGCAATGCCCTGACCGCCAATGCGACCGCGCTCAGCGCCTCCGGCCTTTTCGGCATCGTCGCCTATAATCCGGCCGAAATGGTGCTGACCGCCCGCGCCGGCACGCCGGTCGCCGAGATTGCCGCGGCCGTCGCCGTCAACGGCCAGTCGCTCGCCTTCGAGCCGCCGGATCATCGCGGCATGATGGGAACCGCGGGCGAGCCGACCATCGGCGGCCTGTTCGCCGTCAATGCCTCCGGTCCGCGCCGCTTCACCGCCGGTGCCGCGCGCGATCATTTGCTCGGCGTGCGCTTCGTCAACGGCCATGGCGAGATCGTCAAGGCCGGGGGGCGGGTGATGAAGAACGTCACCGGCCTCGATCTGGTCAAGGTATTGGCCGGCTCCTACGGCACGCTCGGCTTCCTGACCGAGGTGACCTTCAAGGTCCTGCCGGCGCCGAAGACGGCGGTCACCATCGTGCTCTCCGGGCTCGAGGACGAGCAGGCGGTCCGCGCCATGGCGGCGGCGATGGCGATGTCCGTCGAGGTCTCGGGCGCCGCCCACCTGCCGGAAAGCGTGCGCGGCCGCTTCCTCGGCGGCAGTCTGCCGGAGGGCGCGGCCACCGTGCTCCGCCTCGAGGGTCTGGAAGCTTCCGTTGCCGTGCGCGCCGAAACGCTGGCAACCACCATGGCAGTGTTCGGCCCGGTCTCCCGGCTGGAAAACGCCGAAACGCTGGCGCTCTGGCGCGAGATCCGTGATGTCCATCCTTACGCCGACGGCACGATGCGGCCGCTTTGGCGCGTCTCGGTCGCCCCGTCCGAGGGCTGGAAGCTGGTTGCCGCCCTTCGCCTGGAAGCCGGCATCGACGCCTTCTACGACTGGCAGGGCGGTCTGGTGTGGATGCGCCTCGAAGGCGATCCGGAAGCCGAACTGCTGCGACGCTACATCAAGGCTGCCGGCGGCGGACATGCCGCGCTGGTGCGGGCGACGGATGCGGTGCGAGCCCAGGTTCCGGCCTTCGAACCGCAATCGCCGGCCGTCGCCTTGCTTTCGCAGCGGGTGAAGGAGAAATTCGATCCGCGCGGCATCTTCAACCCGGGCCGCATGGCAAAAGGAGAGGCAGCATGAGTGATCCGATGATTTCGCCCGATCCGCGCCAGCCGGAGAGCTGGCTGGAGCCCGGCAAGCTGAACGTGCAACTGGTCTATGCGCTCTATCTCCTGAGCTTCCTGATCGGCATTTCCGGCATCATCGGCCTGGTCTTTGCCTATCTGAACCGGGGCAAGGCGGGCGGCTGGATCGACACGCACTACACCTACGCCATCCGAACCTTCTGGATCGGCCTGCTCTACGGCCTGGTCTCGGCCATCCTTTCACTGGCCGTGATCGGCGTTCTGCTCGCCATCGGCACGGCGGTCTGGATCGTCGTCCGCTGCATCATCGGCCTGCAGAAGGCGACCGCCGGCGAGCCGATCGCCAAGCCCGAGACGTGGTGGGTGTGAATTCCCTCGCCCCGCTTGCGGGGGAGGTCAGGGTGAGGGGCTGCGGGCCTCGCAAGGAGCTTATCGATGCAGACCAATTTCACCGCCGAACAGCTCGCCGATCCGCATGTCGCGGAGGCCGAGGGCATTCTGCGCAAATGCGTGCACTGCGGCTTCTGCACGGCCACCTGTCCGACCTATGTGACGCTCGGCAACGAGCTCGACAGCCCGCGCGGCCGTATCTATCTCATCAAGGACATGCTGGAGAACGGCCGTCCGGCGGACAAGCAGGTGGTGACCCATATCGACCGCTGCCTCTCCTGTCTCGCCTGCATGACGACCTGTCCGTCAGGCGTCGACTACATGCATCTGGTCGACCATGCGCGTATCCATATCGAGAAGACCTATAGGCGGCCGCTGATGAACCGGCTGACGCGCGGCATCCTGGCGATGACGCTGCCCTATCCGGCCCGCTTCCGCGCGGCGCTCGCTCTCGCCCGCCTGGGTCGTCCCTTCGCCGGCCTGTTCAAGCGCATTCCGGCCTTGCGGCCGATGGGTGCCATGCTCGATCTCGCGCCGCGCAGCATTCCGGCCGCCGGCGACAGCGCCCGTCCCGCCACCCACGCCCCGAGGGCCGAGAAGCGCGGCCGCGTGGCGATCCTCACCGGCTGTGCCCAGCCGGTGCTCGACCCGGGCATCAACGCTGCGACCATCCGGCTCTTGACCCGCCTCGGCGTCGAGGTCGTCGTGCCGGAGGGCGAGGGCTGCTGCGGCGCGCTGGTCCATCACATGGGCCGCGAGGGCCAAGCGCTCGACAGCGCGCGTCGCAATGTCGACGTCTGGATCCGCGAGATCGACAGGGCCGGGCTCGACGCGATCGTCATCACCGCCTCCGGCTGCGGCACGACCATCAAGGACTACGGCCACATGCTGCGGCTCGATCCGGCCTATGCCGAGAAGGCCAGGCGCGTCTCGACGCTTGCCAAGGACGTGACGGAATATCTGTCGACCCTCGACCTGCCGGTGCAGGAGAAGAAGAACCTGACCGTCACCTATCATTCCGCCTGTTCGATGCAGCATGGCCAGAAGATCACCATGGCGCCGAAGACGCTGCTCAAGAATGCCGGCTTTACTGTGCGTGATCCGGCGGAGGGCCATCTGTGCTGCGGTTCGGCCGGCACCTACAACATCATGCAGTCGGAGATTTCCGCCACGTTGAAGGCGCGCAAGGTCAAGAACCTCGAGGCGACCAAGCCCGATGTGATCGCCGCCGGCAATATCGGCTGCATGACGCAGATCGGATCGGGGACCGCCGTGCCGATCGTCCACACCATCGAGCTGCTCGACTGGGCCTATGGCGGTGAAAGGCCGGCAAAGCTTGGTGCCTGACGGTCAAGAAAATGTGAGGATGGCTCAATATGGAGCAAGGAACCTGTGCCGGCTCCGGTCAGCGGGTCGGAATCCATTAAGGCGATGCTGATAGAGTGTTTTCTGAAATGGGGCCGAAAGGTCCCCGGAGGAAAAGTTGATGTCCATGAAGGCAATCACAGCAGGCATGCTGCTGTTGGCAAGCGCCCTGCCGGCGGTCGGTGCGACGCGGATCTACTGCGCCGCGGCCGATGATGTGGTGAAGATGTCGATCGAAAGCGCATTCGCCGCCCGCGACGGCAAGAGGCTGGTGCATTTCCGCGGCATCACCGACATCAAGAGCCCCGAGGCGCCTGCCGCCTTTCGCAATCTCAAGCTCAATTCGGCCATGCTGAAGCAGGCGTGGATGGACGGCAACGACCTGCGCCTGCAGATCTACACCGACACTCGCGACGCCGATCCTTTCGAGACCTTCGAACTCTCGGTCGTGACGAAATCGACAGTCAAGGATCCCGATCGCTTCAGCGGTCGTTACATGCTGACCGTCAGCAGTGCCGACCAGAAGAAAGCGGCCCCGCGCAACGTTCCGGTGTCGCACGAGGCCGCAATATTCTGCGAGATCAAATAGGCGGGCCGCCGAAGCCCGCCGGTCTTACCAATGGAAGCTGATGCCGGCGTTGATGGCGTTGGTCATGATGTCGGTCTTGAGCGTCGCACCGCTGTCGATGTCGACGTCGACCCAGGAATAGTTGCCCTTGTATTCCAGGAAGGTCGACCAGTTGTCGTTGAACTGGTAGGCGATGCCCGCCTGTGCCTGCACGGTGGCGCCGCCGACCTGGTACTCGAAGGTGGTGCCCGAGGCGCGCGTCACTTCGACATGCGGCACGTTGATACCGGCGCCGATGCCGGCATAGGGCACGAACTTGGTGCCTTCGATCGGCATGCGGTAGAGCGCGTTCAACGTCAGAAGGTTGATGCCGTCGGAGAATTCGAAGTGGTCCCAGCCGGTCTCGGCGAGCGTGTCGTCGTCGGCATAGACCTTGGCATGGGTGAAATCGAGCGAAACGCCGAGGTTCGGCTGGCCGATCTCTTCCATCCACCAGGTGCCGCGCACGCCGTAATAGGGCGGCATTTCGAACGAGCGGCCTTCCCAGCCGGCGGTGAAGTCCGGTTCGTCGGAAACCTCGACGTCGCTGTGCGGCGCCGACTGGAAGCCCCCATAGACGGAGATCGCCATTTCGGCATTGGCCAGGGAGGCTGACAGGGCGAGGATGCTTGCCGCGACAGTGGCGCCGAGCAGGGTGCGAAGCTTCGTGTTCATGAGTGCGATCCGCGAATCTGATGATGTTCGATATGTTTGATAATCGATTTTCTGCGCGAAGTCTGTTCCCAATTTGCATCACCGTTTTCGGAACGACCGAAACTGGGCGCAATTTCCTGACCTTCGTCAATTCGGCCATTGCTTGGCGGCCCGGCATGTGCAGGCGCGCGGAAGAAACGGGACGGTTGGCAACAAAAAAGGTGCGGGAAGCTGCCGCCGCCCCGCACCTTGTGAAATACGGCAATCGGCTGTCAGCCGCCGAACATCGTCCGCAGGATGTCGATGCCCTTGTCCTCGAAGCTCACGTCGCCCTGACGGTTGCCGGGGCCGATGACGATGACCTTGCTGCCGACGCCGGCGCGCTCGTAGAGATGCTCGACGTCCTTGTTCATCATGCGGATGCAGCCGGACGACATGTTGAGGCCGATCGTCCAGGGCTGGTTGGTGCCGTGGATGCGGAAGATCGTGTCGCGGCCGCCCTTGTAGAGATACATGGCACGTGCGCCGAGCGGATTGTCGATGCCGCCTTCCTGCACCACCGGAAGCTTGTGACCCTTGGCGGCTTCGCGGCGGCGCATCTCAGCCGGCGGACGCCAGCTCGGCCATTCTTCCTTGCGGCCGATCTTGACCACGCCGGACCAGCCGAAGCCTTCGCGACCGACACCGACGCCGTAGCGGGTCGCGCGGTTGTTGCCCTCGATGTAGTAGAGGAACTTGTTGTTCGTATCGATGATGATCGTGCCGGGCTTTTCGTCGGTCAGCAGGCGCACCACGCGGCGCTTGAACTTTTCGGCCGGCTTCTTCTGCTGGACGACGAGCGTGACGTCGCCGGGGGCGGCCGGATGGTTGGCGCTCAAGGTGCCGGCGGAAGCCGGAACGGCGAAGCTGCCGATGGCGATCGATGCGGCCGCCAAGGCGACCAAGTACTTCTTCATGGTGGAATCCCCCAAATCATAAGGGCTGGGAGCCTAGCCGACTCTGATGCGGATGCAAGTCCCCGAGCATTGTCTCATCAAAAAATGATAGATGCCCGGGCAACACTTGCTGCGGCAAGAACAGGGAGATTCTCTACATGACGATCACGGTCGTGCCGACGCCGACGCGCTCGTAGAGATCGACGACGTCCTCGTTGCGCATGCGGATGCAGCCCGAGGATACGCCGCTGCCGATCGTCCACGGCGCATTGGTCCCGTGGATACGGTAGAGGGTGGAGCCGAGATACATGGCGCGGGCGCCGAGCGGATTTTCCGGGCCGCCGTCCATGCGGGCGGGCAGATAGTGTCCCTTGGCAGCTTCGCGGGAAATCATCTCGCTCGGCGGCGTCCAGTCCGGCCATTCCTTCTTGGCGGTGATCTTGTGCTTGCCGGCCCATTCGAAGCCCGGCTTTCCGACGCCGACGCCATAGCGACGGGCCTGGCCGTTGCCGGTCACCAGGTAGAGGAAGCGGTTGTTGGTGTCGATGACGATGGTGCCCGGCTTGTGCGGGCTGTCATAGGCCACCATTTGCGGCAGGAAGACCGGATCGATCTGCGTGCGGATCGGCTTGTTCGCCCGGGCGGCGACGGGCTGCATCAGGCTCGCCTGCGGCGCGCGCCGCTGAACCTGGCGCTGGTAGGTGCGCACCTGCGGCTGAACGGCACGCGGCGCATAGACCACGGGACGCGCCGCACCACCGAGCTGCATGACCCAGGGGGCCGAAAGGTCGGGGCTGACGATCACCGGCGGGCGCGACTGATAGCGTTCGCCGGCAAAGGCCGGTTGGGCGGCGGGAAGGGCGACGGAAAGGCCGACGAGGGCGGCCAGGAAGACGGATTTCACGAACATCGGACGACTCGCTACATGGGACCGAGGAGGCAAGCCTGGAATGGCTGTGGGTTCGATCGTGCCAGTGTCGTCGCGACAATTGGTAAATGCCCGTTCATGAAAATGCCGCAGGGCGCGTAAACCTTTCATCAGGGTTAGCGCTCCGTTTGGAAAAACAGTGAACAAATGGTAAACGAATCGCCGGGCAGAAAAGGGAATCGATGCGCATGGAACAGACCGGCCTGATCACCGGCGAAGATGGACTGGACCGCTGCTTCTGGCACGGGGGGCTCAAGGACTACCGCCGCTACCACGACGAGGAATGGGGCCGGCCGGTCACCGATGACGTCCGGCTCTTCGAGAAGATCTGTCTCGAAGGCTTCCAGTCCGGCCTGTCCTGGCTGACGATCCTGCGCAAGCGGGAGAATTTCCGCGCGGCCTTTGCCGGCTTCGATTTCCATCGGGTCGCCCGGTTCGACGATACCGATATCGCCCGCTGCCTCGCCGATACCGGCATCGTGCGCCACCGCGGCAAGATCGTCTCGACCATCAACAATGCCCGCCATGCGGTCGATCTGGAAGCCGAGTTCGGCTCGCTTTCGCGCTATTTCTGGAGCTTCGAGCCCAAGCCGGAGGAGCGGCCGGCGCGCATGGACTATGCGACGTTGCGGGCCAATCCGACCTCGCCGACCTCGGTGCGTCTGTCGAAGGACCTGAAGAAGCGCGGCTGGTCCTTCGTCGGGCCGACCACCATCTACGCCTTCATGCAGGCCATGGGGCTGGTCAATGATCACATCGAAGGCTGTTGCTGCCAGGGGCTGGTGGAGACGATGCGGGCGCAGTTCGTGCGGCCGGCCTGAGCGGGCGTCCTTCGGGGCTGGTCTGCAAGATCCGGGACGCATCGTCATTGCTCCTCACCCTGGCCCGACCGGGGTCGAGCCACGTGTCTCGACCCGTCCTTCGGACCCCCCGCAAGCGGGGAGAGGGAAGCGCTCGCCGTCCCGCCGCGTAAGAATGACAACTTTGGTGAAGAGCACGGTGCTTCCGCTTGCCCCTTCTCCCCGCTCGCGGGGAGAAGGTCCCGGCAGGGGGGTGAGGGGCAGGTTTGTATTCCCGCATTCGAAAGCGTGTGAAACGACGGCAATCAGTCGATGCTGATGCCCAGCACGCGACTGATTGCCGTCAGCGACCGGCCGGATTGCGCCCGCCAGGTGTTGAAGGCGGCTTGGACGGCAGCTTTCTCCTTGGCCGAGGAGGGCGCCTTGTCGACCACGCCCTCGGTGATCAGGCGGTTCACCACGCTTTGCGACAGGATGAAGCTGTCGATCCCGGCAAAGCGCAGGAAATACTGGCCGGTATTGCCGCCGAGCCGCGAACCGCGCTTTTTCAACAGGTCGAGGAGTGCCATGTAATTGTTGGCGGGCCAGTCGGCGAAGAAGCGCGCGGCGCTGCCGTGTTCGCGCGCAAGCTCTGAGAGAAAGACGGCGTTCTCCTGCACCGAGCGGATCTTCTGGCCGTGCCGAACGATGCGGGTATCGGAAACCAGCCGTTCGAAATCCTCGTCGTGCAGCATGGCGCAGCGGCCAATGTCGAAACCGTCGAAGGCCGCCTCGAACCCGGGCCACATGGCCTCGACGACCTTCCAGTTGAAGCCCGACTGGAAGATGCACCTGGTCATGGTGGCCAGGAAGCGATCGTCCGGCGTGGCGGCGATCTCGTCCCGGGTCTTCGGAAATTGCAGGGCCGCTTCCACCGCCGCATCCCCGCCCTTGCGATCGGCGGCGATTTTCCAGATCTCGTCAAATGAACGCATCGTCGATACTGCCCTTATCTGCCGATTTCGTGGATCAGCGGAAGCAGTTCGCCGAGATGGGCGATTTCGCGGAAGCGCGGCGCCTCGGTCGGCTTTTCCACCCGCTCCAGGATCCAGGTCAGTTCATGCGGCACGAACACGCCCCAGGCGCCGGTGGCGATCGCCGGGACGATGTCCGATTTCAGCGAATTGCCGATCATCATCGCCCGTTCCGGTCCGTCGGCGGTCTTGCCGAAGATGCGGCGATAGGTGGTCGCCGACTTGTCCGAGACGATCTCCACCGCATCGAAATAGTCGCCAAGCCCCGACTGGGCGAGCTTGCGTTCCTGGTCGAACAGGTCGCCCTTGGTGATGAGCACCAGATAATAATCGCCGGCCAGTGCTTCCAGCGTCTCGCGGGCATGCGGCATGGTTTCGGCCGGATGGCTGAGCAGGTCGCGGCCGATCGACAGGATCTCGCCGATGATCTGCGGCGGAACGCGGCCCTCGGTCACCTCCAGGGCCGTCTCGATCATCGACAGGGTGAAGCCCTTGATGCCGAAACCGTAATGCGAAAGGTTGCGCTTCTCCGCCTCGAGCAGGCGCTGAGAAATGTGCTCGCCTTCGGCGAAGTCAGCCAGCAGGCCGCGGAAATGCTCTTCCGTCAGCCGGTAGAACTGTTCGTTCTGCCAGAGCGTGTCGTCGGCGTCGAAGCCGATCACGGTGAGGGGGCGGGTGTTCATGCACGTCTCTCTGTTGTGACCAGACGCTGGCAAAATAGCGCCTTCGTTCGGCAATGGCGAGGCCTTGGGCGCAAGCCCGAAAGCCGCTGCTGCAGACTTGGCCTTGCCGGCGAAATCTCCATTTCGCGTCACACGAACGCCGCCCGAGGGGCGGCGTCCATGCTGGGTAATCGAACCGGGACGGGAGCCCGACAATGCGTCAGGCTCGGCCGTTCCCGCAGATCACTTGCCGTGCTTGGCCAGCCATTCCCGCATCATGGCGATCTCGCCTTCCTGGGCCTTGATCACCTCTTCGGCGAGTTTGCGGATTTCCGGATCCTTGCCGTATTGCAGCTGGATCCTGGCCATGTCGATCGCCCCCTGGTGGTGGGGGATCATGCCGCGGACGAAATCGACATCGGCATCGCCGGAATATTCGATCGCCATGTCGTTGTGCATCTTGCCGTTGGCCTGGGCGAAGGCGACGCTGGACGGACCCTGGTCGCCGACCGGCTGGCTCATGTCCATGGTTGCCGTGTGGCCTTCGTGGCTGGTGCTGTCCTGGGCGGACGCGGCAGTGGCGAGAAGAACGGCGGATGCGGTGAAGAGTGCTTTGATAAGCATGGTTGTTCCTTTGTCTTTGAGGCGGAATTCAGGTTTCGGCGACAGGCGCCGTTTGTTCGAAACCGGAGCCGTCAGACGCGGGGAGGGGGATCGAGCGGGGCGGCCGGCCGGGAGGAAAAGGCGACGGTGACCGACGGTGCTTCGGCCGCGCGGGGCGGACTGCCGGACGCCGCAATCCTGAGATCGGCCGGCAAGGTCAGGCAGGCGGCGCAATGCGGGATGCGATCCGTCTTGCCCGGATGCGGACAATCGGCTTCCGCCTGAGCGGCATCCGGGATCATCGTTGCCTCGGACTGCATCGCATGGCCATGCATGGCATGAGGGCTGGCGGCCGGTTCGACAACCGCGCTTGCGATGACCGCATCCGCTCCGGCCGGCATAGCCCCCGCCATGCCGGTGAGCGGCATGGCACCATAGGCCAGGGCGGCGAGGACAAGCAGCGTGCGGATCAGCAATCTCATGTCGCCGAAGGTAAGCGCGATTTCGTCGAAAGCAAGGCCGGTCCCGGTTTCGTGATGGGCCGGAGCATGAAGAGCGCTGCCTTGCTGGCGGGGGTCGTCGAGTGGGCTAATCCGCTGTCCGAGATAAGCAATAATGCGCGCAGCGGACGCCTTGCCGATCTTGGCAAGTTGCTTTCTCGCCTTGTCGTCGAGGTCAATCCTCCAAGCAAAGTTCGCGCTTCACTTCATCCAGAGAATAGGTGCAGCTCTCGCCGCGCGCCCGTGCTTCCAGAACCTCCTGAGCCTGACGCAGGAAATAGGCGTCCTCTAGCTGCTCCTCGATCATTTCCAGCAGATAGGCATCCGGTTCCGTTCCGGCTTCGGCTGCATATTTCAGCAACAGCCGGTGCATTTCTTCCGGCATCTCGAGTGTGACGCGCTTGTTCATAGGCCCAACCTCTGACGGGCCGCTGCAATATACCACTCCGGCCGACCACTTTCCAGCGTGCCGCCGCCGCTGCCGGCCTCTCGGCCCTTGCCGCCAAAACCCCGATCCTCTAAGACACCGACACATTTCAAAACGAAGAAATCCGGTGCCCGCATCATGAGCGAAAAGACCAAGAAGCCGCAGAAACTGAGAGCCCGCCTGCCGCGCGGCTTCGTCGATCGCGAGGCGGCCGACATTCGCGCGGTCAACGAGATGACGGCGAAGATCCGCGAAGTCTACGAGCGCTACGGCTTCGACCCGGTCGAGACGCCGCTGTTCGAATATACCGATGCGCTCGGAAAGTTCCTGCCCGATGCCGACCGGCCGAACGAGGGCGTCTTCTCGCTGATGGACGATGACGAGCAGTGGATGTCGTTGCGCTACGACTTGACCGCGCCGCTCGCCCGCCATGTGGCGGAGAAATTCAACGAGATCCAACTGCCCTACCGCACCTATCGCGCCGGCTATGTCTTCCGCAACGAAAAGCCCGGCCCCGGCCGCTTCCGCCAGTTCATGCAGTTCGACGCGGATTCCGTCGGCGCGCCGGGCGTCCAGTCGGATGCCGAAATGTGCATGATGATGGCCGACACCATGGAAGCGCTCGGCATCAAGCGCGGCGACTACGTGATCCGGGTGAACAACCGCAAGGTTCTCGACGGCGTGATGGAAGCGATCGGTGTCGGCGGCGAAGAGAACTTCAACCGTCGCCTCACCGTGCTGCGTGCCATCGACAAGCTCGACAAGTTCGGCACCGAAGGCGTGAGCCTCCTGCTCGGCGAAGGCCGGAAGGACGAGTCCGGCGACTTCACCAAGGGCGCAGGCCTCAATGCCGACCAGATCGAGAAGGTTCTGTTCTTCGTCGGCATCACCGACTATGCGGAAAGCGCCGTGCATCTTGCCGAGCTGGTTGCCGGCACAGAAAAGGGTGCGGAAGGCGTCGACGAGCTCAACACGATCGGTAGCCTCGTGCTTGGCGCTGGCTATGGCCCCGACCGCATCAAGATTGACCCCTCCGTTGTGCGCGGCCTCGAATACTACACCGGCCCGGTCTACGAAGCCGAGCTGACCTTCGACGTTACCAACGAGAAGGGCGAAAAGGTCGTCTTCGGCTCGGTCGGCGGCGGTGGTCGCTATGACGGTCTCGTCTCGCGCTTCATGGGCCAGCCGGTTCCGGCCACCGGCTTCTCCATCGGCGTCTCGCGCCTGATGACGGCGCTGAAGAACCTCGGCAAGCTCGGCGCCGACGAGGTGGTCGCGCCGGTCCTCGTCACCGTCATGGACGGCGATGTCGAGAGTATGGGCCGTTACCAGCGCTTCACCCAGGCGCTGCGCAACGAAGGAATCCGCGCCGAAATGTACCAGGGCAACTGGAAGAAGTTCGGCAACCAGCTGAAATATGCCGACCGCCGCGGCTCCCCCATCGCCATCATCCAGGGCGGCGACGAGCGCGCGCAAGGGGTGGTGCAGATCAGGACCTGATCGAGGGCAAGCGGCTTTCCGGCGAGATTACCGACAATGCCGAATGGCGCGAGGCCCGCGTCGCGCAGGACGTCGTGCCGGAAGCGGACCTTGTCGCCAAGGTCAGGGAGATCCTCGCGGCCCAGGCGGAAGACCGACGCCGGGCGAAGCAGTAAGATGGTCGCCGTGTCAAAGTTGCCCCTCACCCTAACCCTCTCCCCGCAGGCGGGGAGAGGGGACGTGCCCCGAGCGATCTTGTCGCTTGGCCGAGGCTTCGCCGGATCGGCCTTCTCCCCGCTCGCGGGGAGAAGGTGCCGGCAGGCGGATGAGGGGCACATGACAACGCGTGCCGGAGCCGTCCCATGCCGCTGATCAACATGCCGGATTTCGCCGGCACCCTGCTCGACGAATTCGCCGCCCGCGGGACGGAGAGGGTCGACACGCCGGTGATCCAGCCGGCCGAGCCGTTTCTCGACATGGCCGGCGAGGATCTGCGCCGCCGCATCTTCATGACCGAGAACGAGCGGGGGACAAGCCTCTGCCTGCGTCCGGAGTTCACCATTCCCGTGTGCCTGCGCCACATCGAGACCGCGACCGGCACGCCGAAGCGCTATGCCTATCTCGGCGAGGTGTTCCGCCAGCGCCGCGACGGCGCCAATGAATTCTACCAGGCTGGCATCGAGGATCTCGGCGATACCGGCATTGCCGGTGCCGATGCCCGCGCCATCGGTGACGCCCACGCCATTCTCGGGCGGCTCTTGCCCGGCCGCAAGCTCGTCGTGACGCTCGGCGACCAGGCGGTGTTCGAGGCGGTGGTCAAGGCGCTCGGCCTGCCGGCTGGCTGGCAGAAGCGGCTGATCCAGGCCTTCGGCAATCCCGAACAGATCGACCAGCTGTTAAGGAAGCTCGGCAGTCCCAATCCGGTTCCGGGCCTCGATCCGGAGATCGTCGAGATGGTGTCGAGCGGCCGCGACTGGGCGCTGATCGCCCGGATCGACGAGACCATGCAGGCGACCGGCTATTCCACCAATGCCAGCCGCTCGCCCGCCGAGATTGCCAGGCGCCTGAAGGAAAAGCTGGAACTGGCCGAGACCCGGCTCGACGGCGCGGCCCTGCTGCTGTTGCGCGAGTTTCTCTCGCTCGAACTGCCGCTGTCGGAAGCCTCCGCCGCCCTTGCCGGCTTTGCCGATGCCGCCGGCCTGAAGCTCGGGCCGGCCCTGTCGCGCTTCGACGAGCGTGTCGCCGCCCTTGCCAATATCGGGCTCGATTTGGACCGCATCAACTACCGCGCCGCCTTCGGCCGTCCGCTCGATTATTACACCGGCCTCGTCTACGAGATCGGGATTGCCGGTGAGCCCGCAGTGCTGGCCGGCGGCGGTCGTTTCGACCGGTTGCTGACCCTGCTCGGTGCCGAAAACCATATTCCGGCCGTCGGCTTCTCGCTCTGGCTCGACCGCATCGAAAGCGCGAGGGCCGCACGATGACCATCACGATCGGACTGCCCTCCAAGGGCCGGATGAAGGACGATTGCCAGGCCATCTTCGAGCGCGCCGGCATGAAGATCGTCGCCGTCGGCAATGACCGTTCCTATCGCGGTCGCGTCGAAGGCGTGGACGACATCGAGATCGCCTTTCTCTCGGCGTCCGAAATCGCCCGCGAGATCGGCGCCGGCACGGTCGATTTCGGCGTGACCGGCGAAGACCTGATCCGCGAGGGTCTGGCGGAAGCGGACAAGCGCGTCGAGATCTGCGCCCGCCTGGGCTTTGGCCATGCCGACGTGGTCGTCGCCGTTCCGGAAATCTGGCTCGACGTCGACACCATGGCCGACCTTGGTGACGTCGCCGCCGATTTCCGCACCCGTCACGGGCGGCGGCTCACGATCGCGACGAAATACTGGCGTCTCACCCAGCAGTTCTTCTCCAGCCAGCATGGCATCCAGCTCTACCGCATCGTCGAAAGCCTCGGCGCGACGGAAGGGGCGCCTGCCGCCGGCCAGGCCGACATTATCGTCGACATCACCTCGACCGGCTCGACGCTCAGGGCCAACCACCTGAAGATCCTCTCCGACGGCGTCATCCTCAAGTCCGAGGCCTGCCTCGTGCGGGCCCGCAAGCCCGAGCATGACGGTAACCCCCGGGTGGCCGGGATCGTCGCGGCGGTCCGCGCGGCACTGTGAGGCGGCCATGAGCGAGGCGGAGCGGGTGATTGGTCTCTACGAGCGCCACGCCCGCGCCTTCGAGGACATTCGCTCGAAACACCTGTTTGAAAAGCCCTGGCTCGACCGTTTTGCCGCAAACCTCGCCAACGGCGCTACCGTGCTCGATATC
>JAHRYZ010000026.1 GCA_020621905.1 Rhizobium sp.
AATTTCATAAGGTCCGGCGTCTGCCGCCATACGTTTTCGAACAGGTCAATCTTTTGAAGGCGAGCGCGCGAGCCGCGGGCGCCGACATCATCGACCTCGGCATGGGCAATCCGGACCTGCCGACGCCGCAGGCGATCGTCGACAAGCTTTGCGAAGTGGTTCAGGACCCGCGCACCCATCGTTACTCCTCGTCGCGCGGCATTCCCGGCCTGCGCCGTGCCCAGGCGGCCTATTATGCCCGCCGCTTCAACGTCAAGCTCAACCCCGACACCCAGGTCGTGGCGACGCTCGGCTCGAAGGAAGGCTTTGCCAACATGGCCCAGGCGATCACCGCGCCGGGCGACGTGGTTCTCTGCCCGAACCCGACCTATCCGATCCATGCCTTTGGCTTCCTGATGACCGGCGGCGTCATCCGTTCGATCCCGGTCGAACCGGACGAGACCTTCTTCCCGCCGCTCGAGCGCGCGGTGCGCCATTCGATCCCCAAGCCGATCGCGCTGATCATCAACTACCCGTCCAACCCGACGGCCCGCGTCGCCAGCCTCGATTTCTACAAGGACGTCATCGCCTTCGCCAAGAAGCATGACCTCATCGTGCTGTCCGATCTCGCCTATTCGGAAATCTACTTCGACGACAATCCGCCGCCGTCCGTGCTCGAAGTGCCGGGCGCGATCGATATAGCGGTCGAGTTCACCTCGATGTCCAAGACCTTTTCCATGCCCGGCTGGCGCATGGGCTTTGCCGTCGGCAACGAGCGGCTGATCGCGGCGCTGGCCCGCGTGAAGTCCTACCTCGATTACGGCGCCTTCACACCGATCCAGGTGGCCGCCACCCACGCGCTGAACGGCGACGGCTCGGACATCGCCGAGGTCCGCTCCATCTACAAGAGCGTCGCCGCGACGTGATGGTCGAAAGCTTCGAAGTGCCGCCGCCGGCGGCGACCATGTTCGCCTGGGCCAAGATCCCGGAAAAGTTCCGCTCGCTCGGTTCGCTGGAATTCTCCAAGCTTCTGGTCGAGAAGGCCGACGTGGCGGTCGCCCCGGGCATCGGCTTCGGCGAGATGGGCGACGAATACGTCCGTCTGGCTCTCGTCGAGAACGAGCACCGCATCCGTCAGGCGGCGCGCAGCATCAAGAAGTTCCTGTCGACCGCCGACGAGACGATGCACAACGTCATCCCGCTCAACGTCCATCGCTGAATTCCTGGCGGCCCGTTTCGCGGCCGCCATTTCCCACGTTTTTGAATTGTCAGGATTTATTTATGGCTGATGCCCTTAAAATTGGCATTGCGGGTCTCGGCACCGTTGGTGCCTCGCTGGTCCGCATCCTTCAACAGCGCAGCAATGAACTGGCCGTCTCCTGCGGCCGCGCCATCCAGATCACCGCCGTGTCGGCGCGCGATCGCAGCAAGGATCGCGGCGTCGACCTCAGCGGCATCACCTGGTTCGACGATCCGGTCGAAATGGCCGAGAAGGGCGATATCGACCTGTTCGTCGAACTGGTCGGTGGGGCCGAGGGCACGGCCGACCGGTCGGTTCGCGCGGCGCTGGCCCGCGGGCTGCATGTCGTGACCGCCAACAAGGCGCTTCTCGCCCGCCACGGCGTGGAACTGGCCAGGCTGGCCGAGGACAAGGGCCTGCTGCTGAACTACGAAGCGGCGGTGGCGGGCGGTATCCCGGTCATCAAGGCGATGCGCGAAAGCCTGACGGGCAACCATTTCTCCCGCGTCTACGGCATCATGAACGGCACCTGCAACTACATCCTGACCCGGATGGAGAAGGAAGGCCTGTCCTTCGAGGCCTGCCTCAAGGAAGCACAGCGTCTGGGTTATGCCGAGGCCGATCCGACCTTCGACATCGAGGGCAACGATACGGCGCACAAGCTGTCGATCCTGACCACGCTGGCCTTCGGCAGCCAGATCTCGGCCGACGACATCTATCTCGAGGGCATCAGCAATATCTCGATCGAGGACCTCCCCGCCGCCCGCGACCTCGGCTTCCGCATCAAGCTGCTCGGCGTCGCCCAGCGCACCGAGACCGGCATCGAACAGCGCGTGCACCCGACCATGGTGCCGCTCGAGTCGGTGATCGCCCAGGTCGACGGCGTGACCAATGCGGTTGCGCTCGAATCCGACATTCTCGGCGAACTGCTGATGGTCGGCCCTGGCGCCGGCGGCAATGCCACGGCGTCGGCCGTGCTCGGTGACATCACCGACATCGCCAAGAGCCGTCCCGGCACCCAGCAGGTTCCCGTGCTCGGCCGCCCGGCGCATCTGCTCGAGCCCTATCGCCAGGCGCAGATGCGCAGCCATGAGGGCGGCTATTTCATCCGCCTGACGGTGGTCGACCGCACCGGCGTCTTTGCCAGCATCGCCACCAAGATGGCGCATAATAACATTTCGCTGGAATCGATCGTGCAGCGGTCGGAGCATGCCGCGGCCGACGCGCCGGTCACGATCATTCTCGTCACCCATGCGACGATGGAAGACGCGGTGCGCAAGGCCGTCGCCGCCATCAAGAGCGAAGGTTATCTCGTCGGCGAGCCGCAGGTGATTCGCATCGAGCGCCCGAAGACGGCCTGACAAGTGGTTCGAGCGGGTGCCGGCTTGTGGGCCGGCATCCGCCGCGCCGGCCGTCTTCGCGGACAATCCTGTCCCGCCATTTTTCCCCAATCACTTCGCGCTTTGCGCGATAGCGGCAGCTCGTGCCATGGTGAATCGTCGGGGAGGGGCCGGTGATCACAGTTGAAGAAGGAAGCGGGTTCATATATAGCGGCGCGGGCCATGATCGCTGGGGCGTGATGACGACGAGTCGGGGTGCCCGCAACTGGCCGTCATTCTCTATGTCCCGCTGATGACCGTGCTGCTTCTCGCCGTCGCCTGTCTTTCTAGCGTCGCGGTTGCAGGTTATGGCCGAACCCGAGCCGGGCTGGTCATTTGCTGCCGGACCTGTAGAAAGGGCGCAGGCTCAAAGGACAGCATTCAGGCATGGAAGAACCCGTCGATCCCGTTCCGCGTGCATTTCTCGGCGTTGACCGCTCAGTCTCCGGGCAGCGATGGGTCTCGCGCCTCGATCAGGCCGGCCAGAACCGCGCGCTTGCGATGAGCCAGCTGCACGGCATGCCCGAGCTCGTCGCGCGGGTGCTGGCCGGACGCGGCGTGGCCGTCGACGAGGCGCCGGGCTTCCTGGAGCCGAGCATTCGCAACCTGATGCCGGATCCCTATCGTCTCACCGATTGCGAAGCGGCGGCAGAACGGCTGGTCCAGGCGATCGGCCGCGGCGAACGCGTAGCGATCTTCGGCGATTATGACGTCGACGGGGCGGCGTCCTCGGCGCTTCTCTCCCGCTTCCTGCACCATTTCGGCATCGATGCGGAGATCTACATTCCCGACCGCATCTTCGAGGGCTACGGGCCGAACCCGGCGGCGATCGGCCAACTGATCGATCGCGGCGCGCGGCTGATCGTCACCGTCGACTGCGGCTCGACCAGCCTCGACGCGCTGGCGGTGGCGAAAGAGCGCGGCGTCGACGTGGTGGTGATCGACCACCACCAGATGGGGCACGAAATGCCGCCTTGTCTCGCCCTGGTCAATCCGAACCGCGAGGACGATCTGTCGGGGCAGGGGCATCTCTGTGCCGCCGGCGTGGTCTTCCTCGTCCTGGTCGCCACCCTGCGCGTGCTGCGCCAGAATGGCCATCCGCAGGCCCGCTCGCTCGATCTGCTCGCCTGGCTCGATCTCGTGGCGCTGGCGACGGTGTGCGACGTCGTGCCGTTGAAGGGCCTGAACCGCGCCTATGTCACCAAGGGGCTGATCGCGGCGCGCCACCAGAACAATGCCGGGCTTGCCGCGCTGCTGCGCGTCGCCGGCATCGGCGGACCGGTCACGCCCTATCATTTCGGTTTTCTCGTCGGCCCGCGCATCAATGCCGGCGGGCGCATCGGCGACGCCGCACTCGGCAGCCGCCTGCTGACGCTCGACGACCCGGGCGAAGCCGATCAGATCGCCGTCAAGCTCGACGAGCTGAACCGCGAGCGCCAGGCCATGGAACAGGTCATGCTGGCCGAAGCGGAAGCCGAGGCGCTGGCGGAATACGGCGACGGGCAGGCGGCCTCGGTCATCGTCACGGCGCGCGACAACTGGCATCCCGGCATCGTCGGCCTGCTCGCCGCCCGGCTCAAGGAAAAGTTCAAGCGCCCGGCCTTTGCCATCGCCTTTGACCTCAACGGCAAGGGCACGGGCTCCGGCCGCTCCATCAACGGCTTCGACATCGGCCGCATGGTGCGTGCCGCCGTCGATTCGGGCCTGCTGGTGAAGGGTGGGGGGCATGCCATGGCGGCGGGCCTGACCGTCGAGCGTGCCAATCTCGGTCGCCTGCGCACCTTCTTCGACGAGGCCTCCGCCGAACAGGTGGGGGCACTTGCCGCCAACCAGACGCTGAAGATCGACGGCGCGCTCGGCGCCTCGGGCGCCACCATCGCGCTGATCGACCAGTTGGAGACAGCGGGTCCCTTCGGCTCCGGCCATCCGCAGCCGATCTTCGCCGTGCCCGCCCATCGCCTGCGCGACGCACGGCCGGTCGGCACCACCCATGTGAAGATTACCCTTGAAGCGGCCGACGGCACGCGGCTGGAGGGCATCGCCTTTCGCGCCGCCGAGACGGCGCTCGGCGACTTCCTGCTCAACGGACGGGGCACGCAGGTCCATGTGGCGGGCACGCTCAGCGCCGATCACTGGCAGGGAACGCGCCGCGTGCAGATGCGCGTGCTGGATGCCGCCAAGGCGTTCTGATGTCGTGCAAATGATGGGGGAGGGTCACGTAAGGTGAAGTGGCACGCCCTAGGGGAGTCGAACCCCTCTTCCCAGAATGAAAATCTGGTGTCCTAACCGATAGACGAAGGGCGCCTGCGCTTCGTGGTGGCGCCCTTATAGTCAGGGCCCGGGCAAGCCGCAAGCGGAATCTTGCTGTTTTTCCATTCCAATTTTGAAAAAGATCGGCCTGTGGAAAACCGTAGCCGAACGCGGCAATCGCGCGTCGCAAAGCGCGCGCCGGCGTTCAAATTCGAGCATTTTCGGGGGAGGGAAATGGAAGCAGGAGTGGCACGCCCTAGGGGAGTCGAACCCCTCTTCCCAGAATGAAAATCTGGTGTCCTAACCGATAGACGAAGGGCGCGTGCGCTCCGTGGCGCCCTTATAGTCAGGTGATTTTATTCCCGCAAGCGGCAAATTTCGTTTTTTGCAAAAAATATGACAGCGTCTTTCCAGGCAGCGGCAAAGACGCGATTGGGCAACAAATCCAGCAGCTTGCAGCGAAGTGCAAAATGGCTTTCCTAGCCTTCGCCCAGGTGAGGCAAGGGGAACGAGGCTGGGTGGCCGGTCGCCGGACATGCCCGCGCCGACAAGGCGCCAGACGGCTCGGGTCGGCCCTAGTCCTTCTTCTTGCCGAACATCGCCTTGAGGGATGCCAGCCATTTGCGCTTCTTCGGCTGTTCGGGCTCCGCGGCGTCGGCCGCGGCCGCCGGCGCTGCCTGGGCGACCTGCCGCTCGGCCTCGGCTGCAGGCTCGGCTGTCGAGGCCGAATCTTCATAGATCGGTGTTTCATCGGCCGCATAGACCGGCGTTTCGCCCGCCGTCTCGGGCGGAAGATAGGCTTGCTCCACGACGGGTGGCTGGGGCTGGCGCAATTCGGCGCTGAACAGGCTCTTGCGCATCGGATTGACCTCGCGCGTCGGGAGCTCGGACGGCACGACGATGCTGGTCGACGTGCCGCTTCCGCTGTTGGCCAGGGCCACGGCCTGCGTGTCTGCGGGCGCTGTGGTCTCCGCCGCGGCGGGCGTCGGCGATTCGGTTGCCGTGGCCGGCACCTGCGAAAACAGGCTGTTGCGGCTCGCATTGACCGCGGTCGGCTGCAGGGTCAGGTCGCCAAGGTCGGCGGGCGCCGGGGCGGGGGCATAGGCGACGATCGCGCCGTCACCGGCGGGGGCCGCCGAAGGCCGAGCGGCCGGATCGGTCCCGGGCGCGGCGACGCTCACCAGCGGATCGGTGTAACCATTGGCGGTCTTCTTAGCCGATGCCGGTTTCGCCATCGCGGCGCTTGCCGTCTCCATCGGCACAGCATCGCCCTGGGCAGCGCTGTCCTGCGCCGTGGTCTGGCAGGAGGCGAGCATGAGGGCTGCGGCCGCCGGAGCGGCGATGCGGCCGAACAGACCGCCGGCGATGGATGGGATGTTGCGCGACACTGGCTGACCTCTGCACACGATCGGGTGACGCACACAACGCCGGCGTCGTCGCCGGGCCGCGTGTGCCGTCCGCCGGATGCCGGCGGACTCTTGGTGCATCGAGGTCTAGCGCTTCAATCTTGCGCGAAGCGGGAAGCCGGGCTTACCAGGCGCCGGTATTCGGCATGGAAAGCCAGGGCTCCGCCGGAGCGAGGCTTTCGCCCTTCTGCAAGATTTCGATCGAAATGCCGTCCGGCGAGCGCACGAAGGCCATGTGGCCGTCGCGCGGCGGGCGGTTGATGGTAACGCCATGGTCCATCAGCCGCTGGCAGATCGCATAGATGTCGTCGACCTCGTAGGCGAGATGGCCGAAATTGCGCCCGCCCGTATAGTCTTCCGTATCCCAGTTGTAGGTCAGTTCCAGGCAGGGCGCCTTTTCCGTGCGCGCCCGATCCAGATCGTCGCGTGCGGCGAGAAAGACCAGCGTGAATCGGCCCTTTTCGCTGTCGATCCGGCGGATTTCGGTCAGTCCGAAAATGGTGCAGTAAAAGGCGAGCGACGCGTCGAGATCTTTGACGCGAACCATGGTGTGAAGATAGCGCATGAAGGTCCTCCAGAGAATTGCAGGGATATGGGGCGCACGACAGTTTCGAGCAAGGCTGCAAGGGCAAAAAGCATTTGGGTATATGTGAAACTAGGACTTGCGTAGATCCATTGCTCGAATGTTAATCTTAAGTTCAAGAATCAATTAACTCTGCGATGTGACGCGTTTCGAGGGGCTTTGGGAAATGGCGGACAGGATTTCACCGAATGGGCTCGCTGGGTTCGAAGAACTGTCCAGTGAAGCCGTCGACCTGATCGAGATCACCGGCGTCGTCAAGTGGTTCGACGTTGCCAAGGGTTTCGGTTTCATCGTTCCGGACAATGGCATGCAGGACGTCCTGCTGCACGTCACCTGTCTTCGCCGTGACGGCTACCAGACCATCCTCGAAGGCACGCGCATCGTCGCCCTCGTGCAGAAGCGCGACCGCGGCTACCAGACCTTCCGCATTCTCTCCATGGACCAGTCGACCGCCGTTCACCCCTCTCTGCTCCCGCCGGTGCGCACCCATGTGCAGGTCACCGCGACCAGCGGCCTGGAGCGGGCGCTGGTGAAATGGTTCAACCGCACCAAGGGCTTCGGCTTCCTGACGCGCGGCGAAGGCACCGAGGACATCTTCGTCCATATGGAAACGCTGCGCCGCTTCGGCCTGACCGAGCTTCGCCCCGGCCAGACCGTTCTGGTCCGCTTCGGACCGGGCGACAAGGGCCTGATGGCGGCCGAGATCCATCCCGACAATCCCGGCCCGTCGGTCCGGGCACATTGAGGTCCCGGACGATGAGGGGAATGATGAAAAGCGCTTTCCTGGCGCTTTTTTTATGGGCGATCGCCGGACCGCTTGCGGCTGAGGCGCCGCATTTCGACCGCGCCCGCTGTCGATCCGCACGACAGAGGGCAAGGAGATCACCCTCGACGTCGAATGGGCGATCACGCCCGAGCAGCGCGAGCACGGCCTGATGTTCCGCAAGAGCTGGACGACGACCAGGGCATGATCTTCGACTCCCGCACCGTGCGCGACGTGATGATGCGGATGAAGAACACACCGCTGTCGCTCGACATGGTCTTCATCGGCGAGGACGGGCGGGTGAAACGCGTCGCCAGCCGCACCACGCCCTTTTCCGAGGCGATCGTCGGATCGGGCACGCCGGTGCGCTATGTGCTGGAGATCCGCGGCGGGCGCGCCGCAGCACTCGGCATCGGCGAAGGAGCGGCGGTCACGCTGACCCCGCCGACCGGCGCCTCCGACTAGCCGCAGGCCAAGATTTCTCTGCCCGGACCGAAAGCGGCTTTTTGCTGTTGCGGCTCCGGGGTGAACCGTGTATTCCGCTCCCATTGCTGGAACGGAGTGTAGCGCAGCCTGGTAGCGCATCTGGTTTGGGACCAGAGGGTCGGGAGTTCGAATCTCTCCACTCCGACCATTGCAAGACGTGCCGATGTCCCATTCCGGCACAGCAAAACATCCCATTGAGATTGCAGCTGGACGACCCGTTGCCATGCGGTTGCCGCGCCCGCCCGGGCAGGCCTGGCGGCTTCAGCGCCTCTCTGTGCCCGCGTTTTCCAGGAACCGATCGCCGTCCCGTCGCGTTCCCTGTGATCCAACAGGGAGGATAGCATCATGACGAAGCTTACAACCATCATCGCTGCCGTGGGCATGGCGGCTTTCGTATCGGGCCCGAGCCTTGCGGCCTGTCCCGAGGTGACCGGCTCGGTCGACGGCAAGGCCGCGGCAGGCATTTCCAAGGACGGAACCCACGTTCCGCTCGAAGGCTCGGCCGATACCCAGGCCAACGCCTCCGGCGGCGTGCAGAAGGACGGCAACACCATGCCGCTCGCGACCGACAAGAATCTCGCGACCTCCAGCCAGGATGTCGCCGCCCAGCAGCAGGGCGAGGAGACCGCGGCCGCTTCCGCGGCGAACAAGGACAAGTGCACCGACTGACGGGAGCTCGGGCTCGACCGCGCCGGCCGTGACGGAAAACTCCGTGGGTGGCCGGGTGGGTCGAGTTCGTCCCACATTCATGGCATCGCCATATTGACAGAGCGCTTCGCCGGCAAGGCGCGGCGCTCTTGCTCTTTGCGCCGCAGAGCGGGAGGTTCCGCTTGAAAATGATCGCAATCGTCGCTACGACGGGAACGGTCATCCGGCATCGCGCCGGTGCCTCCGAAGCCGGTTGTTTGTGAGGCTCGGAAACAGGATTTCGCTACGGCGCTCTGCCGTGGCTGGTACCATGAACAGACGGGGCAGGGCGAAGCCTGTCCGTCCCTTTGGAGTTGGATGCGACATGTCTGCCAAGATCTACCGCCCCGCAAAGACCGCGATGCAGTCCGGCAAGGCGAAGACGCATGTGTGGATACTCGAGTTCGACCAGGCCATTCCGAAGAAGATCGACCCGATGATGGGCTACACGACTTCGGCCGACACCCGCCAGCAACTCAAGCTGATGTTCGAGACGCAGGAACAGGCCGAAGCCTATGCACAGCGCGAAGGCATCGACTACCGCGTCATCCCGCCGAAGGAAGCCAAGCGCCAGGTCGTCTCCTACACGGACAATTTCAAGTACAGCCGCCTGCAGCCCTGGACGCATTGACCATCGCTCGCGGCGGACCGCCCGGTGCGCCGCGCCTTGCCCGTCGATCGGTCCTTCATCGACAAGGCCCCTTAGCTCAGCTGGATAGAGCACCTGCCTTCTAAGCAGGTTGTCGCAGGTTCGAGTCCTGCAGGGGTCGCCAAACCTACACCTAAACCTTTGAAGTTATTCAAGGTGCGACCAAGCGGGGTCGGAGGTGCGACCTATAGTCTGTTCGACAGACGTTCCGATGCGCCGCGGGCGAGCTTCTTCTTGTCGGCCTCGCGCGTGTAGAGTTCGGCCATTCCGAGACGAGACCAACCGTACATGGCCATCAGTTCGTGTGCGGTGGCGCCCTGGTCGGCGGCGATCGTCGCGCCGGCCTTTCTCAGGCCATGGGCACGGCAGACATCAGGCAGCAAAGCTGCCTGGCACTGTTTGGCAAACCAGTTGCCGAAGGATGCCGCCGAGCTGAAGGGCTTTCCCTTTTCCGTCGTCAGGAAGGTGAGGTCGCCGGTCTGCGTCGCTTCAATCGATTCCCGCAGCTGCGCGAAAACCGGCAGATAGACCCATTGTCCGGTCTTCTGGGTACGCAGTGCGATCACGCCGTCCTTCAGGTGCTGCCGGCCAACGACGACCGCATCGGAGCGGCGCAGGCCGAGAAAGAGCAGGATGTCGATCGCCAGCCGCGCCTTCGTGCCGAGCTTGTGGTGCTCCCTGTATTGTTCCACCTGGTCGACGGTCCATGGGTGAAATCCGTCCGACTTCACATTGACCTTCGAGACGCCCATGCATGGATTGATTTCCACATGCTCGGCCTCGGCCGCCCATCTGAACAGGTGGCTCATGGTCTTGAGGAAATTGTTGGCGGCGTTCGGGGTTGCGGCGCGCTTGTCCATGCCCTTCTTGATCGCCGACCGGGTGACGGCCGAGAACGGACCATTGGCGTTCTTCGGATCGGCCAGCACCTGCAACAGGATGTTCTCCCGGGCGCGGCGCGTGGCCGGCGCGAGCTGGGCGAAGACGGCGCTGCGCTTGTATTGGTCGACCAGCCACTTCAACGAACCAGCCGGTGCCTTCCCCCTGGCCGGTATCGTGACAAGGCCCGTCAACGCCTGCTCATAGGCCGCGTTGAAAGCCTCGCCGCCATAGGGCTCGGGCAGGCGGATGCGGCGACCGTTGCGTTTGAAGTACCAAACGAACTTGCCGTGGCGGGTCTTTTCGCGGGACAGATAGGGTTTGCGGGCCATGTCCTGCATCAGAGATCAAAGTCCTCATACTTGGCAAGGGGCTTTGTGGCCTGGACTGCCGGCATTTCCGGCGAGATGCCGATGCGCTTGCCATCGATCTCGATCCACACCGTCACATTGTTCGCCTTTGCGATATTGGCCATGCGCTTCAGGTCGGCCGCCTTGACGATCGCTTTCGAGGTCATGCCTTCCTCCAGGATTCGAAATCGGCGCGCAGCTGCTGCCAGCGGGCGGCGGCGGCGGGGTCCTTGTTGAGATCGGCGCGCGAGCCAATCGACAGGATGGAGCGCACGCGGGAGGCGACGCGCTCCTTGTCGGTCGCTTCGAGGGCGTGGCGTTCGGAGAGGTAGCGCGCGAAATCGCCGCGCTGGCAGAACATGCCGCACTGGGCGGCAAAGTCCTTTGCCTCCCTTTCGCGGGTCTCGGCCTGGTGGCGGCCGGAAAGTTCGTTCTTCAACCTCTCGATCTCGGCGCAGGCGGCCTCGGCGATCACGATCGACGCGCGCAGATAGAGCGGCGCGTTGAACAGCAGCTCTTCATCGTCATAGGGGCATTTGCGCGACAGGGTGGCAATCGGCGCGGTGGCGCCGGTCAACGGGTCACGGGCGCCGATCTGGGCGACGCGCGCGGCGGTGTCATAGATCCGCGACCATTCCGGCGTGCAGAGCCCGGCCGTGATCCGGGCGCGGCGGAAGATCACCCTTGCCTCGTCCAAGGTCATGGCGGTGGCGAGGGTCATCCTTCGTCCCTCAATGTGGTAGCCGTTGGATCGACCTTGCGGCAATCGATCGGCTTGAAGCCGTCGGTGACGTAGCCGTCATGCAGCAGCGTGATGCTCGGCACAAGGAAGCTTGATGCGTGCAGGCGCTGCAGCTCTATACCGATGATGATGCCTTCGAAGCGGTCATTATCTGCACTGGCGTCCACAATGACCTCGTCGCCGATCTTGAAGCGGTTGAGGTCCGGCACGTCGATGATTCTATTTTCCTGAGAGAGCTCAAGCACGCCCGGCCTCCTTCGCACGAACGTGCGATTTCATTTTCATGTACTCAATGAATGACAGGCCACTGTCGTAGTTGAGCCAGTCCTGATAGTTCTGCTGGCTGCGGGTGAGCTTGGGTGGCGCAGGGCTATGTTGAACAACTGCGGCCTTGCCTGCATCGGTGACGTGAAAAACATCATCGCCGCCGCTCAGAGCGTTTCCCGGCCGAACAGTCATGAGCCCGGCGCTGACGAGCGCCATGCAGTCGCAATGGTCTTTGCTCGCCTTGCCGGTTACGAAGTGGTTCGGTACATCGTGCCGCGCCCATATTGGTCTAGGCCGAGAGTGTGCTGCAGGATGTGGAGTTGCTTAGTGTCCATCTGCTGACCCCCTCTCGTCGATGTTGCCGCGATGGACGGTGAAGGTGTAGGCGACCACCCACGGATTGGCTTCCCATGCGCCTGCACCGTTAATCGAATTCCAGAGATCTCCGTATGCATCTCTGGCCGTTGGGCATAGTTGTCCCGAAGTCTGTGATTTCCACCATCCATCGTTCTTCGGCGCCCGCTCTACGCCCTCGGCGATCGCATCCGCTTCGCTGATGTCCTGCAGCCGCTCGACGCGGACGTCGGTGACGATCAGGGTGAGGCGCGAATGCTTCTTCGCCATGAACCGGCCGAGCCGTTTGTGCCATGCCACCGTTGACGCATCCTTGTGGTGGCGACCGAGGCGAACCGTCTCGCCGGCCGGCGCATCGAATAGGATCTGGTCTGTGTCAGGGGTAAATGCCCACTTCTGCCGCCCGCCTTTCGAGAGTTGCCCCTCGACAGGTTCCCAGTGGCTGAGCTGGTAGTATCTTTCCCCGACATAGAGACGGTCGCCTGGCTCTGGTTTCCGGTACAAGTCAAGAAGGGCGCGATCACTTGTGACGATGCGACCGCCGACTGCGCCGCTTGCATTCCAATATCCAGACCGGCTTTCGAGCTGGTAAGGCTGCGGATTGAGCGCGCGGCGCGTCTGCGTCTTGCGGCCGTCGATCAGCGCGCGAACCATCGGGGCGGAGAAGGGAATGGGCAGATCCGTCAAAGCAGCCTCCTGTCGGAAAAGCGGGCGCAGTCGGGGCAGAGGTGGGTCCAGTCGCCGGCCTTACGGATGGGTTTCCAGCCTTCGTCGACGATCTCGGCCAGCAGTGCGCGGAAGGCTCCTTCCTCGGCCGTGTGGCGATAGCGGGTCGGGCAGGCGTCGCAGCTGATGCCGAGGCGGCCATTTGTGCGGATGAGCGTCACGGGTGGCGCTCCTCAAGGGCGGCGACGTGCATGGTCACGCGGGGCAGCGAAAATGGTTTGCGCACCGTGCCACCATATTCCGAGGCGCTGATCATGCGGCCGACGATGCCCCGGTCGGCGCGGGTGGCGTCGAGCAGGATGGTGGGGTCGTTTTTGTTGTGCTTGGCAAAGAGGCCGATGCGGACCAGGTGAGCGCGCAGCGTGGTGTAGGGCATGCCGTAGCGGTCTGCCAGATGTTTGGTATTCGGATCGCGGGCATAGTCAGCGCGAATGGTGGCTTCGTCGGGCATGGTCATCAGTCGACCCTCGCCATGCTATCCGTCGGCTTACCGCCGGCGGCGATATAGGCGTCGAACCAAGCTTTGGCGGCTTCCGTCGACAGCGGCTTTCCGTCGGCGTCGACAAAGCCTTCCGGATCGTCGATCAGCGCCTGATAGGTCGGGGCGCATTCGGCGCAGAGCGGGGTGGCCGGGCTCGGCAGATAGGCCTCGCCCTCCTGGATGGCATGGCCGCAGGCCTCGCAGATGGCGACGGCGGTCTCTTCGGCTGCGCGGTCCAGTCGCTCGATATCGGCGAGGATCAGGGCGGCGGCGCGGACCAGGTCCTGGCGGCGCGTCTTCGGCTTCCACCAATCGGCCGCCCAGGGCCAGCCAGTGACGACGCGGCCGGCGCTGCGTTTGCGGGTGTCGTCGGAATAGCCGGCGAACTCGGCATAGGATGCCGCCGCGGCCGCCAGCTCGCCATCGGTATATTTGTCGTCATGCTCGGCGGTAAAGCCTTCCTCGCTCTGCTGGCGCAGGCGCTCGGCGATCACGTCGCGGATGGCGCGGGTCTGGTCTGTCATTGGCTTTTCTCCCGGATGAGTTTGACCTTGTCGATTTCGCCCGGCCGCGCGCCCTCGCGCGCTTCGCTGGCCGATGCGCGTGGTAACGTCCTCGGCCGTTCCGTCCTTGAAGTGGATGCGGAAAAGCAGTGTGCCGCCGGGCGCATGGATCCGGCGGGAAGGGCGGTCAGCCATGGGCGTGGGCCTCCAGCATCGCTTTCCAGCGGCGGAAGCCATCGAGCTTGCGGCCGGCGCGGCTGTTGTGGGTGTCGACGTCAAGCGGCAGGAGTTCGAACAGCCATTCGATTGTCGCTTCCATGTCGGCGAGTTCGTCGGCGAGCGCCGACAGATTGGGGACGCCTGTCTTCTGGTCCGATGCGTCCAGCCCCTGGATGAGGCAGCGGGCAAGGATCTTGGTCAGTTCGGCGGCTTCTTCCGCGCCCTTGCCGAGCGCCTGGTGAATGACGGTGCGGGATTCCGGAAGCCATAGGGTGATGTCGCTCATGACCGCACCTCGTCAGACCGTCGCGGCGAGCGCATAGGCGAGGCCGAAGACGATCGGCGCCAGCACGGCGAATTCGACCGAGCGGCTCCGCAGCGCCGGCGGCCAGGCGAGGGAAAGGAAGTGACGCTCGAGCAGGAGGGCGCGCATGTCAGCCTCTCCGGACGAACTGGCGGCGGGCGGCAGCCAGCGCATCGGGCAGCAGGGCCTCGATCACCGGGCGCGACCAGTTGCGGGCGATCAGCGCCTCTTCGGTTCCGACCTCGCCGGAGCCCTGCATTTCGCAGATATCGGCGGCCATGCGCTCGATCAGGACCGCGCGGCAAGAGCGCTGAACCTTTTGCGGCGGCGGAGCTTTGGGGGTGACTTCGGCATAGCGGATCATGACGGTCTCCTTTTCCGTTCGGGAAACCGCAGCGGCCAAGGCTGCGGAAACCGGAGCGGAAAAAGCGATCAGGCGACAGCGTCCTCGCTCCACCAGGCCTCGGTCTGGCGGCCATCGGCGGCCTTGTAGCGGACGAGGTAGGAGTCGGCGCCGTTCACATACTCGGCACGGCCGATGACGTGACCCGTCTCGCCGCTCTGGGCGAGTGACACGGGGGCGCCAAGGCTGAACTTGAATTCCTTGCGGCCTGCGGGAAAGGCAAAAGGTTTATCTGCCTCGGCCGGCTGCACCTCGTGGATGCGCAGATCCATGTGGGAATGGCAGTGAAAGTCCTGGGTTTCGCCGGCGGCAACGCGGCCCCCGTAGTTGGCGAAGGGCACGCCGTCGGGCCCATAGCCGTGCACGTCGACGGGCCATCCGTGATTGGCTTTGACGGTAATGGTGGTGGTCATGTTGCTCTCCATGGTTCCCGACCGGATCCCCGCCGCCGGCCACTTGGGGGAGTGGGGTTCGGCCGGCGGCGGGTCTTGCGGTCGTCCCGCCCTGGGAGGAAGGGGAGGCGGGATGGCGGAAACATAACGCGTAATAAAATACGCCGTCAAGCCGTAGAGAGGAATAAATACGCACCTCCCCGAGGCCTCTCGCCGGGCCTTGCGGGCGCGGTGGTGCTTCGCCTGGCTTTTGGGGACGGATGAAGCCGTCGGGAGGGTAAAATGCGGACAAACTGGAATCAGCGCGGGTCGTTGGCGCTTTGGGCTGCTGGCCTGGGCTGGCGGCATCGGCCTTGCGGCTGAGTGCCGCGCTTCGATGTCGAAGCGCATTGCAGATCGCCAGCTTCGGGGCCAGTTATTCATGCGGCGACGGGCCTGCTTTGCCCAGGAGCAGCAGGCCTATGACAGGCTCAAGCCGATGTGGCCGCAACTGCCGGCGGAGATGGCCGCGCATTGCGAGAAGATCGCCAGTTTCGGCGGGCCGGGCAGCTACACGCTGATGGAAGCCTGCGTGCAGCAGGAGATGCAGGTCTCCGGCGGCAAGGCGGGCAGAACCTTCAAATTCTGATCAGACGCCGAACAGTTCGTTGGTCGTCAGCACGCGGTGAATGTCCTTGACGTGGTCGCGGGCAAGTTCGATCTCGGCGACGGGATTGCGCTTGCCGATGGTAATCGCCTTTTCCGTGCGCTTACGGTAGATGCCGGCGAAAACCCTCGGGCGTGTGTCGCCATTTCGGCACTGGACGACACGATATCGCCGATGCGTGGCGGCTTGTGCGTTCCGTAGACTGTCGCCGGAAATATTGCGGCTCCATCGACGTACCTTCGACATAAGAGCGCGTAGATGCCGCGGGCGCCGTCAGCGCCGGCGACGGCGCACATAGTCGACGACGCCGCCCTCGAGCTGGAAGGCGCCGCGCGCCAGCGAGCCGGCGGCGGTTCCCATGACGGGCACGTCCAACGGCATGGCATTGCGATCGGGAAGGGGCGGCGCGGCCGGGCCGGCGCCATCCATTTTGGCTGCGACCGGCGCGCCGGTTTCATCGGTTTCGCCCATCAGGAACTGCGGCGTGGTCTCGAGCACTTTGGCGATCTTGTAGAGCGTGTCGATGCGCGGGTTCTTCGTCGTGCCGTCGAGGATCTTGCGGACGGTATCCTTGGCGCCCGTCGCCTCGATCGAGACGCGCTGCGCGGTTTTCCCGCTTCGCAACAGCAAGAGATTCATTCGATCAATCAAAGTCTTGTCCATGGTGCGTATCATAGTACGCGTCTCCCGGTAGCGGATTAAAAGCGATTGACTGGCGTAATTAAATACGCATATGTTCGCGCATGGACCTGAGACAGCAACTCATATGCGTCGCCGACGCCTTCTGCCTTGCCAGCGGCATGAGCAAGGCTCGCCTTTCGACGATCGTGCTTTCGGGCGGAAAACGCCTCCAGCGGATCGAGGAAGGCGGCGATCTCGGCACGGCACGGTTCGAATCTGTCATGCGCTGGCTTTCCGCCAACTGGCCGGCGGAAGCCGAATGGCCGGCGGGTGTGCCGCGTCCTGGTGTTACCGTCCCGGAGGCTGCCGAATGAGGTCGCTTCGTTACTCCCACCTCCCTCCCCACTCTGCGAGCCGCTCTCTCGCGGCGGGGAAGACCGTGCGGGCCTTGTGCCCTTCCTCGTTGGCCGCAGGGGCCGCACGGATTGCTTTTCAGTTGTTCCCCTCCGCGCCGGCCCTCCAGTCGCCGACGCGGCAATTCGGCCGGAGCGCGCAAAAGGTTCTGCGTGGCGGACTGCTCCGGCTGTTTTCTCTTGCTCTGTCCTCACGCTGTCGGCCTTTGGCCTGCGCTCCGGACGGGGCCTCGCATGGGCTCGGATGGGCTTGCGTCCTGTATGGGCGGGGGACGGCTGGCGCGGCATGGGTGCCGGGCGGCGCTGGCTGGCTTCGGGGTTATGCATGCGGGCCTCCGTGATTTGATGGCCTGAGACTAAGGCGCGCGGGCGCCGGCTTCACCGAATCCTTTTGTCCCATTGTTTCCTTGACCGAACTCAGGGGTGTTTTCGTGCGCACTGTTTCCGAAGAAGAAGTGAGGACCCTCAAGGGGGCAACCGAGGCGGCCTGCAAGCTGGGCGGCGGGGTCACCAATTTTGCGCTGCTGACGCGGGTCAACGTGGCCACGTTGTCGAAATATGCCTCGATCAACGAAGAGTACAGCGAAAGCCTGATGCCCGTCGACGTGGCGATCGAGGCGGACCGCTGGGCCAAGAGCCCGGTGATCGTTTCGGCCATGGCCAAGGCGCTCGGCTATCGCCTGGTGCCGGACGAAGACGCCGGCCTCGCCGCGCCCGCACGACTGACCGAGCGCGACGCGCACACCGTTCTTTCCGAGGCCATGGACGTGACGCGCGAAACGCTCGCCGCCGTTGAGGACGGCCATGCCGACGCATGTGAGCGCAAGAAGATCCGCAAGGAACTGATGGAACTGGTGCGCGCGGCGGAGACCATGCTGCTCAAGGTGAGGGGCTGAGACGATGAAGCACCCGGGAACCCGCATGATCGGGGTGACGATCAGCATCACCGACAAGGCGAAAATCACACTGGACCGGCAGGCCGCCGAACGCGGCCTGTCTTCCTCATTCTGGGCCGGGCAGATCTTCGACATGGGTTTTGCCGCCGTCTGCGCGCGGGAAAAGAGCATGCCGATTTCGGACGGTGACCTCGACGCGCTGGTCGGCGCGACGCTGCTTCTGACGGCGCGCGACCAATGGGACGCCGGCGCGATCGCCGACATGCTCGGCGTGCCCGAAGCGACTGTCCTCAAGGTGCTGGAAGGCTGGAAAACCTATCGCAGGGGGCAGGCATGAACGCCGAAGCTGAAACCGTTCGATCGGAACTGCTCGTCAAGCAGGCCCGCATGGCCCGCGTGATCGAGCTTTTCCGCGTGCAGCACCTGTCGACCGACGCGATCGCCGAGGCGCTCGGGATTTCCGAAGAGCAGGTCTGTGCGCTGCTCGACGAGGCGGAGAGGGGTGGGTGGTGATGAGCTGGTGGATGACCGCGAAACCGGGCGACCGGGTCGAATGCGTGGTGGACTATGATTTTGCCGTCAAGCTCTCCGCGATCACGGCCGGCGTTGCGCTGCCGCGTGTGGGTCAGGTCTATACGATCCGGAACCTCTGTGTGCGGTTCGACGTGCCCTGCTGCCGCCTGGTCGAAATTGTGAACGACGAGCGGTTTCATGAGGATCTGGGTTACGTCGACGAACAGGCATTTTCTGTTCATCAGTTCCGTCCGCTCGTCGCGCGGCCGACCGACATTTCCGTCTTCAAGGCCATGCTTGGGCCGCAGGATGCTTCGAGGCCGGCTGCGCCGGCACCTCAGCATGAGGGGGCGGACAGTTGAACGCCCTTGCCGCCATCGTCGAACCTTCGGAACTGGTCGCCAGCATAGAGCGGGCGCGGGCGCTGCTGGATGCCGGCGACGTCGAGGCGGCACTGCTGCTGTCCACCGGCGTCTATGAGCAGGCCAAGGCGGCGGGCGGTTATGCGCAGAAGGTCAAGGTCAGCCGCGAGCTGGTCGACAAGGCGCGGGTCCTGCAAGCCGAGGCCTTGAAGATCGAAAGCATCTGCTATGTCGCCATGGCGGACGCGGTCGACGCGGCGCAGGCCAAGGGCGAGCTTTCGCGCGGCGGGCGGCCGGAAAAGGTCCACGACGCGGACCGTTTCACGCTGGAAGAGGTCGGGATCGACAAGCGTCGGCTGCATGAAGCCCGTGGGCTGCGCAATGCCGAGCGCAAGGAACCGGGCTTCATCGACCGGGTGATCGAGGTTCGCCTTTCGGAAGGGCTGGAGCCGAGCCGCGCCAGCCTGAAACAGGCGGCGGGACACGCGATCGGAACCAAGACCGCAACGAAGGGCGAGCGCGGCGAGGATCTCTACGAGACGCCGATCGAGGCCATGCGCACCCTGCTGGCGCTGGAGAGCTTCTCCGGGACCGTGCTGGAGCCGAGCGTCGGCCGTGGCGCAATCCTCAGGCCGCTCGAGGCGGCGGGCTATGATGTGCGGATCTCCGATCTCGTCGATCGCGGCGTGACGACGCAACACGGCGAATGCCAGGGGGTCGGGGACTTTCTTGCGTCCGATCTGGCGCCGCTGTGGGCGGTCGGACCTGACATCGTCACCAATCCGCCCTATGGCGTGGCGAACGCTTATATCGCCCATGCGCTGAAAGCGCACCGCCCGGCGAAGATGGCGATGCTGCTTAACCTCAATTTCATGTGCGGTTTCGACGACCCTGACCGCACCTTCGTCATGGATCTGAACCCGCCGAGCCGGGTCTATGTCTTCACCCGGCGCCTGCCGATGATGCATCGCGACGGATGGTGCGGCAACCGGGCCTCCAGCCAGATGAACACGGCGTGGTTTGTCTGGGAGCGCAATGCCGACGGCAGCTATGGCGGGGCGCGCGGAAGCTTTCAAACGATCCGGGTGGACTGGGAGGCCTATCAAGATGTGGCGGCTCTTGCGCCCGGCGACGGCGGCTTTTCCGCGCCGATTGCGTTCGGCGGAGTAGATTCTCGGATCAAGCCAGAGGATGACGAGGGCGAACGGCAGACGCCGCGCAAGAGCCTCGACGAGCGCGTCGAGGAAGAGATCAGCCGAGCCATTTTCTGGCTCAAGGAAATGGTTCCCTTCGACAGCGGTATCCTTCGCCGTGGGATCGGCGTTCGCGACAGCGTGGCAATCGCGCTGATCGATGCCATGGCCGCAAACGGGCTGATCGAAAAGGATGACGACGGCCTATGGATGCCGACCGGCGAAGGCGTCAGGCTGACGGCGACCGCCAATGCCGCCGAGGCTGTCGCCGCGTGGCGGGCCGGCAAGGCGGTGGCGTCATGAAAGCCACTATTCCGCTCTTCGATGCAGGAGAAATCCGCGTCCTGACCCTGGAGATCGAAGGAAGAACGTTCGTCTATGCCGCCCGCGTTGGCGACCGTGACCCAATGGAAATGACTTTGGGCGAATGGCGGGCTGCACCGTTGCTGTCCGCTGTCGTCATGCTGGAGCGCGTCGTTGGTGGCGCCGGCGGCAAGGCGGTGGCGTCATGATGTCGTCCCGTCCCGTCCTCCGTTGGCATGGCGGCAAGTGGTTGCTTGCGCCATGGATCATCAGTCACTTTCCGCGCCATCGTGTCTATGTCGAGCCGTTCGGCGGTGCGGCCTCTGTTCTGCTGCGCAAGCCGCGGGCCTATGCCGAGGTCTACAACGATCTCGACGACCTGGTCGTGAACCTGTTTCGGGTTCTGCGGGACCCGGAAAGCGCCGAGCTGCTGCGCGCCAGATTGGCGCTGACACCTTTTGCCCGAACGGAATTCGAGGCCGCCTGGGACGATTCAGGGGATGATGTCGAGCGGGCTCGCCGGTTGATCGCCCGCTCGTTCATGGGCTTCGGCAGTAATGCGCATAGCGACCTCGGCAAGGGCGCGAAGACGACGGGCTTTCGAGCCAACAGCAATCGCAGCGGAACGACGCCTGCCCACGACTGGGCGAACTTCCCGGACGTGCTGCCGGCGGTCGTCGAGCGTTTGCGGGGCGTGACCATCGAACGGCGTCCGGCCATTCAGGTCATGGCGACGCACGACGGGCGGACACGCTCCACTGTGTCGATCCGCCTATCTGCCGAAGCGCGCAACAGGAAGAACCGCTTCGATCCCAAGCACCAGTACCGCCACGAACTGACGATCGACGTGCATGCGGCTGCCGAAGGCGCTGCGCGGGCTGTACGGCGTGATCGTCCTGTCTGGCTGCCCCGCATCGCTCTGGCGAGAACCTGCCGGGCTGGGAGCGCGTCGAGCGGTCGGCCCTTGCCGATGGCGCACGCGAGCGAACGGAAGTGCTGTGGATCAATCCTGCGGCGCAAAAGGCCATGGCGGGACGCGGTAAGCAGGAAAGCCTTCAGTTTCATGCACTGGAGGTGGCGTCATGACCCTGCCAAAGCCCATTTTCGACGCCGCGGGGCTGGCGCTGTTTCTCCATGCCCATGTGATGCGCGCCGGCGCGCTGGCGGCCGATCTGACGCCGGATCTTCGGGCCAATGATCCGGCGCGGCGCAATGCCGAGCGGGGCGAACGGACGCGGCTCAGGAATGCGGCGGACGTGTCGCGCGAGATTTTTGACCTGGCGCTCGCCGGCAAGCCGGTGATGCCGGGGCATCGCCGCCGGCTCTGGCTCGCCATGGGGATCGACCCCGATATCGGAGGGCAGGGCCAATGATCGGTCATTCACCGGACAGGGCAGACTATGACTGGCGTGGCTTTTCGCGGGCGCTGAAAGTCCGGCATCGCGGCGAGACGCGCGGCATTCGCGCGATCGCCGACGAGATCGGGGTGACAGCATCCGACATGAGCCGCGCCATGGGCGGGCAGATCGTCAGCGTCGGCAAGGTCATCGCCCTTTGCCAATGGATCGGTGTTCCGGTCGAGCGGTTCTATATCGCCCCGGATAAATCAATCGAAACAGACTGTTGCAGCAGGCCAAACGTGAAACGCGATGGCTTGAAAGAGGGACTTGGCGCATGAACATGCACACGCTGTTCGGGTCGGCTTCGACCCTCGACCTGATGCACCGGCAGGGCGGCGGGCGTCCCATGATCGTCGACAGCTTTGCCGGAGGCGGCGGGGCCTCGACGGGGATCGAGATGGCGCTCGGCCGCTCGCCCGATATCGCCATCAACCACAATCCGGCGGCGCTGGCGCTGCATGCGGCGAACCATCCAGAGACACTGCACCTGTCGGAAAACGTCTATCACGTCGATCCGCTCGACCACATGCGCGGGCGGCATATCGGGCTGATGCACTTCTCGCCCGACTGCAAGCATTTCTCCAAGGCCAAGGGCGGCAAGCCGGTGGAGCGCAACATCCGCGATCTCGCCTGGATCATCCCGGGCTGGATCGAGCGGATCCAGAAGAGCGGCGGCAAGGTCGACGTCGTCACCATGGAAAACGTCGAGGAATGGAAGGACTGGGGGCCGCTGATCGAGACGGAACGCGGCCTCATGCCATGCCCCGACCGGCGCGGCCATACCTTCAAGGCCTGGTGCAAGGCGATCAAGCGGCTGGGCGGCAGGATCGAATGGCGGGAACTTCGCGCCTGCGACTACGGCGCGCCGACGATCCGCAAGCGGCTGTTCCTGATCATGCGCTTCGACGGCAAGCCGATCGTCTGGCCGGAGCCGACGCATGGCGACCCGAAGAGCGAGGATGTGATCGCGGGGCGAAAGCTGCCCTGGCGCACGGCGGCGGAGATCATCGACTGGTCTCTACCTTGCCCGTCTATCTTCGACACCAAGGAGCAGATCTGGGAAAAACACCGGCTCAGGGCTGTGCGCCCGCTGGCAGACAATTCCATGGCTCGCGTGGCGCGCGGGATGTATCGCTATGTGCTGGATTCGGAAAAACCATTTCTGGTCTCCATCGCTCACGGTGACAGCGGCGGGCGGCGGGAATATCCGCTGGATGAACCTTTCGGCGTCGTGACCGCCGGCGGGATCAGTCATTCGCTCGTCGCCCCGTCGATCACCCGCTTCAACAGCGGCGCGACGGGCAGCGCCATGGACGAGCCACTGTCGACGATCACCGCCAACAGCTTCATCAAGCGTCCGGGCGGGGCCGCACCCGTTGGCATGATCGCCCCCGTTCTCACCTATGCCCAGCAGGGCGGCGGCTCGCGATCCGTCGAAGATCCGCACCACACCATCTGCGCCAGCAACAAGGACCAGAACGCGGTGATCGTGCCGCATCTGACTGCCTTCTACGGCCCCGGCGCCGGCGGCGAGGATCGCTCGGCTTCACCGGAAGAGCCGCTGCGCACCGTGACGACGGAAAACCGCCATGCCGTCGTCGTGCCGACGCTGGTCGGTTGTGGCGGACGCGCGGGGCAGAGCCGGCCAAGGGGTGGCGACGAGCCCATGGCGACTATCACCGCAAAGGCGGACGGATGCGTGGCGACCGCTTTTCTTGCCCAGAACAATTACCTTGAGCCGGGCCATGATGCGCGCGAGCCGCTCTCGACCATCGTCAGCAGGGGATCGACGCAAGCCCCGGTCGCAGCCTTCATCTCGCGCCAGTTCGGAACGTCGACGGGGCACGGGGTCGACGCGCCGCTCGGAACGGTCACCGCGGACGGCGGCGGCAAGTCGGCACTCGTCGCGCCATATCTCTCGGCCTACTACGGCGTCGACCAGGACACGCCGATTGATGAACCTGTCCACACGCTGACGACGAAGCCGCGTTTTGGCCATGTCGAGGCTTTGATCGATGTGCCGCCATTTACGGTAGACCAGGAGGATCGCGCCCGCGAAGTCGCCGCTTTCCTGCGCAGCTTCGGCTTCTGGGACGAGCGCGAATTTGTCACCCTCGAAATCGCCGGCATGAACTTCGTCATCGTCGACATCGGCATGCGCATGCTCACCCCACGCGAGCTGTTCAACGCTCAGGGGTTCCCGCCGGATTACATCATCGACGGCGTATGGGAAGGCGAGGGCGAGGACCGCCGCTTCGTCGAGTTCACGAAGAACGTGCAGGTGTCCTGCTGCGGCAACAGCGTCTCGCCGCCGCCCTATGCGGCGATCGTGGCGGCCAATTGCCCGGAACTGATGGTGATGAGGGAGGCGGCCGAATGATCACCACGGTTTTGCGCCAAAGCTGCAACGAAAACGGGGCGCGATCGCTCGCGCCCCGTCTTGGGTCGTCAGGCCGCCTCTCGAACCGAGATCACGATCTCCTGACCAAGGGCGCGCAGCGCCTCCTGCAGAAGACCGATCTTCGTCCCGTGGTCGGGATCGAGAATGCGGCGGGCCTCCGTCTCGGTCTTGCCGAGCCGGCGGGCAAGCTCGGCCTTCGAAATCCCGGCCTTGCGAAAGGCCTGGACCACGGCGAGCTTGGCCGCCTCGTCCGCGGCCACCGCGACCGGAACGCCATCGCGGGCTTCCGGTCGGGGCAGGTCGCGGTCGTCCTGAAGGATGCCTCGAAGGGCAAGGCCAAGCGCTTCACGCGCATTGTCCATGGATTCCTCGAGGGTATCACCGGCGGTGATCGCCTCCGGGACGTCGGCAAAGGTGACGAGAAACCCGCCGTCGGGGTCTTCTTCAACCGTCGCCATATACTGGTAAAGCATGAAACACTGGTGCTCCTTTTCTGGTGGTCGTTTGCATTTCGATCGAAGGTCTGCGGCTGGGAAGGCTTGGCATCAGATGATGCCAAGCTGCTTTTTCACCAGTCGCACATATCCCGGTGTGTATTCTCCGGACTTGAGGGTTGTGATCTTGCCGTCGAACCTGACCCGGTAGTGCGAACCCTTTCCCTTGTCTTCGTAGATCTCCAGTTCCTTGCCTTGGTCCTTGGCGATTTTTCGAAGCTCTCGGATGAATTGGTCGCGCTTCATTTGACCTCCTTTCTTGAGATCAAATGTCGCACATTTTTGTGCGGGTGTCAATCGTTGCCGCACAAAAATGTGTCGATTTCTCTCCCGCTTCCGTGGTTGTCTGGGAGGGTCGAATAATTTCACACGTGGCCCGTTTTTCGATCATACCCGGCTGGATCGTCACCGATCCCAGGCTCAAGGGCAATGATCTGAGGGTGCTCTGCCTGCTCGGGCGGCACACGGACAAGCATGGATGGTGCCGGCGCAGCCAGGTGAAGATGGCGGCGCAGCTCGGCTGCGCGCGATCGACAGTTCAGGCCTCGCTCGACCGGCTGGGCGAACTCGGCGTGGTGGAAAAGCATGTCGAGGAAAGCCGCGACGGGCGCGACAGCGCGCATTCCTACCGGGTGATCTACGATGCGCCGCCGCCGGAAGGCTATGCTTTCAGCGCATGGGACGAGGCCGATGGCGAGGAAGAAAATCCCATTCTCGCGCTGTCCGGAGAGACCCCCCCTGCCGGTATACCGGCACCCCCTGCCGACCCAGAGTCGGCACCCCCTGCCGGTCCTGGATCGGCACCTATTAACGATCCCTCTCTAACAACCCCATCCGAACGGAGAGAGAGAGAGCGCGCCGGCGCGAAGGATCATGGGACGGAAGGGGGGAATGCTGGCGGGCCGGTGAATGCGGAGCTGATCAAGCGGGTGCAGAAGTTCTGCACCGGTGAGGGCTATTCGGAGGGCGAGTGGCCGAAATGGGGATCGTCGACCATCGGCTATATCGCCCGGGAGTTCGCCAAGCTTTCCGGCGAGGAACGCGACGAGGCCTGCCGCTGGCGCGACTGTTTCCTCGCCAAGTGCAAGCGCGAGCGGATCACCAAGCCCATGCCGGTCGGCAATTATTTCCGCGACCGGGTTTGGGACATGCTGACCGACAAGGACCGGCATCTGGGGCAGACGGCGGCCGTGGCGGGGCGTCCGGTCGGCGCTGACGGGCGCATTGCGGTTCCGGTGTTCGGGCCTGCCTGGGCTTCGGCGCGCATGCTGGCGGTGCTGAAAAGGCCGCGTGCGGTCGAGATCCCCGACGATATCCGGGAGCGCAAGCAGGAGACGTTCGACACGCTGCGGCGGGCGAGCATCAGCCGGGCGGAAAGCTGGGCGATGCGGGTCGGGCTCGAATTCGACGCGGCCGGGCAGCTCCAGTTTCCCGAAGGTTTCGAGCGGGCAGAGGCCAGCCGGCGCATCGCAGAGGAAGGCTATCCGGAGGCAAACCGCCTGATCGAGGCGGCGCGAGACCGCAACCATGTGAGCGTGGAAGCCGTGTTCGAACGGCTGAAGGATCTCTGCGAGGCGGTGCCTGTCGGCTCGGATATGTGGAAGGCGTGGCAGGCCTGGCATGTCCAGAACAACAAGCCGTTCGTGCCGGAACCGAAGGCAATGAAGGTGGTCTATTTCCCCAAGGGCGGACCGCAACGGATCGACGAATTCCAATTGGCGGCGGAAAGAGCGCTGTCGGACGCACAAGCGAGGATGAGCGATGATGCAGCATAGGGCGGTTCAGGGCGTGGCGATAGGCGTACGCGCTCATGTGAGATTCGAGGACATGGAACGGGAAACGCGGCTGGAAATGCTCGCACTGGCCGCGCGAATCATCCATGGCGATTCGCCGTGGTTTGCCATCCGCGTCATGACCGGACGGGAATCTGCGGTGCAGGAAGCGCTCGAAGTGTTGGGGATAACTGCGCTCGTTCCAATGCGCAAAGGCCCGGATCTTCGACGCCGACATAGGGTGATACCGGGCAGCCTGCAGCCCGTCATCTACGGTTACGTGCTCGTCCAGAGCGATCCGTCGCCCGAAATTCTGGTGGCGTTCAAGGGTGTTCAGGACGTAATCGACGTGCTTGGCGGAGCCGAAAAGCCAATGCGCGTGACGGCCAAAGAGATAAGCCGATTCAAGGCGATGGCAGAGGCTGGAGCTTATGACTGGGAACGGCCTTCGGACCTCGTCTTGAGGGTAGGCGAGGCGGTCAGGGTGAAGGATGGCCCGTTTGCCTCGTTCAAGGCCGTTGTGGTCACGCCGAACGCGAAGGGCAAGGGCGACGTGGTGGTCATGGTCGACATTCTGGGTGGTAGCGTACCAGTGACCGTGCCACTTGCCATTCTTGAGAAACTGTGAGAGTCATCTGCTCACTGGATGCGCTGATGATCCTGAAGTGAGCCTCTGAAAACGCCTAGAAAGCGGGGAGCAATCCCGAGGTCGGTACGCCGGTCAGCCCCAGCCCTGAC
>JAHRYZ010000027.1 GCA_020621905.1 Rhizobium sp.
CCAGCGACGCATGAACATCGGCAGGAATTGAGCGGCGAAGCGGATCTGCTGGGCGGTGGGGTCCACCCGGCCCCGGCCGCTGATGGCAAGCGTATATCCGCCGTCGCCGCGACGGGTGGCCGAGACGCGTGCGGTGTGCAGCGCATCGGGAAGAATGCCTTCGCCTGCCGCGACAGAGAGGATTGACGATCGTATGGACGCCTGGGGAAACCGGATGCCGAGTTGGCGGCAGAAGGAGGAAGCCCAGGCGCCACCGGAAAGGATTGCCGTGCCGGTGCGGATCGCACCATGTTCGGTGACGACGGCGGAAAGGCGTCCTCCCTCCGTCTCGATGCCGCGGGCGGCGCAGTTCTGAAGCACGGTTCCGCCGTGCTTGAGGACGGCACGAGCGACGGCCGGCGCGGCGGCGGACGGATCGGCGATGCCGTCGCTTGGTGAAAAGACGCCGCCCTTCCAGGCGCGGGCGGTTGCCATTCCACGTTCGGCGGCAGCCACGCTGTCGAGCATATGGGTCGTCACGCCGACGGTGCGGGCAAAATCCCTCCACCGCGCCCAGCCGGCCAGTTCTTCCTCGCTATTGCTCAGATAGAGAAGGCCGCAGCGGCGAAAGCCGGTGTCCTCGCCGCTCTCCTGGGCGAACTGTTCCCAGAGACCGAGGCTCTTCGTTGCCATGGGCAGTTCGCGTGCGTCGCGGTTCTGCTGGCGGCACCAGCCCCAATTGCGGCTCGACTGTTCGGCGCCGACGCGCCCCTTCTCCAGCAAGACGACTTTCAGGCCCCTTTTGGCGAGATAATAGGCGGCAAAGACTCCGACGATGCCGGCACCGATGATGACCGCATCGGCCGAGCGGGGGAGTTCATCGGGGCTGTCCACAAGCGTGAGCGGTGCTGGCATGGGTATCGGTCTCCTTGTCGCGCACTCAGCATAACGGCTGGCCCGTGCCAGGGGTGCTGCACATGCCTGTTGCGCAGCAGAAAATTCGGTGACGAGGCATCAATGCCGATGATCGTGCGGAGGCCTTCCGTGCAGTATGGAATAGACAAGCTTCGCCAGGGTGTTAAGCTCATTTTGGGATTTCTGCAGCATATAGTTCCGCCGCCTTTTCGGCGCTTATCGGGGAGAAGCGTAGATGAAGCTCGACAGGATCGACATCAAGATTCTCTATGAGCTGCAGAAGAACGGCCGCATCACGAATGTCGAGCTGGCCGAGCTGGTAAACCTGTCTCCCAGCCCGTGTCTGATGCGCGTCAAGAAGCTGCAGCAGGAAGGCTATATCGAGGGCTATTCCGCGCAGATCAACGTCGGCAAGCTCGGCCAGACGCTGACCGTTTTTACCGAAATCACCTTGAAGAACCACCGGCAGATCGACTTCGCCCGATTCCTGGCCGTCGTGGAGAAGATCGACCAGGTGATCGAATGCCATCTGGTGTCAGGTGGCTACGACTATCTCATCAAGTTTGTGACCGCCGGTATTGGTGAATATCAGGGGATCATGGAGCGGCTGACCGATATGGATATCGGCATCGACAAGTATTTCAGCTTCGTCGTGTTGAAATCGCCGATCGTGAAGACACATATGCCGTTGACCAGCCTGTTCCCGCTATAGGGCAATTCTGCAGATCTCGCCGGCGGAGCCGGCTGTCAGCTGTGGCCGTAAGTTTTCACCAGTTCCGGATCGAGCTCGAGCGCATCCAGCCAGCCCGGATCGAGCTTCGGAACGGAAGAGAAAAGCAGTTTCGCATAGGGATGCTGCGGCGCCTTCAGCTGTGCCGGCGTGATTTCCTCTACCTTGCGGCCGCCATACATCACGACGATCTCGTTGCAGATCGCCTCGACTACCGAGAGATCGTGGCTGATGAAGATGTAGGACAGCGAAAGCTCCTGCTGCAGTTCCTTCAGCAGATCGATGACGGCTGCTGCGACCACCGTATCGAGAGCAGACGTGACTTCATCGCAAATGATGAGCTTCGGCTCGGCCGCAAGTGCGCGCGCAAAATTGACGCGCTGTTTCTGTCCGCCGGAGAGCTCCTGCGGGCGGCGGTGGCGGATCGTCTTCGGCAGGTGCACCATGTCGAGCAACTGTTCGATTCGGGCATCCCGCTGCTTGCCTTTCATGCCATGATAGAATGTCAGCGGCCGGCCGAGGATTTCCTCGATCGACTTTGCCGGATTGAGCGCAGTATCGGCGTACTGGAAAACGATCTGCATCTCGCGCAGTTGGTCCCGGCTGCGCTTGCGTGCTGAGCCCGCAAGTTCGCCTTTGTCGAAGACGATGGCGCCGGAGAATGCAGGCAGGATGCCTGCAATGGCGCGAGCCAGCGTGGATTTTCCGCAACCGGATTCGCCGATGATACCCAGATTGCGGCCCTTTTCCAAGGTCAGGCTCACATCCTGGACTGCACGAACCAGCGGCAATCCGTCCGGCTGGATCGGGCCGTAGCCGGCAAAAAGGCCACGGACGTCAAGAAGGACGCTGCGGTCTTCTGCCAATGTCTCAGCGCCGCGCGGCTTGGGCTCGAACGCAGCCAGGAGTTCGCGTGTGTAGGGATGCTGTGCACGCGTGAGAATCTCGGCCGTGGCGCCCACTTCCTGCACTTCGCCGTTGCGCAGGACCACGATGCGGTCGGCGATCTGGGCAACGACGGCGAGATCATGCGACACGTAGACGCCGGAAATGCCGCCCTTTTTCATCACCGACTTGAAGGCGCGCAGGACCTCGATTTGAGTGGTGACATCGAGTGCGGTCGTCGGTTCGTCGAAGATCACAAGTTTCGGATCGCCGATGAGCGCCATGGCGGCCGAGAGACGCTGCAACTGCCCGCCGGAGACCTGGTGCGGATAGCGGCTGCCGATCGTTTCCGGATCAGGCAGGGAGAGGGCCCGAAACAGTGCGACCGCCTTCTGCTTCGCCTCCTCGACCGGCATCAGTCGATGGATGCGGGTGACCTCGATCACTGATCGATGATGCGTTTTGCCGGGCAATCCGCAGCGGCGGATCGGGGGACGTAGCGACCTCGGTGCCGCGGATAGCGGCGCGTTCACGCTCGTTCAACGAGACCATTTCGTTGCCCGCGATGCAAACACTGCCGCCGGAAATGCGGCAGCCCGCGCGGGTATACCCCATGAGCGTCAGGGCGATGGTGGTCTTGCCCGATCCACTTTCGCCGATCAGCGCCACGATCTCTCCCTGGGCGATGTCGAGGCTCACGCCCTTGATGATCTCGACGCGGCGGCCGCTGTCGGTGGTGGCCTCGACCTTCAGATCACGGATTTCGACGAGGTTTTCCATTCAGGCGCTCCGGTCACGGATCTTTTGCGGCAGGTTGTCGATCAGCAGGTTCACGCTGATCGTCAGGCTTGCGATCGCCAGCGAGGGGGCGATGACGGCGGGTGCACCGAAAGGCAGGCCGCCGACGTTTTCATGGACCAGCGCGCCCCAGTCCGCATAAGGCGGCTGCACACCGAGGCCGAGAAAGGAAAGGCCGGACAGCAGCAGCACGATGAAGACGAAGCGCAGGCCGAGATCGGCGAGCACGGGGCCGGTGATGTTCGGCAGGATCTCCGAGCGGATGATGTAGACGATTCCTTCGCCGCGCGTGCGCGCCACCGTGATGTAATCCATGGTGTTGATGTTGACGGCGAGCGCACGGGCAAAGCGATAGGCCCCGGGCGTGTAGATGACGGCGAGCGTGACAATCAGCACGCTGATGGACGAGCCGACCGCCGCGACCACGACCAGGCCCGAAAGCTTGCTCGGAATGGAGTTCATGGCATCGAGAAACCGGCTCAGTGCCGCATCGAACCACCCGCCGACGACGGCCGCCGTCATTCCCAGGACGACGCCTGAGAAGCAGGCGATGGAGACGGCGGCAAGCGAGATGCCGACGGTGTAGCGGGCGCCCATGAGAATCCGGGACAGCATGTCGCGGCCGAGATAATCCGAGCCGAGCCAGAACCTGCTGCTGATCGGGCCGAAATAGTCCTCGTCGACGATCTCGCCGACCGGGTGGGGGATGATATGCGGCGCGATGAGCGCGATGATCCCCCAGAAGAGCATGATCGACAGGCCGATCATTCCGACCCAGTTGAAGCGGTAGCCGAACTTTTGCGAAAGCGTAAGGGATGGGGTCATGATCAACGCAGCCTCGGATTGGCAAGGATGGCAATGATGTCTGCGAGTGTGATCAGACTGAGATAGCCGACGCAGAAGATCATGGCGCAGGACTGGATGAGCGGCAGGTCGCGGGTTGCGACACCGTCGACCATCAGCTTTGCAATGCCTGGATAATTGAAGATGGTCTCGACGATAATCACACCGCCGACGAGATAGGACAGGGAAAGGGCGACCGCATTGACGATCGGCCCGATCGCGTTTGGCAAGGCATGGCGCAACACCATGCGGGGCCTCGAGGCTCCCTTCAGCAGCGCAGTCTCGACATAGGGCGTGTTGATGGTGTCGATGACGGCGGCGCGGGTCATGCGGATCATTTGCGCCGAGACAACGAAGGTCAGACTGATCACCGGCATGGCGTAGACCTGAAGCATCTGCCAGACGGACGTGACATCATTGGCAAAGGAAAGCGCCGGCAGCCATTTGAGGTAGACCGAGAACACCAGCACGGCCGATGTCGCGACCATGAATTCCGGGATCGAGATGACGCCGATGGTAAGGATGGTCACTGCGCGGTCGTAGAGCGAACCGCGAAACATCGCTGCCGTGATGCCGAGCGTTAGCGCAAGCGGCACGGAGAACATGGCCGTGATCCCGGCCAATCTCATCGTATTGATGAAGCGGCCGCCGACCAGGTCCGCCACTGCGACATTGTTGACATAGGACGTTCCGAGGTCACCGCTCGCGAGACCAACGAGCCAGCGCAGGAAGCGCAGATAGGCGGGCTGATCGAGGTTCATGGCGCTGCGCAGTCCGGCGACCGCTTCGGGCGTCGCGGCCTGGCCGAGCAGGATCGTCGCGGTATCGCCCGGCAGCATCGCGGTGGCGAAGAAGACTGCAAAGGATACGATCAGGAGCGTCAGGGCAGCGATCAGCAGCCGAAGCGTGATGAGATTGAGTACATACGTGCTCAAGAAGAGGCTCCCCTGCTGGACACAGTTAAACATGACGGACAACGCCGCGGGGCGAAAGTCCGGCGGGTGGTAATTTGCCGAGCAGGTACCAGCCCGCCATGGACGAGGAAGGCAAGGCGCCGTTCTGGCACCTTGCCGCCCCAGGGCGTGTCAGGCCTCCAGCCAGACATATTCGGCGAAGGCGTAGCCCATCTGACCACCCAGAGGGTTGGCTTCCAGGCCCTTGAGGCTGCCCGAGAGAGCGTCCACGTTGGAGAGGAAGACCGGGATCACGGTGCCGGCTTCCTCGGATATCATGACCTGCATTTCGTCGTAGATCGCCTTGCGCTTTGCCTGGTCAAGAAGACCACGCGCCTCGACCAGCATCCCGTCAAATTTCGCCGACTTGTACTGGCTTTCGTTCCACGGAGCGTCGGAGGAATAGAGCAACGAGAAGAGAATGTCGGGCGTAGGACGCGGGTTGATGTTCCCGAAGTGCACGGGCGCCTTCAGCCAGTAGTTCGACCAGTAACCATCGGAGGGCACGCGCTGGACATCGAATTTCATGCCGATCTCGACGCCGGCCTGCTGGACGACGGTTGCCATATCCACCGAGGCCGAGGCGGCCTCCGATGCGACGATCGGGATGGACTGGCCAATCAGTCCTGCCTTTTCGAAATGGAACTTGGCTTTTTCGGGGTCGAAGGACTTCGGCTTCAGTTCGGCATTATGGTAGATGCTCGCGGGCGAAACCGGCTGGTCGTTGGCCAGCTCGGCCAGGCCCCGCATGACGGATTTCTGGATCTGCTCGCGATTGATCAAATGCTTCATGCCAGCGACAAAATCGGCCTTGTTGCCCGGTTCCAAGTCGAGGCGCATGTTGAGGTTGGTATAGTTGCCAGACGTGGTCTGGGAGAGGACGAAACCGGGCTGGCTTTCCACCAGCTTCATCGAGCGGGGCTTGATCGATGCCGCCAGATGGATGTCCCCCGAGAGAAGCGCGTTGACCCGGGCATTATCGTCGCTGATGGCGAAATACTCGAAAGAGTCGAGATATGGGCCCTGGGACTTGAAGTAGTTCGGGTTCTTGACGGCAATGGACTTCACACCCGGCTCGAAGCTCTCGAGCTTGAATGCGCCTGTGCCGATGCCCTTGGAAAAGTCCGTCGTGCCATCCTGGACGATCATGAAGTGGTGCATCGACAGGATGGTCGGCAGGTCGGCATTGGGGTTCGCCAGGGTGATCTCGACCGTGAGCGGGTCTACGGCCTTGACGCTGGTGATCTGCTTGGCGATCGAATTGACCTTGGAGCCGACATCGGGATCGAGATGCCGCATCAGCGAGAAGACGACGTCTTGCGACGAGAGTGTCTTGCCGTCATGGAAGGTGACGCCGGAGCGCAGCTTGACGGTCCACACCTTGGCGTCCGAGCTTTCGACGCTCTCCGCCAGCTCCATCTGGGGAACGCCACCCTTGTCGAGGAATGTCAGGCGATTGTAGAGCGCGCAGCAGCGCACATAGTCCGTCGAAAGCGAGGCCTTGGCGGGATCCAGCGCGTCGGCAGTCGATGCCGACCAGCCTGCGGCCTTGAGGTGTCCGCCCGACTTCGGCGTGGACGCATAGGCGCTGGTGGCGCGCCCGAGAATGGCGCCGCTGGCCGTGAGCGCAACGCCGCCGGCCAGCAGCATGTGGAGAAGCTCACGGCGTGTGGCGCCGCGGCGAATGGCATTCTCGACCATCGCGTCGTCCGATGGGGTCCAATTGAGAGTTCTATCGTTCATGTCATTCCCCTTTTTGTCGTCAGGTTATCCGGCTGCCCGTCTTGAAGCAGGCTTGGCTCGTTTTTGAGATGATCGCCGGTCAGCTCCGTGCCGCAGTCGCGGCATCGGCAAGACCGGCCATCGATGTAAAATGGTAGTCAGGCTTGGTGAACTCGGCCGGTTCGATCGTGCCGCCATAGCCCTTCAACGCATGCCGCCGCTCGATCCAGCAATTGGTCATGCCCAGATCCCGCGAGACGCCGATGTCGTGATACTGGCTCTGGGCCACATGCAGGATATCGTCCTTGCCGGCACCCTCTCCGGAGACGAAATCGAAGACGCGGTGAAAGAAGGCCGGGTCGGGTTTCTCGGTACCGGTATCGTCGGCTGTGAAAGCGGCATGAAAGGGATTGCCGAGTTCGGCTGAGAAGTGTTCGAACGCCCAGCGGCGGGCATTCGTCATGGCGATAAGCCGATAGTCGCGGGCAAGCCGCGCCAAGGCTTCGGCGCTGTCAGGAAAGGCTTTCCATGTTTTTGCGGAATCGCGCAGGCGTTCGCCGTTGGCCTGGTTGACCGGCAGGCCGAGCTTCGGGGCAATGACGCGGTAGACGCGCACCAGATCGTCCGGGAAAAGATCGGCATCTTCGGCATAGCGGGCCGCGCGATAGAGGCCGAGCGCTTCCTCGCCATCGACGGCCACGCCCGATTCAGCCGCGATCTCGTTGAGGCAGGACGTCAGCCCGCCTTCGAAATCGATCAACGTTCCGACGACGTCGAAACTCATGTATTTGAATTCAGGCAGAGCCTTGGTCACTTTCCTATCCCCAGTTTCGAACGCAAAGGGTGCCATCTCGGCACGCTGGACGAAAGTTTATGCTGTTCCCGGTCCCGAATTTTTCGGGTTCTTTGTCAAAGGCCCCAAATTTCAAGGGGTCAGGCCTTTGCTTTCTTGAAGTCTGGCATTTTGGCCGCACCGTTTTCGCCGAATCGATGGCATGGCGCGGCACAAAATTCTAAAATGGGGCGCTCCGCGATATTTCGGAGGCGCCTGCCGATGGCCGATTCAGTCCTTCAGCGCCCCGCGAACAGCCGGATCCTCCAGCGTCTGGTCGAGCGTCTTGGCGGTCCGTTCGAGAATGGTGTCGATGTCTTGTTCGGTGCAGCAGAGTGGAGGGGCATAACCCAGAACGCCGTTGGGAAAGGCGCGGATGATCAGTCCGTTGTCCCAGGCCCGATCGAAGATGCGGCGCGCCGGCTGCGCTTCGGCAGGCAGGGGTGCCTTCGTCGTCTTGCTCGAGACCAGTTCGATCGCCGCCAGCATGCCCCGGCCGCGCACGTCGCCGACCAGAGGGTGATCGCGCAGTGCCTCAAGACCGGCCATCAGCCGCGCACCGGCCTTCACGCCGTTCTCCAGAAGGCCGTTTTCGTAGAGCCGGAGGACTTCGAGGCCGACGGCAGCGCTGACGGGATGGGCCGAGTATGTATAGCCGTGGCCGACCGCCGAGGCGCCGGCGCCATCGGCAATCACCGGTAGACGTGGTCCGCCATGAAAACGGCGCCCATGGGCACGTAGCCCGAGGTGAGCCCCTTGGCGGTGGTCATGAAATCGGGAACGATCCCGTCGTCCGTGCAGGCGAACAGGGGGCCGGTACGGCCGAAGCCGGTGATCACCTCGTCGGCGACGAAAAGGATATCGAGTTCCCGGCAGAGATCACGCATGGCCTTGATCCAGCCTTTCGGCGGGACGATCACGCCACCCGAACCCTGGATCGGCTCGGCATAGAAGGCTGCGACCCGATCGGGACCGATCGATTCGACCTTGGCGCGCAATGCAGCAAGCGATGCCTCGATGATCGACTTCGCATCCTCCCCAACCGGGTTGCGGTAGGGATAGGGGGACGGAATCTTGTGCTGCCAGTCGAACGGAATACCGAAACCGGCGTGGAAATTGGGCAGCGCTGTCAGGCCGGCACCGACCGTGGAGGAGCCATGATAGCCTTGTTCGATGGAGATGAACTGGTCGCGCTGCGGCTGGCCCTTGGCGATCCAGTAATAGCGGATGAAGCGGATCGTGCTGTCGACGGCGTCCGAACCACCGAGGGTGAAGTAGATGTGCTTGAGATCGCCCGGCGCCCGGTCGGCGAGCTCGGACGCAAGACGGATGGCCGGTTCGCTGCCAAGGCCGAAATAGGCCGTCGCATAGGGCAGTTCCCGCATCTGGCGCGCCGCGGCCTCGACGATCGATTCATGACCGTAACCGGCGTTGACGCACCACAGGCCTGCGAAGCCGTCGACGAGCTGATGGCCGGATGCGTCGGTCACCGTCGCCCCCTTGGCGGAGGAGAGGACCCGGACCCCCTGCTGCTCATGGCCGCGATAGGAGGCGACCGGATGGATGAGGTGAGCGCGATCGAGCTCGATCAGGGAATTGTTGTACATGGTCATCTCCGGGTCAGCCGAGGGCCTGATTGGCAAGGGCAAAGGTGGTAACCGCCGGTGCGGCGGGTGGGATAGTGGCGGGGCGGGCCATGGCGATCCCGCCGCCGACATGGGCGAGGCCCTGATCGGCGAGCCACGGGGCAAGGCCGGTTTCGGCGCCGGTGTCGACCCGCAGGAAGGCGCCTTGCCGGCCGCTGATGAAATAGGAGACCAGTGCCTTGGCATCATCGAGATGTGGAGCGACGACGGGGCCGATCACCTGGCCCCCACCGAAAGCGCGCAGGGCGGCAAAGGCCGAAACCCGCCCGTTGCGGCGGATCACGGCGAGTTCTCCCACATCGGCAAGCCTGCGAATGAGATCGGTGCGGTCAGCGCCGTAGGCCTGCCTGTCGAGGGCGACGATGGCTGGAAGATCGGCTGACACGGCGGTTTGCACATTGTCAGGCGCCTGGATGCTACCGGCAATTCCTTGGTGCTGGACTATGGTTCCGGTTCCCCGGAAACCCAGTTTCTCATAGAGGGGCAGTCCCTCCGCTGTGGCGACGAGACGCAGGGGCCGGTCCCCGGCAAGCGCCATCGCGGCCTCCATGAGCCGCCGCCCAAGGCCATATCCGCGCATGTCCTCGTCGACGATCACCATGTTGATCGTCGCGCATTCCTGGCCGTAGGGCGTGACCAGGATGGTGCCAACAACGTCGCCCGAGCCGTTGACTGCGACGAAACCCTCACTCAGCACCAGCGCCAGCTGCCAGTCTTCAGGCCGATGGGGCCAGCCCGCCTGGCGGGACAGCCGCACGGCACCCTCCAGATGGTCCGGACCGATGCGTAGGATGGCGATGTCGATCGTCTGCATGCAATATTTTCCTGCCCCCAAGTGTTACGGTCAAACTGCCGGAAGATTGTCTGAAGGCGGTGCCGACGGCGCTATCTTCAGCCGTAGCAGCAGGTGGCCGCCGCATCTTATGCCGCGGCCTGGCTGCGGGCATGGCCTTGGCGGCCTTACCGGACCCCGATTGCGTCCGTCCTCCGCAACCAAATACCATTCGGGCGGGGCGATACGGAACTTTCTGCTTTCAAATCCCGCAATTCAGTCGGCGCGGGCGCCGGAAGCGGTCCTATGATCTAGCCATCAGCAAACCGGCTCCAGGCCCGCCATATCGAGGACGACGCGCATGACGACCTTCCGCCCGAAATATATCACCTTCGACTGCTACGGTACCCTGACCAACTTCCAGATGGCGGAAGCGGCGCGCGACCTCTATGGGCACCGGATGGATGAACCGAAGATGTTGGAGTTCATCAAGAATTTCGCCGCCTACCGGCTCGATGAGATCCTCGGCGACTGGAAGCCCTATGCCGATGTCGTCCACAATGCGCTGGCGCGGGCGTGCAAGCGAAACGGCGTCGCCTTCAAGGACGAAGACGCCAGATTGGTCTATGAGCGGGTTCCGAGCTGGGGGCCGCATGCGGATGTGTCGGCAGGTCTCGCCAAGGTGGCGAAGGAGATTCCGCTCGTCATCCTGTCCAACGCCATGAACGCGCAGATCATGTCGAATGTCGAGAAACTCGGAGCGCCCTTCCACGCCGTCTACACAGCCGAACAGGCCCAGGCCTACAAGCCGCGCTTCCGGGCCTTCGAATACATGTTCGACATGCTGGGCTGCGGCCCTGAAGATATCCTGCATTGCTCCTCGTCATTCCGCTATGACCTGATGTCCGCCCATGATCTGGGGATCAGGAACAAGGTCTGGGTCAACCGGGGCCATGAACCGGCCAATCCCTACTACGGCTACGTGGAGATCGCCGACATCTCCGGCCTGCCTGGCGTCGTCGGGCTCTAAGGAAAGACAAAACCCATGAAATACCTGTCCTACTGGCACGATACGGCACCCGGGTTCACGGGCGCTGTCGAGGGGCCGATCGAGGGTCACTACGACGTCGCGGTGATCGGCGGCGGCTTTACCGGGCTTGGCGCGGCGCGGCAGCTTGCCAAAGCCGGGACCAAGGTGATCGTGCTGGAGGCGGAGACCGTCGGCTACGGTGCGTCGGGACGCAATGGCGGCCATCTCAACAACGGCCTGGCGCACAGCTATCTGGCGGCGAAAGCGGAAATCGGCAAGGAGCGCGCCATTGCGCTCTATCAGGCGCTGGATGCCTCGATCGACACGCTGGAGGCGATCATTGCCGAGGAGGGCATCGACTGCAATTTCCGCCGGGCCGGCAAGCTGAAACTTGCCTCCAAGCCGCAGCATTTCGACAGCCTGGCAAAGAATTTCGAGGCCGTGCATGCCGAGGTGGACCCCGACACGGCGCTGCTATCGCCCGCCGATCTCGAGCGTGAGGTCGGATCGCCTTTCCACGGCGCGATGCTGTCGAAGAAGAGCGCGATGATGCATATGGGGCGCTATGTCGCCGGCCTTGCCGGTGCCGCAAGCCGGAGCGGCGCGGTCATTGCCGAGAAGGCGACGGTCAAGGAGCATGGCCAGACGGACGGCCGCCATGTGTTGAAGACGGCAAGGGGCGTGGTGACGGCGGATCAGGTTCTGGTCGCGACCGGAGCCTACACCACGTCGAATTTCGGTTATTTCCGCCGTCGCATCATCCCGGTGGGGAGCTTCATCATTGCCACCCGGCCGCTGACGGAGGCGGGGTGAGACCATGCCGGGCAACCGCCTGCGTGAACTCGATGAACATCGGCAACTACTGGCGCCTCGCGCCGGACAACCGGCTGATTTTCGGGGGCAGGGCGCGTTTCTCGGCCACGTCCGACCAGCGATCCGACGCCAAGAGCGGCGCGATCCTGCGCGAAAGCCTCGTTCGGATCTTTCCGCAGCTGGCCAAGGTCGAGATCGACTATTGCTGGGGCGGTCTGGTCGACATGACCAGCGACCGTTTTCCGCGGGCGGGCTATCACGATGGGGTGTGGTACGCGATGGGCTATTCCGGCCATGGCGCGCAGCTCTCCACCCATCTCGGCATGACGATGGCCGATGCCATGCTTGGACGACCGGATCACAATCCGCTCAAGGATCTCGACTGGCCGGCGGTTCCCGGCCATTTCGGCAAGCCCTGGTTCCTGCCGCTTGTGGGGCTCTACTACAAGGCGCTCGACCGGTTCCAGTAGGGGGCTGCCGGTGCGTATCAAAGCAAAATTGTCCGCCCGATTTCTGCGACAGAATTTTCGCTGACTTCTCCGCCATCGGTTTTGACAGATTAGGTCAATTGTCCTAGTAGTGTTCCACCACTCGGACAATTGACAAGACATGCCTGCATCATCCACTCGTGAACTCATAATCGAAAAGGCGGATTCTCTCTTCTACGAAGGTGGATACGAGGCCACGTCCTTTGCCCAGATCGCGGCGGCAGTGGGCATCTCGCGCGGCAATTTCTACCACCACTTCAAGACCAAGGATGACATTCTAGAGGCCGTGGTTGCTCGCCGCATGGAGCAAACACGTGCGATGCTCCACGGCTGGCAGACCGATGGTGACGGCCCGCGTGAGCGCGTCTTGTCCTTCATCCGCATGCTGATCGCCAACCGGGCGAAGATCATGGCTTTCGGCTGCCCCGTCGGTACCCTGTCTTCCGAACTCGCCAAGCTCGATCACGTCGCACAGGGCCGCGCAGCCGAGATCTTCGGACTATTTCGCGACTGGCTCGTCAGCCAATTTCGGGCGCTTGGTGCAGGCGATTGCGCCGAGGCGCTGGCGCTGCGTCTTCTGGCACGATCGCAGGGAGTGGCTGTCATGGCCACGGCGTTCCGCGACGAAACCTTCTTGCGAAACGAGGTGGCCGGAATAGAGCACTGGCTGGCGACCTTGCCCAACCTTTCCCCATCCAGTTGACCAGGGAGCATCATGTTTGTCACCTTGCTGAAATTTGCGGAGAACCGCGCCGCCGCACCGGAGTTCATGGCAGCGCATAACGATTGGATCGCACAGGGCTTTGCGGATGGCACGTTCCTTTGCGTCGGCTCGCTTCAGCCCGCAGCCGGGGGAGCGATCCTGGCCAATGGGGAAAGCCGGGCCGATCACGATGCACGTATCGCCGCCGACCCGTTTGTCGCGCAGGGTATCGTGACCGCTGAAACCTACGAGATCGATCCCAAACGTACTGCTGCCGCGCTCGATTTCTTGAAGGCGCCAGCATGAACGAAGCCGTTCCCGGACCGGATGGGTTGGTCAACGAGCACCCGGAGAGGTGCGCCATCCGATCCGAAGCCGAGCGGGCGCGAAGGGAATTACATCGCCCCTTATGGTCGTCGCCAAAACCCCGCATCTCTTTGGGATTTTGGGACTAAGTTTCAAACTGTCGCGCAAGGGACATTCGGCGGGCTCACGCGAGCCCACCGATATGGAAGGATTTCATTTCCAGGTATTCTTCGATGCCGGCCCGTGCCCCTTCGCGGCCGAGGCCGGATTGTTTGACGCCGCCAAAGGGCGCGACTTCGGTTGAGATCGCACCGGTGTTGAGACCGACCATGCCGAATTCGAGCGCTTCGCCGACGCGCCAGGCACGTTTCAGACTTTCCGTGTAGAAATAGGAGGCGAGCCCGTAGGGCGTTCCGTTGGCAATCGCCAGCGCTTCTTCCTCGGTTTCGAAGCGGAAGAGCGGCGCCACCGGGCCAAAGGTCTCCTCGCTGGCGAGTTGCATGTCCGTCGTGGCGCCGGTGAGGACAATCGGGGCGGCATATTGCGGGCCGGTCGGCAATTCCGTGCGGGTCGTGACAATCGTTGCGCCTTTGGCAAGCGCGTCGTCGACATGGCGCTTGATCTTGGCGATCGCGGCCTCGTTGATCATCGGTCCGATTGAAACGCCGGATTCGGTGCCGGGTCCGACCTTCATGGCATTGACGCGGCTGCTGAGCTTTTCGGCAAAGGTCTCGTAGACTCCGGCCTGGACGAGAATTCGGTTGGCGCAGACGCAGGTCTGCCCGCCATTGCGGAATTTCGAGGCAATGGCGCCCTCGACGGCGAGGTCAAGGTCCGCATCGTCGAAGACGATGAACGGCGCGTTGCCGCCGAGTTCAAGGGAAAGCCGCTTGACGCTGTCTGCCGCACCGCGCATCAGCAGCGAACCGACCCGCGTCGAACCGGTGAAGGAGATTTTCCGCACCGTCTCGTTTGCCATGATCTCGTTGCCGATCTCGGCGGGCATGCCGGTGACGATGTTGATCACGCCGGCCGGAATGCCGGCCTTCTCCGCAAGCCAGCCGATTGCAAGCGCCGAATAGGGCGTGAATTCGGAAGGCTTGATGACCACGGTGCAGCCGGCGGCAGGGCGGCGCCACCTTGCGGGTGATCATCGCATTGGGGAAGTTCCAGGGCGTGATGATGCCGCAGACGCCGACCGGCTCCTTCAGGACGACGATCCGTCGGTCCGGCGTGGGCGAGGGGATGGTGTGGCCCTCGATGCGCCGGGCTTCCTCGGCGAACCATTTGACGAAGGAGGCGCCATAGCGGATCTCGCCGCGTGCCTCGTCGAGCGGCTTGCCCTGTTCCGTCGTCAGGATGAGCGCAAGATTCTCGATGTGCTGGAGCATCAGCGCATGCCAGGCTTCGAGCAGGGCGGCCCGTTCGGCATGGGTCTTCTTCTTCCAGGGGCCATAGGCGGCGGAGGCCGCCTCGATGGCCGCACGGGTCTCGGCGGTGCCCATGTCCGGCACGGTGCCGACCACGGATTGGGTGGCTGGATCGATCACGTCGATATTGTTGCCTGATGCCGCCGGCGTCCACTGGCCACCGATCAATGCGTCTTGCCGGAAGAGGCCGGGTTCTTTCAAAGTGTGCATTTTTCTGTCCTGTCCTGAAGAAATCACAAGGCGGCAAGAACGGCGGCGGTGATCGCCTCTGTCCGGTCCTTGCCCGGAATGGCGCCCATGCCGCTTGCGGTGGTGCGTTCGAGTGCCGCCATGATCGCAGCGGCGGCGTCGGTTTCACCCAGATGGTCGAGCATCATCGCTCCAGACCAGATGGTGGCAATCGGATTGGCGATGCCGAGATGGGCGATATCGGGCGCAGAACCATGCACCGGCTCGAACATCGAGGGGGCGCTTCTGTCCGGATTGATGTTGGCGGACGCGGCAAAGCCGAGCCCTCCTTGGATCGCCGCGCCAAGATCGGTGAGGATGTCGCCGAAGAGGTTGGAGGCGACGACGACATCGAGAGTCTCCGGCGCCATGACCATGCGCGCGGCCATGGCGTCGATGTGGTAGCTGGTGACCTCGACATCCGGATACCCTGCCGCGAGCTGCCGGGTCACCTCGTCCCAGAAGACCATCGAGTACTTCTGGGCGTTCGACTTGGTGACGGAGGCGAGCTTTCCGCGGCGCGCGCGCGCCTGTTCGAAGGCAAAACGCAGGATGCGCTCGACGCCGGTGCGGGTGAAGATCGAGGTTTCAACCGCTACTTCATTGGCTGTGCCCTGATGGATGCGGCCGCCGGCGCCGGAATATTCGCCCTCGGTGTTTTCTCGGATGCAGAGGATGTCGAAGGCGTCCGCCTTGAGCGGACCTTGAACCCCCGGCAGCAGGCGATGGGGGCGGATATTGGCATATTGCACGAAGCTCTTGCGGATCGGCAGCAGGAGGCCATGCAGCGAAACCGAATCCGGCACTTGCTGCGGCCAGCCGACAGCACCGAGCAGGATGGCGTCGAAACTGCGCAGCGTCTCGATACCGTCCTGCGGCATCATCGCGCCGGTTTGCCTGTAGAAGGCGCAGGACCAGGGGAATTCGGTCGCTTCGAGCACAGAACCGGCCGCACCGGCCGCCTTCTTCAGGACTGACCAGGCAGCGGCCGTGACATCGCGTCCGATGCCGTCGCCGGGAATGAGGGCAATCCTGTGGGTTTTCATGATGGACATCCTCAAAGGCTGATCAAGACGCTCTTGCTCTTGCGGTTGGCGTGGAAGGCTTCGCGGCCCAGATCCTTGCCGATGCCGGATTGCTTGTAGCCGCCGGTCGGCAGGATATGATCGCGCGAGCGGCCGTAACGGTTGACCCAGATGGTTCCGGCCTGAAGGCGACGGGTGATCCGGATCGCCCGGGAAAGGTCGCGGGTGAAAAGCCCGGCGCAAAGTCCGTAGGTGGGGTGTTCGGCCAGCGCCAGCGCCTCCTCTTCCTCGCGGAAAGTCTGGAGTGTCAGCACGGGGCCGAAGATCTCTTGCGTGACGGCCGGGGATTTTGCGTCGACCCCGGCAATCAGCGTCGGCGCATAGAAGTAGCCTGGGCCATCCATCGGCGCGCCGCCCGTCAGGCACTCGCCACCGGCAGTCACCGCGGCCGAGACGATCGAATGGATGCGCTCACGCTGCTTGTCCGAAATGATCGGCGAATACTGCGCTGCCGCATCCCAGGTCGGCATGGGATGAACCGCATTCATGTGCCTCAGGATCGCATCCACAAGCGGCGCCGCTGCGCTTTCCTCAACGATCAGGCGTGATCCGGCGACGCAGGCCTGGCCGGCATTGCTGATGATGCTGGTGGCGATCGCTGCCGCCGCCTTGTCGAGATCGGCATCGGCGAAAACCAGCTGAGGGCTCTTGCCGCCGAGTTCCAGCGTCATCGGTTTGATCCCGGTGCGGGCGACGTTTTCCATGATCGCAGAGCCTGCGCGCGTCGAGCCGGTGAAACTGACCTTGGCGATATCGGGATGGCCGGTGATGGCATTGCCGGTCACCTGGCCGTCGCCGAGCACGACATTGATCAGTCCGGCCGGCAAACCGGCGCGCACCGCGAGTTCGGCGAGATAGATGGCGGAAAACGGCGTCATCTCGGAGGGTTTCAGCACCACGGCATTGCCGGCGGCGAGCGCCGGGCCGAGCTTCCACGCGGCCATGGAGATGGGGAAGTTCCACGGCGTGATGGCGCCGACCACGCCGTAGGGTTCGGTCAGGATCATGCCGAGATTGCCGTCATCGGTCGGCACGAGGTCGCTGCCCTCCTTGTCGGCGAACTCGGCGAAGAAGCGGATCTGCTCGGCGGAAATGGCAATGTCGCCTTCGACGAGATGGCCGACCGGCCGCGTCGAGGAAAGTGCCTCGAGCCGGGCGAGCGTCGCGGCCTCCTGCTGGATCATATCCGCCCAGCGGTGCATCACGTTCAGCCGCTCGCGCGGCCGAATGCCGCCCCAGTTGCTGGTCTTCAGTGCAGCTTTTGCGGTCTCGACCGCACGGTCGACCATGTCGGCGTCGGCCAGCGGGCAACCGGCATAGGCCTTGCCATCGGAGGGCCGTTGCATCGAGATGACACCATCCGCCGGGATGAGGCGATCGCCGATGAAATGGCCGACGGGAAGGGAGAGGCTGTCTGGATGGAAGCTCAGGGTCATGCGGATTACCTCGGATCGCTATCGTGCGAGGCTAGCGGATCGGCGGGAGTGGCTTGATCCGATCGCGGCGGCGGCAACGGTCGAAAACCCTGTTTTTCTGCCGTCGCGCAGCTTATTCTTCGGTGCCCCGTCATGGCAGCGGCGGGCGTAGATGACGGCCGCTGCCCGCGTTTTCAAGCCGTTACGTAGATCTTGCGGACCGTCTCGATCGTCCTCCAGGTTCCGACGAAACCGGGCTTCATGACGAAACTGTCGCCGGCCTTGTAGATGACCGGCTCGCCGCCTTCCGGCGTGATTTCCACCAGGCCGGAGAGGATATGGCAGAACTCGAAGGTCTCACCCTTGATCGAACGGGTCAGCCCCGGCGTGGCTTCCCACACGCCGGTATGGATGGTCTCGTTGCGGGCGGCGTCCTGCGCCCAGGTCTTGAAGCTGGGGGTTCCGGAGATCAGCCGTTCCGGCGTCGGGACGGCCTCGCGGGGAGCAAAGGAAGGGTTGGGGTCAATGGTTTTCAAAAGCGACATGGTTTTCCTTTCGGGTTGGACAAGTCAGTATCCGCGGCTGCGATCGACAAGGCCGACCGGATCGAGGCCGGCGCGCAGGCGCTTGATGTTGTCGATGACGGCGCGGGCAGCGGTATGCGGCTGGGTGACACTGGCCACATGGGGGGTCAGCAGGATGCGGGGATGGCTCCAGAAGGCATGGCCGGGCGGAAGCGGTTCGGGATCCGTCACGTCGATCACGGCACCGCAGAGCCGTCCGCTATCGAGGGCTGCAAGGAGGTCTTCGTGATTGAGCTGTGGTCCTCGTCCGGTATGAACAATCCCGGCCCCTTCGGGCAGGTGGGCGAAGAGATCCGCATCGAGGACGCCGCGCGTTTGGTCGGTCAGCGGCAGCAGGCAGACCAGAATGTCGGTTGCCGACAGCATATCCTTCAGGCCCGCGTCTCCGGCGTGGCATGTCACGCCCTCGATCTGGCGCTGTGTGCGGCTCCAGCCTGAAAGCTGGAAACCGAAGGGCTTCAGCCGCTCGAACACGGCCTGGCCGAGCATGCCGAGGCCGAGCACGCTGACGCGGCGCTCGGGTGCCTGTACCGGAGGACGTGCCTGCCAGATCTGGTTCCGCTGCTGGCCGAGATAGGCGGGCAGGTCGCGGTGGAGCGAGCACGGCAAGCGTCGCATATTCCCATCGCGCGCACGATGCCTTCTTCGACCATGCGAACGACCTTCACATGGCCCGGCACGTCGGCAATGCGGAACTGGTCGACGCCGGCGCCGATGGAAACAGCACTCGAGATTGCGGTGGTAGGTCTTGCGGAACGGTCAGGTGATCAGGTGCGCACGACTGCGGATCGACCGCTGCGGGTCCATGGAAAAGCCAGATCCGGCAGATCGTGCGCAAACGCCCCTGGAAGATGGCCGCGGCGGGCATCGGAATGAAAGAGAAAGGTCATGGTCAGGGGTCGTCTCGCGATCTGTGTCGAATTCAGGCGCGACAGCGCATGCCGAGCGCCTCGATCATTGACTGGCAAGCGGAGAGTTCGCTTGCCAGGATGTATTCGTCGGGCTTGTGGGCGCGGCCGATGTCGCCCGGGCCGCAGATGATGGCGTCGATTCCGGCGGCCTGGAAGAGCCCGGCCTCCGTGCCGTAGCTGACGGCGGCCAAGGGCTCCTGGCCGGTGAGTTCCGTCAAAAGGTCGGCAAGGGCGGTCTGCCGCGCCAAGGAGAGGGCGGGATAGGCGCTCAGTTCTTCCCATTCGACGCCGATCCCGGAGGCCCGCAAAACCTCGGCGGCGGAGCGGATCGGCGCCAGCAACGCGGCGGGATCGACGCCCGCGATGGCCCGTGCCTCGATGTCCAGACTGCAGCGGTCGGGAATGATGTTGAGGGCCTGGCCGCCCTGGATCACGCCAACCTGCAACGAGGAATAGGGCGGCTCGAAGGTTCGGTCGAACGGCCCGTTGGCGAGATCGTGTGCCTTCGATACGGCCGCCTGGAGCACGCTTGCCATGGCATGCACCGCATTGAGACCCAGATCCGGCCGGGAGGAGTGACCGGAGCGGCCTTTGAGCGTGACGCGGGCTGCCGCCTTGCCCTTGTGCGCGAGGATGGGCCGCATGCCGCTCGGCTCGCCGATCACCGCGCCTGCAGGCGGCGCGCAGAGTTCGGGTAGCCGGGCAAGGAGATGGGGCACGCCGCGGCAACCGGCCTCTTCGTCATAGGAGAAGGCGAGATGGATGGGCCGGGCAAGCGGCGCGGCGGCAAGTGCTGGGACGGATGCCAGCACTGCGGCAAGAAACCCTTTCATATCCGTGGTTCCACGGCCATGGAGCCGTTCTCCGTCGCTGCGCAGGGCAAAGGGGTCGCCCGTCCAGGTTGTCTCCTGCGCGGGGACGACGTCCATGTGGCCGGACAGGATATAGCCGGCTTTGTCCGAAGGGCCGATGGAGGCGAAGAGATTGGCCCTGTCGCCTTCCGGTCCGGGAAGAATCCGCGCGGTGATGCCGAAGCCTTCGAGATAGGATGTGATCCATTCGACGATGGCGCCATTGGGCGTGCCGACGACCGACGGGAAGCTCACCAGCGCTTTCAGGATGTCGGTGGCATTCATGGCGCTGTCCTCGTGCGGATTTTGGCACCGGCTTGGGTGCTTGATCATGGTTCGACTTGAAAGACTAAGTGCGAACGGCATGAATGGCTGCCGAAAGCGCCCGCCATACGGTCAATTCTTGTGCCGGAACTGGCGGTTGAAGCGGAAAGTTCTGCAAACCTCGGCTAGGATGCTCGCGAGAGAGGTCGCTGTGCGAGCCCGGGCAGGTCATGTGGCAGTGAAGAGGCGGACGATGGATTTGAAAGTGCCGGAGACGTTGCATGTCGACGCGTTCCAGATGCGTTTCGCCGACGTGGCCGATGTCGATCTGGAGCAGTTGCATGCGCTGTCCATCTCGGTCCGCTGGCCGCACCGGGCAGAAGACTGGCAGTATCTGCGACAACTCGGCCACGGTTTCGTCGCTCTGGACGAAATCGGCCGCGTCATGGGGTCGGCGATGTGGTTTCCGCACGGCGAAAATTTCGCGACCCTCGGCATGTTGATCACATCGCCGCGGCTGCAGACGAACGGGACGGCGAAATGGCTGATGCAGCGCGTCTTGGTCGAGTGCCCCGGCGTGAGTTTCCGGCTGAATGCGACGCGCGCGGCACGACGGCTGTATCGCTCTCTGGATTTCGTGGAGCGGCGGACCGTCTTTCAGTGCCAGGGAAAGGCCCGCAAACCGGGCGGGTCGGGCGAACTGCCGACCGGATACGAGGTGAGACCGCTCCGGACGAGCGATCTTGAGGCGGTGATCGCATTCGATGCGCCGGGCTTCGCCGTTCCTCGCCCCGTCCATATCGCCAGCCTGTTCGAAAATTCGCTCTGTTACGGTCTATTTCATGGCGAGCAGTTGCGGGCCTACTCGATGAGCCGCGCCTTCGGGCGCGGCCATGTCCTGGGGCCGATCGCTGCATTGTCGGAGGAGGACGCGATCATGGTCGCAAGACCGCATGTGGACACCCATGCCGGTCGTTTCCTGCGCATCGACACCCATTTTGAGTCCGGTCCCTTCGCGAGCATCATACAGCAATGCGGCCTGCCGGACTTAGACACAGTGACGACCAAGACGCTCGGCGAAGGCGTCGACTACGGCTCCGTCGGCCAAGACAGCGCCGCGCCGTTCGCGCTTGCCTCCCAATCGTTGGGATGACAGGCGCGGAGCAAGTTCTCGAGCCCCTGAAACGGCGCGGTGGCCTTGTTGTGGAGTGCTAACCCGAGAGGCATCGGCCTCAGGTTCGGGTGGGTTCTCAGGCCGCCGTCTGCTTCAGTCTCAAAGCCATCCAGGCCGAGACTGCAGCCCAGGCGGCGCTCATATAGTCGTTCGCCTGATAGAGCGCTGCGTCCGGGTCTGCCTGCAGGGCCATCATGCGCGCACTATACCCATTGAAGTCGTCGAGTATACGCAGAGAATCCGCCGCCTTGGCCGGGTGCTGGATCGCCAAGCCCTCGATCTCTCGGCGTGCGCGCTTCTGGAAGACACGAAGGCCGCGACCGTCCTCCCGCCAGAGGCGGCGGGTGAGGAAATCCAGCGCCTGCATGCCGGTCGTGCCCTCGTAGATGGTCATGATGCGGGAATCGCGCAGGTATTGCTCGAGCGGCCAGTCGCGCGTGTAACCGGCGCCGCCGAGCACCTGGATGGCGGCATTGGCGACGTCGAAGCCTGCCCCGGCGCCGAAATTCTTGATGAGCGGCAGCATCCAGCCGGCAAGATCGGACAATTCCGAACGAAGGTTCGGATCGGGTTCGAGGCGGGCAAGGTCCATGACGGTGGCAAGTTCCAGCACCGCGGCCCGCAGCACCTCCGTGCGCGAGCGGATTTCCTGCAGCTGCCGGCGCACGTCCGGGTGGGCCACGATCGGCAGCGGGGGCGCTTCCGGCGGACCGCCCTGGCGACGCTCGGCGGCATAGGCCTCGGCGATGTCGGCCGAAGCCGACGCGATGCCGAGGCCCTGGCAGGCCGTCAGCAGGCGCATCAGCTCGATCATGGCAAAGAGTTCGGGCAGGCCGCGGCCCTGTTGGCCGATCAGGATACCGCGTGCGCCGTCGAAGCGCAGGGCGCAGGTGGGGGAGCCGTGCAGCCCCATCTTCTCCTCGATCCGGTCAAGCGAGATGCCATTCGGCTCACCATCGATCCGGTTGGGGACGAGAAACAGGCTGAGCCCCCGCGAGCCCGGCGCGTCGCCGGTGCGGGCCAACAGGCAGTGGCCGATGCGTTCCGTCATGTCGTGATCGCCGAAGGAGATCCAGATCTTCTGTCCGCTGATGCGCCACTCGCTGTCGATGAACTCAGCCCGGGTGCACAACCGCCCGACGTCGGAGCCGGCATCAGGCTCGGAAATGCAGATGGTCGCGGCCCATTCGCCGGCTACCAGTCGAGGCACCCATTCGGCCGCGGTCTCCGCGTCCGCCGCCCGGGCGAGCAGGTGGGACTCCGCACGGCTCGATCCAGCCGCCATCATCAAGGCCACGCAGCCGCGTTCGAAGAGCGATGAACAGGCGGCTTGGACCGTGAGCGGCAGGCTCTGGCCGCCAAAAGTTTCCGGCACATCCATGCCGAGCCAGCCGGCTTGCGCGTACTGCCGATAGGCGTCGGCAAAGCCGGCCGGCGTCCGGACGCGGCTCTCGCTCACCGTGCAGCCCTGGCGATCGCCGATCGTGTTCAGCGGATGAAGCACGCCCTCGGCGAAGCTGGCAGCCTCATCGAGGATGGCTCGCGTGGTTTCGTCGTCGCAATCCGGGTGCAGTTGCTGGAGCCGCTTCCAGCCGGGCGTGATCCGAAGCAGTTGTGCGGTTCGTTCCGCTTGGCGCGCGAAGACCGACATGGCGTCACTTCGGCTGCATTCGGATCGCCCCATCGAGGCGAATGACTTCGGCGTTGAGATACTGGTTCTCGATGCAGAAGCGGACCGCGTCGGCATATTCCGCCGGATCGCCGAGGCGCGAGGGATAGGGAATGGAGGCTGCCAGGCTCTGTTGCACCTCGGCCGGCAAGGATTTGAGCAGCGGCGTGGCGAAGATGCCGGGCGCGATGGTGTTGACCCTGATGCCGAAGCGGGCCAGTTCGCGGGCCGCCGGCAGGGCCATGGAGACGATCGCGCCCTTGGAGGCCGAATAGGCTACCTGACCGATCTGTCCGTCGGTCGCGGCGACGGAGGCGGTATTGACGATCACGCCGCGCGCCTTGTCGTCGTGCTCCGGCAGGTCGGCCATATGCGCCGCTGCGAGCCGCATCATGTTGAAGGTGCCGATCAGGTTGATGCGGATGACCCGTTCGAAATCGGCAAGCGGCATGGGGCCCTCGCGACCGATCACCCGGGCGGCCGGACCGATGCCGGCACAATTGACGAGGATTCGCAAACCATCGCCGGCTTGTCCGGCGCGGGCTATCGCCCGTTCGGCATCCGCTTCGCTCGCGACATCGCCGGCAATCGCGATCCCGCCGATGTCCGCCGCAACGCGGGCGGCGGCAGCCTCGTTGAGATCCATTACATGAACGATGGCGCCGCGGGCCGCGAGCATGCGCGCCGTCGCCTCGCCAAGACCCGATCCACCGCCGGTCACCAATGCGCTGCTGCCTTCGATCCTCATCGTACCCTCTCCTCTTCGAAACGAATGACATCCTCGGCGCCGTCATAGAGGGCGGCCACGAGGTCGGCCCGATGCGATAGCATGGCGCGCTGGTTGATCGATCCCTTGTCGGTCACCTCGCCGCGCTCGAAGCGGGGCGCTTCCTTGAGCGGCAGGATGCGCATGACGCGGGTGGCCGAGCCGGATGCCGAACGCGCGTGCGCGCCAAGCTTTTCGGCGAGGGCCGCCCGGACTTCTGGACGCTGCAGGATCTCGGCATCGCTCATGTCCTCGCTGTCCGCAACCAGCTTTCGCAAGGCGGGAAAGAATGGCACGACCAGCGCGCCGAGCTCCTCGCGGTCGGCACCGGTGATGACGGCGTCGCGGATCAGTCCACCGAACTGGTCGACCAGTTGGGCCCGCAGTTTGCCGACGGCGACCCAGGTGCCGGTCTGCAGCTTGAAGTTTTCCGCCGTGCGTCCGTCGAAGAAGAAGCCGTGCCTGGGATCGCGGTCGACGGCGAACTTCACCGCGTCGCCGATCATATAGAAGCCCTCGTCGTCAAAGGCGGCGGCGGTGAGTTTGGGACTGCGCCAATAGCCCGGGGTTACATTGGGGCCCTTCAACCGCAGTTCAAACTTGTCCTCGAGCGGAACCAGCTTGAGGGTGATCCCTTGCGCCGGGATGCCGATATTGCCGGGCTTGTCCTGCGGTTCGGTACAATAGAGCGAAAAAGGAGCCGTTTCGGTCGAACCGAGACCGGTACCGATGTGCACCGGTTCGCCGCCCGCGTGTTTGGAGAGTTCCATGAGGCTATCCCAGGTGTGCTGCGCCATGCCGGCCCCGGCATACATCAGCATCTTCAGGTCGCGGAAAAAGGTATCCCTGAGCACTGCGTCGTCGCGCATGGCATGAACCAGCATCTCGTAGCCGGCCGGCACGTTGAAGTACCAGGTGGGAGAAACCTCGCGCAGATTGGCGATCGTCTCGCTGATCCCGGCGGGCGTCGGCCGCCCCTTGTCGATATAGAAGGTGCCGCCATGGTAGATGACCATGTTGAAGACCTTGTTGCCGCTGGCGGTGTGATTCCATGGTGCCCAATCGACGACGATCGGTGGGTCCTCCCGCAGGAAGGCGTAGCAATCGGCAATCATCTCCTGGTTGGAGCACAGCATGCGCTGGGTCTGGATCACGGCCTTCGGCGATCCGGTGGTGCCGGAGGTAAACAGGAACTTCGCTACGGTGTGGGGACCGACGGCGGCATGGGCTGCATCGACCGCCGGGCCAGGCTCGATGCGATAGAGATCGGACAGCAGGTGAACCGGCCGGTCGGACGGCGGGTTGCGCAGGCAGATCACCGGCACATCTGGCGGAAAGGTTGCGGCTATGGCGGCATGGAAGGGCGCCGCATCCTCGGCGAAGACAAGGCCTGGGGTGATCTGGCCGGCAATGTCCTTCAGCTTGTCGAAGTCGTTCGATGCGGTCGCATAGGCCGGCGAGATCGCCGCCGACGGGATGCCGACATGTTGCGCGGCGAGCGCCACCAGCGCATGTCCGATGGAATTGTCGGACAGGATGATCAGCGGGCGCTCGGCCGAAAGACCGAAATCGAGAAAGGCCTGGGCGATTGCAAGGATACGGGCCATGGCCTCCCCATAGGAAAGCTTGCGCCAGCCGCCGTGCTCGTCGCGCTCGGCCATCCATGTCCGCTCGGGTGCGGTCTCGGCCCAATGGACGAAACGCTCCGTGATCTTGTCGGGATAGGGCCCGAGCGCATCGCTGCGCCAGATCAGGATGGAGCCATCGGGTCGCTCCTGCCATTCGAGCCTGGGTGACCATAGCTTGATGGCGCGCATGTGCCTTGTCGTCATGACTCTCCTCCCAGAATGCCAGTAACGAAATTGATCGCCCCTCCCGGGTGCTGGAATTTTGTTTACAAAGAAACAATCACCTTGTAAACAATCCACGAGAAAACAAAAATCAAAACACGTATGATCCAAGGAGCTGCCGACGATGGGCGTGGATGTTGCATCGCATTTCGTAACCTATGAAGCCGTGGGCGAGATCGCGCATATCGGTCTGAACCGGCCGGAAAAGCGCAATGCGATCAGTGACCGCTTCGTCGAGGCGATCGCCGAAGCCGTCGTCAGGGCCGAGCGTGAGGCGAAGGCCGTCGTGCTCTTTGGGCATGGCGACCATTTTTGTGCCGGCCTCGATCTGGCCGAACATGTGAAGAAGTCGGCGATCGAGGGTGTGCGGGGCTCCCGCCGCTGGCATGCCGTCTTTGCAGGGATCGAGCACGGCACCATCCCGTGGTTCTCGGCCTTGCATGGCGCGGTCGTCGGCGGCGGCCTGGAACTGGCCGCCTCCACCCATATTCGTGTGGCCGACGAGACCGCCTTCTTCGCCCTTCCGGAAGGGCAGCGCGGCATCTTCGTCGGCGGCGGTGGGTCGGTGCGAGTGGCGCGGCTGTCGGGGGTCGCGCGCATGACCGACATGATGCTGACCGGGCGCGTGGCATCGGCTGCCGAGGCGGAGCGCTGGAACCTCGTGCAATATGTCGTTCCCGCCGGCGAGGCGCGCAAGAAGGCGCACGACCTGGCGGTGATCGCGGCGTCCAACGCATCG
>JAHRYZ010000028.1 GCA_020621905.1 Rhizobium sp.
TCCAACCTGCTCGTCACCGTGCTGACGCTCGGCCTGATGCGCCCCTGGGCGGCCGTGCGCGAGCAACGTTATATGGTCGGGCATTCGGGCATGATCATCGACGGCGACATCGGCGACGTGATGGCCTCGATCGAGGCCAGCGGCTCGGCGGTCACCGCCGAATATCTCGACATGGAAGGTTTCGATTTTGGCTTCTGAGGGAGAAATCATCGCCGTCGGCCATTGGCATCCGCCGCGTTCCAGCCGCGCGCTTGCGGCGCGGCTCCTGTCGCACGGCAGGACGCTTTCGGTACGGCTCGACGGCGTGGCCGGCGATCCCGTCTCGGTCAACGACGTGGATGCCGTCACTATTTCCGCGCGGGTCGGCCGGATCCCGCGGCGCATCGGTTTCGTCGACGGTTCGCTGTTCGAGACCGAGGACAATGATGCGGTCGATGCCTGGCTCAGCGCGCGCCGGCTGCATCGGGGCGGGCTGGTCCATGAACTGGAGCGGTTCCATCCCCGGCTGCTCGGCCTGGTGGTTGTGGTCTTCCTGCTGGCCGGCGCCATCTATCGCTATGCGCTGCCGGTGCTGGTCGAGGTGGCGGTGCTGGTGACGCCACCGGCGGTGGCCGACATGATGGCGTCGGGCACGCTCGCCTCGCTCGATCAGGCGGTCTTCTCCGAGAGTGATTTGCCGCAACCGCGCCAGGGCGAGATCGAGGCGAAGTTCGAGGAGATCGCCGCGCTGTCGGATCGGGGTGCCGACGGCTACGCGCTGCATTTCCGAAAAGGCGGGCTGATCGGGCCGAACGCCTTTGCCCTGCCGGACGGAACCTTGGTGATCACCGACGAACTGGTCGAGCTTGCCGCGGGCGACACCGAAATGATCCTCGGCGTGCTGGCCCACGAGATCGGCCATGTGGAGCGGGACCATTCGCTGCGGCAGTTCTATCGGGCGGCGGGAACCGCAGCCCTGATCATGCTGATCGCCGGCGACATCGGCAGCGCCGGGGAGGAAATCCTGACCGACGGCGCAGCACTCCTGACGCTGTCCTATTCCCGTTCCGCCGAGAGCGAGGCGGACCGGATCTCGGTCGACCTGATGGCGAAGGCCGGCCATGACCCGGCGGCCATCGGCCGCTTCTTCGAGATCATCGAGACAAAGCTCGGCGACCGCAGCGACACGACGATCTTCTCCACCCATCCCGGCACGCCGGACCGCCGCCGGCAGATCGATCAATGGGCCGCGGAGGCCGCAACGAAAAAGGGCGGCCCATAGCCGCCCTTCGAATGGATGCCGTTGCGATCCGTTATTGCGTCGGGCCATCGTTGAGGCCGACCTTGTCGACCAGTTCCGAGGCCGTCTTGCGGTTGGCGGCGATGTCGGAAAGCGGCAGGGTGTCCGGCTTGATCTCGCCGAACGAGGCGACCACGTCCGACACCTTCGCGCCCGGCAGTACCGGATACTCGAACACCTGCTCGGCATAGATCTCCTGCGCCTTGCGCGAGGCGAGGAATTCCATCAGCTTGACGGCATTGTCCTTGTTCGGCGCATATTTGGCGAGCGCCATGCCGGAAATGTTCACATGCGTGCCGCGGTCGGCGGCATTGGGGAAGAGGATCTTGGTGGCGGCGGCCCATTCCTTCTCTTCCGGGTCCTTCTCGTTGGTCACCATCAGGCCGACGTAATAGGTGTTGCCGAGGGCGATGTCGCATTCTCCGGACATGATCGCCTTGGCCTGGCTGCGGTCGTTGCCGTCGGGCTTGCGCGCCAGGTTCTGCTTCAGCCCCGTCAGCCACTTCTCGGTGTATTCGGCGCCGTGATGGGCGACCATCGAGGCGAACAGGCCGATATTGTAGGAATGCTGGCCGTCGCGCATGCAGATCCGGCCCTTCCACTTCGGGTCGGCCAGTTCCTCATAGGTGATGGCCGTTTCCGATACGCGCTCCTTGGAGGCGTAGACGACGCGTCCGCGGGTCGTCAGACCGAACCATTCGCCGGCCGCATCGCGATACTGCGCCGGAATGTCCTTGTTGATGACCTCGTTCGACAGCGGCTGGGTGACGCCGCCGTCCTTGGCCTCGACGAGGCGGCCGATGTCGACGGTGAGGATGACGTCCGCCGGGGAGTTCGCGCCTTCGGCGGCGATGCGTTCGACCAGGCCCTTGTCGAGGAACAGCACGTTGGCCTCGATTCCGGTCTCCTTGGTGAATGCGTCGACCAGCGGCTGGATCAGCTCCGGCTGGCGGTAGGAATAGATGTTGACCTCGCCGTCAGCCATCGCCATGCCGGCCGTTGCGGCGAATGCGACAGAGCCGAGAAGCGCACTGCGGATAAATTTGACTGAAGGCATGGTATCTCCTTGCGCGAGTGACTACATTTGTTGAGCCTGATATTCAGGATTTTCCGAGCTGTCAATGCGACATTCGGGACTCACGGACACGTGAAGCGTGAACTTGAGTATTTTGGAATTGTTCAAAACTACGGAATCCGCTATAGGAACCGAAAGACGAGTCTAGGGAGCCACGCATGCGGTTGACAAAACAGACGAATTACGCGGTTCGCATGCTGATGTACTGTGCGGCCAACAAGGATCACCTGAGTCGTATCCCGGAAATCGCCAAGGCTTACGGTGTCTCCGAACTCTTCCTGTTCAAGATTCTCCAGCCTCTCAACAAGGCCGGACTGGTGGAAACCGTGCGGGGCCGCAATGGCGGCATGCGCCTCGGGCGCCCGGCCGACAAGATCACCCTGTTCGATGTGGTCAAGGTCACCGAGGACAGCTTCGCCATGGCCGAATGCTTCGAGGACGACGGCGACGTCGACTGCCCGCTGATCGACAGCTGCGGCTTGAACTCGGCCTTGCGCAAGGCGCTCAACGCCTTCTTCAACGTGCTGAGCGAATACACGATCGACGATCTGGTCAAGGCGCGCCCGCAGATCAACTTCCTGCTCGGGATCAATGAATTCGGACGGCAGAACGTCATTCCGGTGCCGCCGGTCTCCGTCCCGGCCGCCTGACGATTGCCCGCTTCCCATCGAACCCCGTCGCTTTGCCAAGCGGCGGGGTTTTTCGTTGTGCCCTTCGTGGCGTCTCGCAGAAAAAGGTCGGCCGATCACGATCCACCTCTTGAGATGCGGCAAGGACCGAAATACGTTTACGTAAACGGAAGACGAAAGCTGTCTGTCCGAAGGCGGAAGGGCGTTGAGGAACGCCCCGCTGGTGGCTTTGGGAGGGGTGCCTGACATGTTCGACTATGTGATCGCCGGCGGTGGTTCGGCAGGTTCCGTGCTGGCGGCGCGGCTGAGCGAGGATCCGGCCCTCAAGGTCTGCCTGATCGAGGCGGGCGGTAACGGCCGCGACCTGCTGCTGCGGGTGCCGTCGGGCGCGGCGGCCATCGTACCCGGGCGGCTGCGCTCGGCCAACTGGTGCTTCGAAACCGAGCCGCAGGCCGAACTCAACGGCCGGCGTGCCTATCAGCCGCGCGGCCGCGGACTCGGTGGCTCGAGCCTGATCAACGCCATGCTCTACGTGCGCGGCCATGCCTCGGATTACGACGACTGGGCGGCTCGGGGCTGCACGGGCTGGTCCTTCGCCGACATGCTACCCCATTTCCTGAAATCCGAGGACAATGAGCGCGGCGCGTCCGTACTGCATGGCGCGGGCGGTCCCCTGCAGGTCTCCAACGCCGACTGGGTCCGGCCGATCAACAAGGCCTTCCTCGAAGCGGGCGTATCGCGCGGCTTTCGCGCCAATGACGACTTCAACAGCGAGGACCAGGAGGGGCTCGGCCTCTACCAGGCGACGCAGTTCTGGAAGGGGCCGAAAAAGGGCGAGCGTTGCTCGGCCGCGGCCGCCTATCTGCACGATCACCTCGACCGGCCGAACCTCACCGTCATCACCGGCGCCCGGGCGAGCCGCATCCTCACGACCAAGGGCCGCGCCACCGGCGTCGCCTATCGCATCGGGCGGCGCGAGGAGACCGCGCTGGCCGCCCGCGAAGTGCTGGTCTCGAGCGGCGCGCTGCAATCGCCGCAGCTGCTCATGCTGTCGGGCATCGGCCCGGCCGACGAACTGCGGCGCCACGGCATTTCCGTCGTCGCCGACCGTCCGGAGGTCGGCGCCAATCTGCAGGATCATCTCGACTACACCAGCGTCTACCGTTCCGCCGACACCGACCTGCTGGGCATCGGCTTCACCGGCCTCAAGGCCATGGGCAAGGCGGCGGGCGAATGGAAGCGCGAAGGGACCGGCCTGCTGCGCTCGACCTTTGCCGAATCCGGCGCCTTCCTCAAGACCGATCCGGCGCTCGATCGTCCCGACATCCAGCTGCATTTCGTCGTCGCCATGGTCGACGACCACGCGCGGCGCATGCACATGGGCTACGGCTATTCCTGCCATGTCTGCCTGCTCAGGCCCCATTCGCGCGGCCGCGTCGGGTTGAAGAGCGCCGATCCGACGGCGGCGCCGCTGATCGATCCCGCCTATCTTTCCGACCGGCGCGACCTCGACGGCATGGTCGCCGGCACGCGGCTGATGCGCGACATCATGGAGGCCGGTCCGCTGGCGCGTTATCGCGGCCGCGAACTCTACCCGACCGGAAGCTCCGATGCCGAGCTGGAGGCCGCCATCCGGGAGCGGGCCGAAACCATCTATCATCCGGCCGGCACCTGCCGCATGGGCGGCGACAGGCCTCCGTGGTCGATCCCCCGTCTCAAGGTGCGCGGGGTCGAGGGCCTGCGCGTCGTCGACGCCTCGGTCATGCCCACCCTGATCGGCGGCAATACCAATGCGCCGGTGATCGCCATGGCGGAAAAGATCGCGGCGGAGATCCGGGCCGGCTGAGGCATGGTTCCCACGGCCAAACCCGAGCCCGAGCCCAAGCCTGTGGGCTGCATTCGAACCTTCCCCGTACGCGTCGTGGATGGCCGGCTGTCGCGGGTTGAAATCACGGCACCGCCCGGTAAGGTCGCGACCAGACGGCATGGCGCCGTATCGGGGAGCACGCGCACTTGCAGGGAATTTCGACCAGCCGCCCGGCGGCGATCATCGTCATGGGGGTGAGCGGCTGCGGCAAGTCCTCGGTCGGCGCGCTGCTCGCCGAACGGCTGGGCCTCGCCTTCATCGAGGGCGACGCGCTGCATCCGGCGGCCAATGTCGAGAAGATGGCCAAGGGCACGCCGCTTTCCGATGACGACCGCTGGCCATGGCTCGACATCATCGGCGCGGAAATGGCCGGCTCGCTCACGCGCGGCGAGGGCATCGTCGTCTCCTGTTCGGCGCTGAAGAGGATCTACCGTGACCGCCTGCGTGCCGCGACCGGCGGCGCACTGGCCTTCGTCTATCTGCACGGCTCCCGCGACCTGCTCACCGAACGCATGGGCGCCCGCACCGGCCATTTCATGCCGCTCTCCCTGCTCGACAGCCAGCTCGCAACGCTCGAGGTTCCGACCGGCGAGCCGGGTGTGGTGACGGTCGATATCGATCAGAGCGTCGAGGGGATTGTCGCGGATGCGATGAAGGGGCTGGGGTAGGGAGGGGCTGCCCCTCACCCTGACCCTCTCCCCGCAAGCGGGGAGAGGGGATGGCCGCCGCGGTGCCCCTTGTTCCTTCTCCCCGTTTACGGGGAGAAGGTGCCGGCAGGCGGATGAGGGGCAATGCGCAAAAGCGCGAAAAGCCTCGTCGACAATGTGCTGGCGGGCTGCAGGACACGGAAGCCTGGGCTTCCGCTGCTTTCCCCCTCACCAACAAAATCTACGACTTAGCTGCGCTAAGATCGTGATTTTGTAACCTCTCCCACAAGGGGAGAGGCAGAGTGTCGTGCAAGGCGGCAGGTCTCCTCTCCCCTTGTGGGAGAGGAATGAAAATCGCGATCTTGGCCCGAAGGGCTCAAGTCGCAGATTTTCTTGGTGAGGGGGCTATCCCAAGGTGGGGCTCAGCTTGAAGCTCGCCCTAGACCCGCCCGTCCATCGTCAAGAGCGGCGTATAGAGCTCCGGCCGGCGGTCGCGGAAGAGGCCCCAGTTGCTGCGCTGGCGGGCAATGCCGTCGAGGTCGAAGGTGGCGGTGAGGACGGCTTCGCTCGCCCGGTCCGCCTCGGCGACTTTTTCGCCGGTCTGGTCGGCGATGAAGGAGGAGCCGTAGAAGGTGAGTTCCGTGCCCTTGCGGCCCGGCTCCGTGCCGATGCGGTTCGACGCGATCACCGGCATGATGTTCGCCGCCGCATGGCCCTGCATGACGCGCTGCCAGTGGGCGGCGCTGTCGATGGTCGGGTCCTGCGGTTCCGAGCCGATCGCGGTCGGATAGAACAGCAGCTCGGCGCCCTGGAGCGCCATGGCGCGGGCGGCTTCCGGGAACCACTGGTCCCAGCAGATGCCGACGCCGATGCGGGCGTGCTTCGTCTGCCAGACCCGAAAACCGGTATCGCCGGGCGAGAAATAGTATTTCTCGGTATAGCCGGGGCCGTCGGGGATGTGGCTCTTGCGGTAGAGGCCCAGCACCGTGCCGTCCGCATCGACGATCGCCACGCTGTTGAAGTAGGTCTGGCCGGCCTTCTCGAAGAAGCTCACCGGCAGAACGACGTTCAGCTCGGCGGCGAGCCCGGAAAAATGCGCGATCAGCGGATTGTTCGCGAAGGGCTTGGCCATGTCGAAGAATTCGCCGATCTGGTCCTGGCAGAAATAGGGGGCCTCGAACAGCTCCTGGATCAGCACGATCTGGGCGCCCTTAGCGGCCGCCTTGCGGATCAGGTTTTCGGCGCGGGCGATATTGCCGGGGATATCCCAGGTGCAGGCCATCTGGGTTGCAGCGACTGTGACTGTACGCATGGGGTTCTCCTTAGACGCCGAGCTTGTCGCGCATGCCGTACCACCAGGCGCCGAGCACGGTGAGCGGCACGCGGAAGGTCTTGCCGCCGGGGAAGGGCAGGGCGGTCAGCGACGACCAGACGTCGTAGCGGCCGGAATGGCCTGCGACCGCCTCACCGAGGATCTTGCCGAGCAGGTGCGTCGTGGTCACGCCATGGCCGCTGTCGCCATGCGAGAAATAGACGTTGTCGGCGAGCTTGCCCATGTGCGGAATGCGGGTGAGGGTGAGCGCAAAATTGCCGCTCCAGGCGAACTCGATCTTCGTATTCGCAAGCTGCGGGAAGGTTTTGAGCATGTTGGGCCGGATGACGCCGGTGAGGTTGGCCGGGTCCTGGCCGCCATAGCCGATGCCGCCGCCGTAGAGCAGCCGGTTGTCGGCTGTGCGGCGGTAGTAGTCGAGCACGTAATTGGCATCCTCGACGCAGTAATTGGCCGGCAGCAGCTCCTCGATCAGCTTGGCATCGAGCGGTTCGGTCGCCATGACCTGCGAGGAGACCGGCATCATCTTGTCGGTGATCTTCGGCAAGAGGTTGCCGAGATAGGCATTGCCGCAGACCAGCACGTATTTCGCCGTGACCCTGCCCCTGGCGGTGCGCACCACCGGATTGGCGCCCATGTCGACGCCGGTGACGCGCGACTGTTCGAAGATCTTGCCGCCGAGGCTCTCGACCGCCGCCGCCTCGCCGAGCACCAGGTTGAGCGGATGGATATGGCCGCCGAGCTTGTCGATCATGCCGCCGACATAACGGTCGGACTTCACATATTTGCCGACCTCGGCTTTGGAGACCATTTCGAGGCCGGTATGGCCGTGCGTCTCCCAATGGGCTTTCACATGCGCCATCTCGCGCACCTGCTTGTCGGTGAAGGCGGCGAAGAAGCCGCCGTCGACCAGGTCGCAGGCGATGTTGTACCTGGCGGCGCGTTCGCGGATGATCCGGCCGCCCTCGAGCGACATTTCGCCGAGGCGCTTTGCCCTCTCCGGTCCGTAGCGCCGGGCGATGGTTTCGAGGTCGCGGCTGTAGCCGTTGACGATCTGCCCGCCATTGCGGCCCGAGGCGCCGAAGCCGACGCGCTCGCCTTCGACGACGATCACCTTGTAGCCGTTTTCCGCCAGCTGCAGTGCGGCGGAAATGCCGGTGAAGCCCGCACCGACGATGCAGACATCGGCCGTGTGCTCGCCTTCGAGGCTCGGGCGCACCGTCTTGTCATTGGCCGAATGGGCATACCAGGAAGGGGCATGGCCGGGATTGGTCTCGGAAGTCCTGTTCTTGTCGCTCATGTCACACCGTCCTGATGTAGGCGTCGTATTCGACATCGGTCACGCGCAGCGCGAATTCCGCCAGTTCCTGATGTTTGCAGGCCGCATAGAGCCCGCGATATTGCGGCCCGAGCGCCGCATAGGCGAAGCTCGACTTGGCGAAACGCTGGATCGCGTAGTCCCAGTTGGTCGGCAGCGGCTCGTGGCTGATGGCGTGCTCGTCGCCGGAGATCGCCCCGCCGGGCGGGGTCTTTTCCTTCATGCCGGCGAGCGCCGCCGACAGGATCATGGCGATGACCAGATAGGGATTGGTGTCGGCGCCGGCGACGCGGTGCTCGATGCGCGTCGCGGGCTTGGAGGCGGTGATGACGCGCACGGCCGCCGAGCGGTTGTCGAAACCCCAGGATGCATAGGTCGGCGCATGTTCCGAAGGGGTCAGCCGGCGATAGGAGTTCTGGTGCGGGGCGAAGATCGCCATGCTCTCGCCCATGGCTTCGAGCAGCCCGCCGACCGAGTGCATGAGGCGGTCCGAAGGCGCGTCTTCGCCCACGTAAATATTCTTGCCGTCCTCGTCGAGCACGGAGAAATGCACATGCATGCCGCTGCCGGCCTGCATGCCGTAGGGCTTGGCCATGAAGGTGGCGTCGAGATCGTTGCAGCGGGCCACGCCCTTGACGATGCGCTTCAGCAGAACGGCATAGTCGGCGGCGGCGAGCGCATCCGGCACATGGTTCAGGTTGATCTCGTACTGTCCGGGGCCGTTCTCGCGCAGCGTCGTGTCGGCCGGCACGTTCTGGGCGCCGGCGGCGGTCGAAATGCCGTAGAACACGTCCTCGAAATCCTGCAGTTCGGAGATCGACAGGACCTGGGTCTGGCCGTGTGCCAGCGTCCGTCGCGGGTGTTCGGCGGGCGGACCGGGTCGAGCGCCGGAGCGGACCGGGTCGATCAGGTAGAATTCAGTTCGGTCGCGACCACGGGTGAGCAGGCTTCTTGTAGCGCTCCAGCACGGCGGCGAGCACCTGGCGCGGATCGGCGTAGAAGCCTGCCCCGTCCGGATTGCGCATCTCGAGCAGCACCTGCGCGGTCGGCCGCGACAGCCAGGTGACGCGCGACAGCGTGCCGGACACGGGAAAGCAGAGGCCGTCCGGATCGCCGGTGCCTTCGGCCAGACCGGCGGCGTTGACGTCGCGACCCCAGACGTCGAGCGCATAGACCGAGCGCGGGATCGCCATGCCCTTGGTCAGAACGTCCAGCGCCCGTTCGCGCGGGATCCACTTGCCGCGGGGAACGCCGTTGACGTCGATGACGAAGGCTTCCAGCACTTCGATGTCGGGATTTTCGGCAAAAAAGTTTCGTGCGTAACTATCAATGTCCATGAGGCACCGTAAGAAAGGAACAGGTCGATTTGATCTTGGGGGCGTGCAAACACGCGCGCGCAAAGGTGCACCGCTAACGGTGGGCCGACTTCGCGTTGTAGATCAGAAAGCGTACCATAACCTTGCCAGTGCCTGCGAACCCCTCGACCGGTGACGCATCGGGTGCATCGTTTTTTGTCCGGTCTGCCGCCTGCAGAGGCGGCGAAATTGGTCGATCGACCGAAAAAGACCTTAGCACCGAATTTCCGGCATTTCCAGCCTGTCGCAGCAGACAAAGTCGCATGGGCGCTTTCGACGCGGGCGGGAGGTGGTTTCGCGCGGTCCGGACGAGCGGCTCGGAGCAGGGATAAGCGGCCTCAAAAAGCAGCTGCCCCCGGTCTTTTCCAGACCGGGGGCATGGGTTTCGTCTTCGTGTCGGCCCCAGGCTAGCCTCAGGGGTTGAAGCGCTCTGGGCGGTAGGCCGAGATGTCGAGGAAGGGTTTTTCACCCGTCATCGCCTCGGCGAGCAGGCGCCCGGTGACCGGACCCAGGGTGAGGCCGTGATGCGCATGGCCGAAGGCGAGCCAGACGCCCTGGTGGCGCGGCGCCTTGCCGAGGATCGGCATCATGTCGGGCGTGCAGGGGCGCGCCCCCATCCACGGCTCGGCGTCGAGCCGCTCGGCGAGCGGGAAGATGGTGCGGGCGACGCGTTCGGCACGATCGAGCTGGACCGGCGATTTCGGCGCGTCGCGATAGGCGAATTCGGCGCCGGTGGTGAGCCGGATGCCCTTGTTCATCGGCGCGAGGAAATAGCCGCGCTCCTTGTCCATCAGCCAGTTGTTGAGCTTGGCTTTGCCGGCGGGGGCGTAGTGCATGTGATAGCCGCGCTTGACGCCGAGCAGGAACTTGTAGCCGAGCTTGCGGGTCACTTCCTCCGACCACGGGCCGAGCGCGACGACCACGTCCTTGCCCTCGACCAGTCCTTCGTCGGTCTTCACCTGCCAGCCCGCACCGCTGGCGCGCGGGGTCAGCGTCGTCGCATCGCCGGTGACGAAGCGGCCGCCGAGGCTTTCGAAATATTTGAGGTAGGCCGCGGTCAGCCCGTGCGGGTCGAGCACCGACCAGGGGTCGTTCCACTTCAGGCCGCCGACGAAATCGCGGCTGAGATGCGGCTCGGCCTTGGCGAGGTCCGCCTTGTCGAGACGGGTATAGCTGATGCCGTATTCGCGCACGAGACGGTCGGCCTCGGCGAATTCGGTGTCGCGCGCCGCATTGCTGCGGAAGGCCTCGACCCAGCCGTCCTTGCGGATGAGGTGTCCCGCGCCGGCCGCTTCGATCAGGTCCCGGTGTTCGTTGATCGAGTTCTCGATCAGCGGCGCATAGGCACGCGCGATCGCCTCGTGACGCGACTTGTTCGAATTCCACCAGTAGCGCGACAGGAACGGCACCAGCTTCAGCATCGCCTGGATATGGTAGTGGGCGTCGATGCGGTTGTTGAGGCCGTAGCGCAGGATCAGACCAAGATCCTGCGGGAAACCGTAGGGCACGACGCCCTCGCGCTGGATCAGGCCGGCATTGCCGAAGGAGGTTTCCTCGCCGGCGGTGCGGCGATCGACCAGCACCACCGACCTTCCACGCCGCGCCAGGTGAATGGCAGTGGAAACGCCGATGATGCCGGCGCCGAGCACGATGGTATCTGCAGTCATGGTCCTTGAATTCCGTCTGGATGAAGAAACCCGGACCATGCAATCGTGCCCCTTGTTGTGCAAACGAAAAATTGCCGCAATCGGCGATTTTCGACCCGCGTTGCAGAAATGTGAGAAGGCGGATCACCATATTTGCAGGGCGATTGGCCGCCGCTGCGGCTTGCGGCTGCGGCGAATCGGACGCATGCTACCTAGGCGCGTCATGCGTGTCGCAGTCGGTGGAGATGTGCCGTCGCCATGGCGAAGTCGGATCGCCGCATCTTGCCGCGGTTCTGCCGCGCTGCGGTGCATTATGATCCGAATGCCTGTATCAGGCGTAGGACAAACAAGCGGCACCCGGGCCGCATTCCGGGGATGATGGAGAGAAGCAATGCGCGTCCTGTTGCTGGCGGGCGGTTGGCTGATGGTCGGGATCGGACTGGTCGGCGTCTTTCTGCCGGTGCTGCCGACGACGCCCTTCATGATCCTCGCCGCCGCGCTGTTCGCCCGATCCTCGCCGCGCTTCGAGCAATGGCTGCTCGACCATCCGCGCTATGGCCAGCCGCTCATCGACTGGCGCCGGCAGGGCGCGATCTCGCGCAATGCCAAGATCGCCTCGGTCTCGCTGATGACGGCGAGCTTTCTCGTCGTCTGGTTCGCCGGTCCGCCGCAGATCTGGCTGAAGCTCCTGGTCGGCGCCATCCTTGTCGCCTGTGCCGCCTTCGTCCTGACCCGGCCGATACCGAGCAACTGAGGCGTCGGACGGAGCTATCTCCTACTCGCCGAGCGCACGCCGCAACCGCCGGATGATGACGGCTCGCGCCTTGTCGTCGCCCGCCTTCGCCAGTTCCTCCTGCAGGTCGAGCACCAGCGATTGCAGGTCGTTGTGCCAGTCCTTGTGGCCGGGGCGGGCCGGATCGATGCGCGGCGGCCTGGTTTCGGAGATGTCGATGGCTCCGCCGGCGGTGAGTTCGAAGGCGCCGTCGATGCGCGGCACGACGATGCGCTCGGGCGGCAGGAAGCCGGCCAGACGCTGGCTGAAGGCGGCAAGCGCGCCTTCTTCGCCATGGACGAGGAAGGTCCCCGCGCGGATCGGCTGGCGGTTCTTCACCCATTCGGTCAGCTCGCGGCCGTCGGCATGGCGCTGTAGATGTCGAGTTCGCGGATGCGCGCCCGCACGGTGATCTCGTCGCCCTGGATGCGCACGGTGGAGGCGCCGTCCTGGAGAATCCGCCGAGCGTGCCGGTCGCCGGTAACCGACCAGAAGGACGGTTCCTCCTCGCTGCCGGCCAGTTCTTCAGCCGGTGGCGAATGCGACCGGCCTCGCACATGCCCGACGCCGCGATGACGATGTGGAAGCCGCGCATGTTGTCGATCGCCTTCGACTGCTCGACCGTCTCGGTGAAGCGGACATTGTGCGCTTCCATCGCCTCGGCCAGCAGCTTGCCGTTTTCCAGTTCACGGGCGTGGCGGCGGAAGATCTCGCTGGCGCGGGTGGCCAGCGGCGAATCGATCAGGATCGGGCAGGTCTCGATCGCGCCGCTGCGCATCAGCTGGACGAGGTCGGCCAGCAGTTCCTGGGTGCGCTCGACGGCAAAGGACGGGATGAGCAGCGCGCCGTTCGGATTGGCTGCCATGCGCACTTCCGCTTCCAGCGCATGGCGCCTGGCCCGCTCGTCGACGATCTCGCGATCGGTGTCGCCATAGGTGCTCTCGCAGATCACATAGTCGAAGTCCTGCGGTGCCTCCGGATCATATTGGAGGAGTTTGTGGCTCGGGCCGATATCGCCGGAGAACATCAGCCGCAGCACCTTCTCGCGCGTTTCGATCTCCATTTCGACCGAGGCCGAGCCGAGCAGGTGGCCGGCATTCCAGAAGCGGAAGCGCAGGCCCGGCACCGCCTGCTGCCAGCTCTTGAACGGCACCGTGCGCATCATCGTCACCGCACGGGCGGCATCCGCCGCATCGTAGATCGGTTCGACGGTGTCGCGGCCGCGGCGCTGGTTGCGGCGGTTGAGCTGGTCGACTTCGCTTTCCTGGATATGCGCCGAATCCGGCAGCATCACCGAACACAGGTCGACGGTTCCCCGCGTGGCGAAGATCGGCCCGTCGAAACCGGCCTTGGCGAGCTTGGGCAACAGCCCGGAATGGTCGATATGCGCATGGGTCAGAATGACCGCATCAATGTCCGAAGCGATGAAGGGAAACTCCCGGTAGTTCAGTTCCTTCTCGCTTTTCGAGCCCTGGAACATGCCGCAATCGACCAGCACCTTCGCAGAGCCGAGATCGACGAGAAAACACGACCCCGTCACCGTACCGGCGGCGCCATGGAAACGGAGGACGGGATGGCTGGTCATGGGGCTGGTCCTGAACTGTCTGAGGCGGTCGGTATGCGAGGCGTTTTGAACCGCGCCGCGTTTGCCGGAGGCTGGTTGGACTAAGCTACGCGGCCATGGCTGGTTCGTCCAGCATGGCGTAGTACTGCTCCTCGGCTTCGGCTGGCGGGATGTTGCTGTTGGGCTTGAGGAGTCGTCGATGGTTGAACCAGTCGACCCATTTCGGTGTGGCAAATTCAACTACTGCGACGCTGCGCCGGGTCCGCGCCGATGAATGACCTCGGCCTTGTACAGACCGTTGATCGTTTCGGCGAGAGCGCTGTCGTAAGAGTCGCCGACGCTAACGAAACATTCTGATAACAGTTCAATGCGAGTTTTGAATCTTCCGTATATCCGGTAGTTCGTGAATTGACCCGGTCAAGTCCGAGGCGAACGCCTAGCGCGAGATCCACGGCGCTGTGACCAGGCGAAACTTGCGGAGTTTCCGTACAAGGAATTCACCAACCTTGCCGCGTTGCGTGTCCAAAATGGGGCGGGACTCCATTATCCTGTGAAGCGTTGCTTCGCAGGACGCGTAGGTCTTCAGGTCCCAGTCCCAATAGAGGGGATATTTCATCAGGGTTCCCGCAACAAGTTCGTCGAGCGTCAGTTGGCGTCCACGCCGTGCGAAGGCATCTGCTTCGGCGATGTCGTCGGTCAGGCCCCAACCGGCATAGAACGGCACGCCATAGACGACGACGCGCTTGTCGCGCAAGAGCGCGTCATATCCGGTCAGCGACGTCATCGTATGCACGACGTCGCAGGCCTCGATGCAGCCGATCACCGAGCGCACGGTTTCCACATGGTCCGCATAGGCTTCCAGCCGGCTCGGCGGGATATGCCCGGCGCGATTTCCGGACACAACGTCCGGATGTGGTTTGTAGACGATATAGGCATCGGGATGGGCGGCGCGCGCGGCGGCCAGAAGATCGGCATTGGTCCTGATGCCCGGACAGCCGTAACGGATCGAGGCGTCGTCCTCGACCTGTCCCGGAACGAGTACCACCTGGCGCGTGCCGCGTCCCCAATCCGGCCTGTCGGGAGCCCCGACATTGTCCTTGGTGATGCCTTTGTCGACGATCAGCCGTCTCAGCTTTGCAGCAAGCGCCAATTCGTCCGGCGTGAAGGCCGTGGTGTCCAGGATGTGTTCCAGATCGGAGGGGCGACCCGGATCGAAATAGATGCCGCGCGAATCAAGCACGATCGAATACGGCTTGATGAAATCGGAGCCGAGGCCGACCGAACGGATGAAGCCGTCCTCCATGTGCAGGATCTGTGCGCCGGTCTCGGCCGCGAGCGCTTCGAGGCCGGCGGGAAGGTCGCGGCCCCACACGACGAGGCAGTCCCCGGTGCGCGGACCGCATGCCCTTGCCGCCGCGACGTCGCCGACGAAGTGAACGCGCTCCGGGTGAACGGACAAGAGGGGCCGTAGCGTCGCCGCCTTCCAGCGCCGCAGGCCGAGGCAGATCATCCGCCCGGAAAAGCGCGCCGCCATGCGTTTCTGCAGGACGAGCCAGTCGATCACGTCGAAGATGGAGCCGCGCGTTCGGCGGACGGGATCGAGGTATGTGGTGTAGTGGAAATAGGCGGCGGCAAACAGCTCGTCGACGGTGCGCCGGCGCGTGCGGCGCGGACAGGGCTGCCGGTCGTCGGTCGCTCCCCATCCGGAATACCACGGCAGTCCGAACACCGACACCGGCTTTCCCGCCAGGAGTGCCTCGAAGCCCATCGTCGAGGTCACCGCATAGACGCGGTCCATCTTCTCGATGAGGCTGAGCGGATTGATCGCGTCGCGCAGCAGCACGGTGCGCTCGTCGTCCTGAATGTGGCTGAGATAGCCGCGCTTCTGGCCGGCGGTCACCTCCGGATGGGTCTTGACGTAGACCGTCGCATCGGGATTTTCGCAGCGTGCGGCGGCGAGCATCTCTTCGAACGTCAAGGCTGTGGCTCCGCCCATGGCCACGCTGTTGTCCCCCGCCGTCTGGTCGATGACCAGGACACGACGGACATCGCCCGGGCGCAAGACTCTCTCGTCGAGGTCCGGGGCATGGTTGTACTTGCTCAGCCGATGCTCGAGGATCAGGCGCCGCGCTCTTTCAACGTCCGTTTCCAGACCGGCGAGCAGGTCGGTCTCCGAATTCAGCAGGCTTTCCAGCGCCGACGGCCGGCGGCTGTCATAGTAGATGCCTTCGCTGTCGCGCACGATCGCGAGCGGCGGGTGGTTCTTGCCGGCAAAATAGGAGCGCAGAAAGCCGTCTTCGAGGAAGATCGCCGGGATAGCCAGGCGGGCGGCGAGCTCGGCCGCGCGCTGGCCGCTCGGCTTCGTCCCCCAGCCGGCGACCGCAACCAGATCGTCCTTTGACGACCGCGGCGAGATACGGCAGGTCCTGGCGCCGACAAACACGTCGATGAAGGGAATGTTCGCTATGCCGCCGGAGGTGACGCCGATCTTGCCTGTCGCGGACGAATTCATGATCTGCGTTCCACATCCCAATTGCGGCAAGCGCCGCTGCAGGCATCCCGAACATTGCCAGAACCGGAGCCATTTCTCGGACGACCACATAATACCTCGGAACCTGTGCGGCAAGCGGAAGGGTAGGCGAACCGGGAGAATGTGATGGCTGCCGCCGGCGGCAAGCGACGGGCGAGGAGATACGCGCGCTCCGCGCGCCGCCTGCAGGAGCCCTGCACCATCTGCCCCATGGTTGTTCCGCTAAAGGCCATCCTCCGTTAACGGCAGATTAGCAAGTCCAAATGAAAGTGGGAGTCTAGCTGTCGACAGAACGCAGCGGGGGGCGACTATGACGCGAAAAAGGGCATCCAATCTTGCGGACGACGATGTTCGGCGCGAAAGTCTGCCCGTCGAGCCCTTCCGGCGCGCGCTCGAACGGCTTCAGCTGATGCAGTCCGATGGCTCGAGCCCGTACTGGCTCGAGGCCATGATCAACCAGATCCCCGATTACATCTACGCAAAGGACCTCGCCGGACGGTTCCTCTTCGCCAACCGCGCCGTGGTCGTGGACAACGGGCTGGAGACCGTCGCGACCTGATCGGCCGGACGGACTTCGACCTCCACCCCTTGGAAGCAGCCACTGCGATCGACGCGGTCGAGCGGATGGTCATGGAGACCGGCCAGTCCGACCTCGGTATCGAAGAAAAGGCCCTGAACGGCGACGGGGACCGTTGGCTGATGATGTCCCGCCTGCCTTTGCGCGACAAGCACGGCAAGACGATCGGTGTCGTCGGAATGTCCCGTGACATTACGGCGCGCAAGAAGGCCGAGAGGCTCATCCAGGCCCAGTTGCGCCTGCTGGAACTCGTGGCGACCGGCATGCCGCTGCGCGACTTCCTGGCGCAACTCGTGCTGATGATCGAGGCGCAGCACCCCGGTTCGCGCGGTTCGGTCATGCTGCGCTCGCCAGGCAGCGATCATCTGGAACTTGCGGCGGCGCCCTCGCTGCCCCCTGCGTTCCGCGATCTCATGCGCAGATTGAAGATCGGCCCGCGGAGCGGCATTTCCGGAACGGCCGCCTGGCGGAAGGAGCGGGTGATCATCGAGGACGTCCACACCGATCCGCTCGCCGACGGCCTTCGTTTCCTGGTCGACGGGATGGGACTGAGATCCTGTTCTTCGACGCCGATTCTCTCCTATCATGGTGAGCTGCTCGGAACCTTCGCTCTCTTCGTCGACCGGCCAGGCTCTCCGGACGCGCAGCACAACGAACTGACCGCAATCGCCGTGCACCTCGCAGGCATCGCCATCGAGCGGCACCAGGCCGAGGAGCGCATCCGCTACATGGCCCGCCATGATGCGTTGACCGGCTTGCCGAACCGGCTGCTGCTGGATGCGGAATTCCCCGCCATGCTGGCCGAAGCGAAGGCGGCGGGGCGCGATGTCGGTGTGGCGTTTCTCGATATCGACAACTTCAAGGTCATCAATGACAGCCTCGGTCACGCCGTGGGCGATGAACTGCTGAAGCTCGTCGCCTCCCGCGTCACCGACATCATCGACGGGCAGGGCATGGCCGTGCGCGTCGGCGGCGACGAATTCATCGTCCTTCTGATAGGTCACGGCGCCGACAATCCGTCTCGCGCTTCGAAGCTGTCCGCCGCGCGGTCGCGATGCCGATCACCCTTGGCGGGCTGACCTTTCAGGTGACCTGCAGCATGGGCATCGCCTGCTTTCCGCAGCATGGCGAAAATCCCTCGGATCTCGTGGCCAATGCCGACGCCGCGATGTATCGCGCCAAGGAAACCGGCCGGGACAGCCTTGAAATCTTCTCCGTTGAGATGGCGGAGAAGGCGCGAAAGAAGCTCGTCTTGATCGAGGAAATGCGCCGTGCGCTGGAGGAGGGGCAGTTCGTCCTCCACTTCCAGCCGCAGAAGAACCTGTTGACCGGCAAGGTTTTCGGCGCCGAGGCGCTCGTTCGCTGGAACCACCCGGTACGGGGTCTGGTGCCGCCCGGCGACTTCATCCCCCTGGCCGAGGAAACCGGACTGATCGTGCCGCTCGGCGACTGGATCCTCCGGGAGGCCTGCCGCCAGTGCAAGGTCTGGCAGGATGGCGGCCTGGAACCGGTCGTGGTCAGCGTCAACGTCTCGGCGCGGCAGTTCAAGGAGAAGGCCTGGGCCGTCCACGTCGCCGCCGCGCTCGAACAATGTGGCCTCGACCCGAGCTATCTCGAACTCGAGGTCACGGAGAGCCTGATCATGCAGGACCTCGCCGGCGCGCTCCAGCGCATGCGCGAGCTCAAGGCACTGGGCGTGAAACTGTCGATCGACGATTTCGGCACCGGCTATTCGAGCCTCAGCGCCCTCAAGAGCTTTCCCGTCTCGCAGCTCAAGATCGACCGTTCGTTCCTCGCCGACATCCCGGGAGATGTCGACAACATGGCAATTACCTCGGCCATCGTCTCCCTGGCGCAGAAGCTCGGCCTCGAGGTGATCGCCGAGGGCGTGGAGACCGAGGAACAGGCGCGGTTCCTGCTGGAAAGCGGTTGCGTGAACATCCAGGGCTATCTCGTCGGAAGACCGGTTCCCCCCGCCGATTTCCTCGGCTTTCTTCAGGGCGCCTACCCGCCGCGGCTCAGCGACGAGCCTGCCGGTATGCGAACCGCTGCGAAGCAGGATCAGCTGACGATCAGCAACAGAACGTAGATCAGCACCGTGGTGATCAGGCCGCGAAAGGCGAAGCCGACGAATCGGTACTTCTGACGGGCGATCAGGGACAGCACGTCCGCATTGCGCATGTATTCGTTGAACAGGTAGTTGATGTCTGCCTTCTCAGCGGCCTGCTCCAGAAGCGGCCGATGAATGGGCCAAAACTGAGTGGGGACGAGGAGGTCTTGATGTGACGGGGAAGCACGACCAGCAGGGCCGATAGAATCGAGAATGTCGAGGCGAGCGCGAGCAGCGCCGAGAGCCCGTTGATGACCATGTCGCGTTCGAAATAGCGCGCCACCGTGAAGACGTTGCGGACTTCGCTCGATGTCACAAGGAACGCCAGCATGAAGGTGAAGATGTAGGCCGCCTTCTGGTCCGATATCTTCACCTGATCGTAGAAGACGTCGTTTATCTTCTTGACGTGATTGAAGTATTCCAGATTGACGTCGCCGATCGTGATCGGCGTCTCGATCAGTTCCGTCGTTGATGTGTCAAAGTCGCTCACGATTGCCGGGCTCCAGTTGTGGCGTGTATTCCTGTTAATACACCCCCCCTGAAAAGCAAGCTGCCGAGATGAAGATGCTTGACTCAACTTTTCGAAGTGGCCACTTGTGTGGGTATGTCGGGGGATTTCATCAAGATCAATGTGGCAGCGTGACGCTGCTCTTGGGCGCGGGCGGGGCATTTGCACCCGCATCGGCGGAACCTGTCGCGCGCGAAGCGGATGCCGTCGCATCCGTCATTGCGCGCAAGACCGGCGAGGAAGTACGCTTCATCGACGTGTCGAACTGGCGCTTCGTCGACCTGCAGCAGGACCTTTTGACCGGCGACGTCTTGCGCACTAATGCGACCGGCCAGCTGGCAATTCTGTTTGCCGACCGCACGCAGATCCGCCTCGGGCGCAATTCCTCCCTGCGGGTCCGCCAGATGAAGCCCGGCAGCGACGCCGTGCTCGAACTGGAAGCCGGCACGATCTGGGCGCGCGCCGAACGCGGCGGTCCGGGCGTGGAGGTGGTGACCCCGGCGGCGACCGCGGCCATCCGCGGCACCGACTGGACGATGACGGTCAAGGGTGCCGAGACGTCGCTGACCGTGCTCGAAGGCCTGGTCGAACTCAGCAATCCGCAAGGCAGCGTGCAGGTGGCGCAAGGCGAGGCGGCGGCCGCGACGATCGGCCAGGCGCCGCGCAAGATCGTCATCGTCGATTCCGACGACCGCGAGCAGATGCTGTTCTATCTGGCGCCCCGCAACGCCTTCAACTTCATGCCGGCCTCGCCGCTGCCGGTCGCCGACATGCGGCGCGAAGCCGATCGCATTGCCGACCTTCCCGCCGAAGAGAGGAGCACCGCGGACCTGCTGGTTCTGGCCGAAGTGCAGCTTTCGCTGGAGGGCCGCGAGGATGCCAAGCAGACGCTGGCAATGCTTCGTGCCCGGAAATTGTCGCCGGGCGAGCGGGCGCGTGCCGACCCATCCAGGCGATCATCGCCGCCGCCGAGCTGCGTTATGAGGGAGGCGACAGGCTTTTCAGCGCTGCCGGTACCCATCTCGATGGGCGCCGCCGCGAAATCGCGACTTACGGCCGCTACTACGCCCGGTCGCTGGCCAATCCGAACCGGCTGGAGCCTTTGCCGCGCCGGACGTCGAGCCCCTATGGGGCGCTGCTGGAGGCTTATGCCGCCGGCTTCCTCAAGGATATCCGTGCGGCGATCGACGTCATAAAGGCGACCGAGCGGCGCTATCCGAACGATTCGGCACTTCCCGCCTATCGTGCCCAGCTGGCACTGCTGCTCAACGACCGGGAACAGGTCCGCGAGGCGATCGACAAGTCGCTCGCGCTCGATCCGTCGGAGCCGACCGCCCTGGAGGCGCGGGCGCACTATCGCGCCGGCGTCGAAAGTGATCTCGACGGCGCGCTTTCCGATCTGGAGGCCGCCCTGAAGGTCGCACCCGGTTCGACCAGCATCTGGAACTCGATCGGCAATGTCCATTCGGCGCGCGGCGACATGCGGGCCGCCGAGGCGGCGCTGAAGAAGGCGATCGCGCTCGATCCCATCGATCCGGTTTCGCATGGCAATCTCGCCATTCTCTATCTCGACCAGTCGCGCGTCGAAGAGGCGAAGCGCGAAATCGACCTGGCGCTCGCCGCCGACCCGACCTTCGACGTCGCGCTCGTGGCGCGCGGCCGCTATCACATGCAGACCGGCGAACTGGACAAGGCGGTCGACGACCTGCTGGCCGGCACCGTGTCCAACCCCTCCTATGCCCAGGGGCAGGTTCTGCTCGCCGCCGCGCATTACGAAAAGGGCGACCGCGTTCCGTCCGATCAGGCGCTCGACAATGCCGACCGGCTGGACGACAACGACCCGGTCATTTCGTCGTTCCGCACGGCGGTCGCCATCGACGACTATGATTCCGAAGGCGCAATCCGCAACGCGCAGGAGTTCCTGCGGCGCGCCAAGGCTCGCGGCGGCCATTTCGGCTCGCTGAGCGCCAACCAGGATGCCGGCTCGACCCTCAACAATGCCTTCCGGCTGCAGGGCCTGAACGCCTGGGGCGAGTATTACGGCGATGCGGTCTTCGACCCCTTCGCCGGCAGCGGTTATGTCGACCAGACGGTGCGCGGCAGCGTCAATCCCTTTGCCAACAGCTATGCCCATGGCGGCAATGTCGTCACGAACGGGCAGAACAGCCTGAGCTACTCGTCCTTCATCCAGGGCCTGCTGCTCGATCCGCACATGCTGTCCGGCCGGTCCCGCTCGGCAAACCTGATCCGTCGCCCCTTCTTCGAGGGATCGCTCGGCGGCGGTTTCACGCAGGCCAATGGCGACACCGGCTATGTGGCGGAAGGCGAGGTTCAGAGCTTCAGCAATCTGCCTTTCCCGATCAGCTTTTACGGCAATGTCGAGTGGGAGACGGATTTCGACCAGCGCCCGAGCACCTTGTTTGGCTTCCCCGCGGACCTCGATACCGAGGGGCGCCTGTTGCGGGGCAACGGCTATCTGACCGCCAGCCCCAGCCCCAATGACAGGTTCGTTGCCTACGCCAATCATTCTGGCTCGGATTCCGACCTCTATGCCTCCATCTTTGGTTTTCCGGTTGCGAGCGTGAAGGAAACCTCGGAGCAGACGAATGTCGGCGTGGGGTGGAGTCACACGATCGGCTTCGAGAACGTGATCAACGCTGCCGTGTTTTACAGCGCCCAGGACGCGGACAGTTTCAACACCTTCACCGGGATCACCGCGAAATCGTCCCAGGAGACTTATGTCGCCGCTGTCAGCCACTCGATCGGGATGGACGATCTCACATGGCGCTACGGCGTCGAGGGCGGCTGGATCGATACCCGCGCACAGGCTTGGAGCGGTGGAGCGCCGGCGGTACCCGATCCCGACGAGGAAGCCACCTACGGCCGCGTCTATGTCGATCTGCTGCACGAGATCACGCCGGACCTGAAGGCCGAGTATGCGCTGTTCGGCACCTTCCTCGACGGTGACGACGACGATGTGGCGCGGCTCGAGCCGCGCGTCGGCATCGCCTGGGCGCCGTCCGACCAGCACTGGCTGCGCGCCGCCTATTCGCGCCAGAGCCTTTCCGTCAACACGCCGACGCTCTCGCCGGTCGGCGTTCTCGGCCTGCAGCCGAACGAGATCTCCACCGGGCTCGACGGCTATGTCGACACGGTCGCCCTGCGCTGGGATGCGGAATGGACGCAGGACTTCTTCACCTCCGCCGAGTTCCAGCATCAGGAGATCGAGGAACCGCGCATCGCCATTCCGCTGTCGGCCGCGCGTTCTCGCCTCCGAAGGTCGGATCGATCGCGGCAGCGTGACCGCGAACCTGCTCCTCGGCCACGGTTTCGGCCTGTCCTCGACGCTCGCCTATTCCACCTCCGAGAACGAGGACCCGACCTCGCCAACCTATGGCGGGCCCTTGCCCTTCGTGCCGGACTGGGCGGGGCAGGTGGCGCTGACCTGGGTCAACGAGGCCAATGTCTCGGCGACGCTCGCCGCCAACTATGTCGGCGAACGCGACAGCGACACGGGCGATGCACTCGACGACTATTGGACGCTCGACGCCAACCTCACCTGGGAGCCGTTCGACAAGCGTTTCGCGCTCGAACTCGCGGCCTTTAACCTTCTCGACCAGGACTTCGAGGTGAACACGAATACGCCGGGCTGGGGTCCGACCTTCACCGGCTCGGTGAAAGTCCGCTTCTGATGGCCACACCGCTGCCGTCGAGCCTGAGCTCAGCGCCGAAGCTGGCAAGCCGGCGGATGCGGCTGCTCCTGCTCGCCGTCGTGGTGTTCCTGGCGGCAACGGCTCTCGCCCGGCTGCCCGCCTGGTCGCTGATCGACTACCGCGCCTTCGACTACCTGTCGACGCTGTGGCACACGCCGCTGCCGGACGACGGGCCGGTGATCGTGGCGATCGACGAGCCGTCCTTTGCCGACATCAATCTGCAATGGCCCTGGCCGCGCAGCCTGCATGCCCGACTGGTGAATGCCCTGCGGGATGCCGGCGCCAGGGTGATCGCCCTCGACGTGATTTTTTCCGAGCCGACGACGGCCGAGGAGGACCAGGCCCTGGCGGCAGCGCTCGGACCCGACGTGGTGCTGGCCGGAGACGAGACCCTGATTTCCTCCGCCCAAGCCGACCAGTTCGTCCGCACGCTGCCGCTTGCCCAGTTCACCGACACCGGCGCACGCGCCGGCATCGCCTCGATCAGCCTCGGCGGCGACGGCACGATCCGCACCCTGCCGGAACTCGACGACAGCTTTGCCGCCCGGATCGCCGAGGCCGCAGGCTTGCCGGCGACCCTGCCGGCCGGCGGCACGCTGATGCAGACCTTTGGCGGGCCGAGAACCTATCCCACCGTGTCCTATTATCAGGCGATCGATCCGACGAACCTTTTGCCTCCGGACACCTTTCGCACCCGCGTCGTGATCGTCGGTCTCAGCCTGCAGAATGCGCCGTCCGTCGCCGCCGGCGGGGCCGACGCCTTTGCCACGTCCTACACCGTGCGCACCGGCCGCCTCGTGGCGGGGGCGGAAATCCATGCGACGATCTTCGACAATCTGCGGACGGCAAACGGAGTTGCCGAAGCGACGCCGCTGCTCAAAGGCGCATTCGTCCTGCTCGCCGTTCTGCTGGGCGTCCTGCTCGTCTGGCGCGGCACCGGATGGCCGGCGGCCTTCGGCGGTGCGGTCTATATCCTCGCCATGGTTGCGGCCAGCTATGTGGCCTTGCGTTTCGGCCGGACATTCGCCTCCCCGATCGCGCCATCCGTGGCCTTCGCGGCGATCGGCATTGCGCAGGCGACGCTCGACTATGCCGCGGAGAGACGCGGTCGCCGCGAGATCATGCGGGCTTTCGGGCAGTACTTGTCGCCCGACCTGGTGACGCGGCTGGCGGAAGACCCCGGGCAGCTGAAGCTCGGCGGGGAGAAGCGCACCTTGTCCGTCCTGTTCTGCGACGTGCGCGGCTTCACCACGATCGCCGAGGGGCTGAAGGACGATCCCGAACACCTGACCCAGCTGATCAACCGGCTGCTGACGCCGCTGTCGGAGGTCGTCCTGTCGCACGGAGGCACGATCGACAAGTATATCGGCGACTGCATCATGGCCTTCTGGAACGCCCCTTTGGAAGACGCCGAACATGCGCCGCATGCCGTCTCCGCCGGTCTCGCCATGCTCGCCGCCATCGATGCGCTGAACCTCGAACTGGAAGCCGAAGCAAAGGCCGCGGGCGCGCCCTTCATGCCGCTGCGCATCGGCATCGGCATCAATACGGGCGACTGCGTCGTCGGCAATATGGGCTCGACGCGGCGCTTCGATTATTCGGCCCTCGGCGATGCGGTCAACCTCGCCTCGCGGCTGGAGGGGGCCTCGAAACAGTTCGGCGTCCCGTTGCTGCTCGGGGAGGCGACGGCCGGGCTGGTGGCTGACCGTTTCCCGGTCCTCGAACTCGACCGCATCACCGTCAAGGGCCGCAGCGCGGGAACCGCCGTCGCCACCGTCGTGCCGGGGGTCAGCGAGTCGGCACTCGCCCTGCACCGCCAGTTCGTCGCGGCCTTCTATGCCGGGAACAGGGAAGAATGCCGGCAGCTTGCCGAGGCTCTGACCGCCGAAATCCCGGCGCTCAAGGACTACTACCGGCAGAACGCCGGTCACTGAGCGAAGCCGAGCCGCGCCCCGCGACCGTTCAAACGACACCTCCTCACGAACAATCAGTGCTGGACTTAAACAGTCTGCGAGCGACTGCGGCCGCGCTTTCGCGCCGCCGTCGGACGCAGGACCCGCGCCGTGCCGCCCTTCCTGACGGATTGATGACGAAATTGGAAGAACGCTGAAAGACCGCTCAAGCGGCTGACACGCTCACCCCCTAAACACATCGCCGAGAGCGCCGGGCCTGCCCGCCATCCCGCGCCGATCCTGTGCTTAGAAGGTGCCAGCCCATGAAAATCGTCCAGATCAGCGACACGCATTTCAGTCCGTCCAAGCCGCACTTCAACGGCAACTGGGAGCCCATCCGCCGCTGGATCGAGGAGGTCAAGCCGGATCTCGTCGTGCATACCGGCGACCTCACCATCGACGGCGCCGACCAGGAGGACGACATCGTCTTCTCCATGGCGCTGCTCGGCGAACTTGACGTGCCGGTGCTGGTCGTTCCCGGCAATCACGATGTCGGCCACATGCCCGGCTCGCACCAGCCGATCGACGATGCCCGGCTCGAGCGCTGGCGCCACCTTGCCGGTCCCGACCGTTTCGCCAAGGACATCGGCAACTGGCGGATGATCGGCCTCAACAGCCTGCTCGTCGGCTCGGGCCACGCGGAAGAACAGGCGCAGTTCGACTGGCTCGTCGAGACGCTGGAAGGCCGCGAGGGCCGCCGCGTGGCGATCTTCGCCCACAAGCCGCTGTTCGTCGACGATCCGGCCGAGGGCGATACCGGCTATTGGGGTGCCCGTCCCGCCGAACGCCAGCGCCTGTTCGACCTCATCGCCGCCCATGACGTGGCGCTCTATGCCAGCGGCCATCTGCACTGGAGCTGGCAGGGCGAGATGGGTGCCACCCAGCTGCTCTGGGCGCCGCCGACCTCCTTCATCATCGACAAGCTGGAGCGCGAAATGCCGGGCGAGCGCCTCGTCGGCGGCGTGATCCATCACTTGGAAGACGACGTGACGAGCGAGATCGTCGCGGTCTCCGGCATGATCGCCCATGTGCTCGACGAGGTGATCGACGAGGTCTATCCGCGCGCCAGCACTACCGCTGCTGCTCCGGTGGAGGCGGCCGAATGAGCGCGTTCAGCCTTCGCGACATCAACAAGTCCTATGGCGGCAACAGCATCCTGAAGGGTGTGAGCCTCGAGGCCGAGGCCGGCGAGTTCATCGCGCTGGTCGGCCCGTCGGGCTGCGGCAAGAGCACGCTGCTGCGTATCGTCGCCGGCCTCGATCATGCCGATCGCGGCGAGATCGTCATTGGCGGCGAGGATCTCTCGGCCAGGGCGGCGGGCGATCGCAACATCGCCATGGTGTTCCAGTCCTACGCGCTCTATCCGCATATGAGCGTGCGCGACA
>JAHRYZ010000029.1:0-19662 GCA_020621905.1 Rhizobium sp.
CGCATGACCAACCGAGAAGAGGTGCGATAGCCATGGGTCTTGGACGCGAACAGGATGTCGAAATCCGCAAGGCCCCGGTCTTCCTTCCGGGCGAACATGTCCGGGCGACGCGCCATGTCAGGAACGACGGCACCTATCCCGGCAAGGAGATCGGCGAAAACCTCGTGCGCAAGGGGGATGTCGGTTATGTCCGCGACATCGGCACCTTCCTGCAGCAGTTCTACATCTACTCGGTCGAATGGGTCGACCGGGGAACGCTGGTCGGCATGCGCGCGCGTGAGCTCGCAAGTCTCGACCGGCCCGACGCGACGCCGGCGGCGGACGTCGACAGCCAGGGAAACGAACGATGAAGATCATGATCCGCAAGTCCGAGCGCGGCTATTCCGCCTATGTGCCGAAGAAGGATCTGGAGGAGCCGATCGTTCGATCCGAGACGGAAGACCTCTGGGGCGGCGTGGTGACGCTCAAGAACGGCTGGCGCCTCGACCTTCCGCCCATGCCGGCCGATACCCGGCTGCCGATCACCGTGGAGGCCCGCAAGCTGGCCGACGACGAGCAGGCCTGATCGGCGATCAGGCGAGAAACCGAAGGAGTGCGATGCCATGAATGCCATACTGCACAAGGATTTCCTGTTCAGCGTCCATGACGGGGAGGCGGCGAGCGCGATCCTCGACCTGAGGAACCGGTTGAAGGCGGGATTGCTTTCTCCCTATCTCGGTCCCGGCCTTCTGGAAGTCGCGGGTGCCGAGGCCGCCATCCCGGCCTCACCCGAAGCGGTGGCGGCAGCGCTCAACCTGCGGGCTCCTGCCCCGTCGCGCATCCGCACCAATATGTGGGCCGTCGCCCAGCACATCGAACAGCGCCGGCACCGGAACACGCTGAAGGCCTGGATGGCGGAGATCTTCTCGGTCGAGCCGCAGCCGACGACACTGCATCACTGGCTGGCGGGGCTTTCCCTGCCGCTGATCGTCGACAGCTGGTACGACGGCGCCATGCGGGCGGCATTGCAGGCGAGCGGACGGGAGGATTTCGTCAGCATTCAGGGCATTACCCGCGCCGGAGAGTCCCGCGACATTTGGACGAGGGTCTACGGTGCCAACGACAGCCATGTCGAAGATGCCGCCGCCTCGCGCGCCGAGACGGTTCTCTACGAGCCGCATGGCGGCGCTCGTCCGGCCGGCAACTTCCTGGTGGCCGATTCCGACTATGTGGAAGTCCTGACCGAGATCGACATCCAGACCCCGATCCCGGATATCGTCAAGGATCGGCGCGGTGCCCTCGGCTTCCTGTTCCTGGGCTGCCGGTTCCACGACCAGATGCTGCGCACCTATGCCCGGCAGATCCTGAAACGGTCGAAGGGACCGCATTATGCGGTGATAACGGGCGAGGCGCTGACACGCAACGAACGGCGTTTCTTGGCGGAAAACGGCATTACGCTGGTCGACATGCCTCTGCATCAGGCGGTCGACCTCCTCGCCGGGTGACGTGGGACCGACCCTGGCCTTCGGACCGGGGTCAGAACTTCTTGACCGGAATATCGTGGCGGCGCAGCGCATAGCCGACCTGCCGGGGGGTGAGGCCGAGGATGCGGGCGGCCTTGGCCTGGACCCAGCCCGAACGCTCCATGGCATCGACCAGGCGATCACGTTCGGTGAGCCTTCCGCCATTGGCGGGACAGGTTGGATCATCCGGATCGCACGCCTTGCCGCCGGAAATCGATCCGGCATCGTGCCCGCGAGAGAGAGGAGCCGGCATGCCGCCCGGCAGCACATGACCGCCTGCCAGGGCGTCGATCGCGTTGCTCTGGGTCTTGCCGTTCCCTTTCCACAGAAGGGCGGAAAGACATTGCCCCGTGCTGCAGGCGAAGTCGTTCGGCCCGATCGTCTGGGAGCGGGTCAGCGTCGCCGTCCGCTGCACGCAGTTTTCCAGTTCGCGCACATTGCCCGGAAAGTAGCAGCGGGAAATCAGGTCCAGCGACGCTCGGCCGAAGCTGAGTTGCCGATTGTTCTGGCGGTTGAAGCGCTCGAGGAATTCCTCTGCCAGCCGGGGAATGTCGCCCGGCCGCTCGCGCAGGGGCGGCAAGGTGACGGGCACGACGCTGATCCGGTAGTAGAGATCGGCGCGGAAATCGCCCTTGCGCACGGCCTCTTCGAGATCGCGGTTGGTGGCGCAGATCAGCCGCACGTCCACCTTCAGCGTCTTGTTGCCGCCGACGCGCTCGAATTCGCCCTCCTGCAGCACGCGGAGCAGCTTGGCCTGGAAGGCGGCGGAAATCTCGCCGATCTCGTCAAGCAGCAGCGTGCCGCCATGGGCGAGCTCGAAGCGGCCGGCACGCTGGTTGGTGGCGCCGGTGAAGGCACCTTTCTCGTGGCCGAACAGTTCGGACTCCAGAACGGTTTCCGGCAGGGCCGCGCAATTGAGCTTGACGAAAGGCTTGTCGTGCCGGGGCGAAAGCTCATGGATCGTCTGGGCGAAGAGTTCCTTGCCGGTGCCGCTTTCGCCGCGCAGCAGCACGGTGGAATTGGTCCTGGCGACGATGTTGATGATGTCGAGGACATTCTTCACCGCGGGGCTTTCGCCGACGATGCGACTGGTCCTGGCGACCGCGCGGCGCGGTTGGATCTCCCTGCTGCCTTCGAAGGATTTTTCCAGCCGCCGCTGTTCGTCGATCAGCCGCTGCCGGTCCTCGCTCAGGAGCCGGTGGAGGCGGATGGTCTGTCCGGCGAGATTGGCGACCATGGTGAGGAAGCGCATGTCGTCGTCGAGCGTGAAATCGGCACCTTCCTTGCGGGTGCGGTCGATCGACAGCGTGCCGAGCACGGTGTGGTTGGCCTTGACGGGAACGCCGATGAAACAGACCCCCGGCTCGCTTCCGGGAAAGAGGTGGGAGCGGCTGGTATCGGGAATGACCAGCGGCGTCGCCGTCGCCACGATCTGGTCGATGACCGTCTGCGGGATCGGCATGAAATGGTCTTCGCCCGGCTTGTGAAAATAGCCGGCGGTGGCAACGATCTCGGGCAGCCCACCGTCGTCGAGCACGATCAGGGCGCCGTGGCGCATCTGCAGGAAGGACGAGAGGATATTCACGACATTGGCGAGCGTAATCTCAAGGCGTGCCGGCTCGGCAAGCACTTTGGAGATCTCGTAGATGCCGCTCAGGGAGACTGTGGCGCGGCGGCTTGATTTTGCGGCAGCCTCGGAAAGGGCGTATTCCCTGCCCGGCGGGCTGACATGCTCGACATAGCGGTTCATCCGAAGACCTCTTGGACTATCCCATGATGGATTGTTCCAAGGGCAACCTCCCCAAACCGTATTTTCTTATATGACATATGAGACTACGCCGATGCTGCATGTTGTCAATTCGATTCGGCTCTGAACCCGCTTCAGCGAAACGCGCCGAGCTCAGCCGAACTTGAAGAGCACGCCGTAGCCGCCGCGCGGATAGTTCCATTCGATTTCGCCGGATGCCTCGCAGAGCACCCGGCAGGTACCGCATTCCATGCAGCCGTCGGCGGTGATCTCCACCTGGCCCTTGTCGTTCTGCTCGTAGCACTTCGCCGGGCAGACCCGCGTAAGCGCCAGAAGCGCGGGGCTCGGCGTCTCGTGCGGACGAACCGTGATGTGCGGCCGGCCGACATCGACCAGATAGCGGTTCTGGAAGAGCTTGTCTTCGACCCGGACGTTCTTGATGGCGATGGTCATTTCGATACTCCTCGTTGTCGGTTGTTGCGTCTCGCAAGCAGCCTTCGCGCCCGTCAGCGCCAGGCAAATGCGAGCTTCACGGCGTCGGAGACCATGCCCCAGCGGCTGCGGCTCTTGACGAACTGGGCGACGGTCGCCCTCTCCTTGTCGATCTTCGGCGTGCCGTCGACGCGCAGGAAATTCTGTGCCGCCGTCGACATCAACTGCGGATAGGTCATGAAGAAGTTGTGCGAGTTGGTGTGCAGCAGGGCGGGCATGTCCTTGTGCTTCTTCAGGTCCTTCACCACGAACGAGCCATCCAGCATCTTCTTGTAGAGGCTCAGATTTTCCGCCGACATCGGATCGCGTCTGCTCTTCACCTGGAAGATCGCCTCCGCCGCGATCCGGCCGGAGGTCATGGCGAGGTTGGAGCCTTCGCGATGGACCGCATTGTTGAGCTGGGCGGCATCGCCGACCACGACCCAACCGTCGCCGAAGAGCTGCGGGATCGCCTTGTATCCGCCCTCCGGGATCAGGTGCGCGGCATATTCCTTGACCTCGGAGCCGGCCAGAAGGGGCTTTACCGAGGGATGATTCTTGAATTCTTCGAGCAGCGCATACGGGCTTTCCATGGTCTTGGCATAGTCGGACACCAGGCAGCCGACGCCGAGCGAGATCGATTCCTTGTTGGTGTAGAGGAAGGCGAGCCCGGTCATGCCCTGCGAAAACGTGCCGGCGGCTTCGATCACACAGCCTTCGTTGCCGGTCAGCCCGAAGCGCTGACAGATCACTTCCTCCGGCAGGAAGTGCATTTCCTTGACCGCCAGCGCCACCGTTTCCGGCTTCGGCATGTCGCGCAGGCCGGCGCGGGTTCCAAGCAGGCCGTTCACGCCTTCGGCGAGCACCACCACGTCGGCGAAGATCGCGCCACCCCGGCGGTCGGTGTGGACGCCGATCACCTTGCCGCTGGTATCGCGGGCAAGTTCGGTCACAGTCGTTTCGCACAGCACCGTCGCGCCGGCTTCCTTGACCTTGGAGGAAAACCATTTGTCGAACTGGGCGCGGATGATCGTGTAGCGGTTCGGCTTCTCCTCGTTGAAGTCGTTGGAGCGGTAGTGCATGCCGGTGTGCGAGCCGTCGTCCATCATCCAGAACCGCTGTTCGACGAGGTGGCGCTCGAGCGGCGCATCCTCGCGGAAGTCCGGGATGATCTTCTCCAGCATCGAGGCATACATGATGGCCCCCTGGACATTCTTCGAACCGGCATATTCGCCGCGCTCGAGTTGCAGCACCTTCAGTCCGTGGCTTGCCAGCGTATAGGCGGCGGCATTGCCGGACATGCCGGCTCCGATGACGATGGCGTCGAATTTTTCCTCGATCATGGTCGCGTCTCCGTCAGCTGGCGAGCTTGTCGCGGTTGTGGGGCGAAAGGCGGCGGATGAACGCCTCGGTGAGGGCAGGCAGCAGGCGCACCGCGTCGGTGACGATGCCGACATGGGCGAAATCGAAGATCGGCGCATTGGGGTCTGTGTTGATCGCGACGATCAGGTCGGCGCCCTCGACGCCGACCCGATGCTGGATCGCGCCCGAAATGCCGGCGGCGATGTAGAGCTTCGGACGGATCGTCTTGCCGGTCTGGCCGATCTGGCGTTCGGACGGCATCCAGCCCTTCTGCACCACCGGGCGCGAGCAGCCGTATTCGGCGCCGAGCGTGGAAGCCAGATTGCGGATCAGCTGGAAGTTCTCGGCGGCGCCGAGGCCAAGGCCGCCGGCCACGACGATGTCGGCATAGGCGAGGTTGACCTTGGCAGACTGGCTGTCGGGAATGAAGCTCAGGACCTTGGTCACGATGTCCTCCTCCATCATCGACAGCTTGTGCTGGATGACGCGACCGACGGGACGCTCCTTGCGCTCCGGCATCGGCATGACACGAGGGCGGACTGTCGCCATCTGGGGGCGGAAGTTCAGCGTGTAGATGGTGCAGAGCAGCGAGCCGCCGAAGGTCGGGCGGGTGGCTGCGAGCGACTTGTCCTCATCGACGTCGAGTTCGGTGCAATCGGCCGTCAGTCCGGTCTTCAGCGTGGTGGCGACGGAGCCGGCGAGATCGCGGCCGAGCGTGGTTGCACCGAGCAGGAGGATCTCCGGCTGGTAGGTGTTGACCAGATCGGTCAGCGCCTTCGAATAGGGCTCGTTGCGATAGTCCTTCAGGATCGGGTCCTCGACCAGATAGACCATGTCGGCCCCGTAGGCGAATGCCTCCGCCACTGCATGCCAAGTCGCTTCTCCCGGCGGGCCGATCACCGCGCCGGCCAGTTGCACGCCGAGCTTGTCGGCCAGCGTGCGGCCGCAGCCGAGGAGCTCGTAGGATACCGGATGCACCTGGCCGCGCTCCATTTCGATCGCCACCCAGACATGCTTGTAGGATTTGAAGTGCTCGGGCAATTCCTTCTTCATGCCCGCCCGTCCGGCGGCCGGTGCTGCTGGTTTCCTTGCCTCTTCGGTCATGTTCTCATCCTTCCTAGGCGGCGCAGTGGTCGGCGACGAGAGCCGGCTCAAGGGTGGGTTTGCGGGTGAAGATCTCGGCGATCAGGCTGTCGGCCAGCTCTCGCGGGGCATTGCCCGGCTCGCCGATCATCACGGCTTTCTCCTGGCGAGCCGTCGGGGCAAAGACGCGCTTGACCACGGTCGGCGATCCCCGCAGGCCGCATTTGGTCATGTCCTCGATGCCGGCATCGGCGGCGTTCCAGGTGACGATCTCGGCGCGTGCCGCGCGCAGCGCGTCGTTCAACGTGCCGCGGCGGATCTCGTTGGTGCCCTCGAGCATGGTGATGAGGCAGGGCAGCCGGGTCTTCAGAACCTGCGTGCCGCCCTCGGCGCGCCGCTCGACGGTGATCTCGCGCGCCTCGGGCTCGACGGAGGCGATTTTCGCGACATAGGTCAGTTGCAGCAGGTCCAGCCGCTTGGCGATGCCAGGCCCGACCTGGGCCGTGTCGCCGTCGATCGTCTGCTTGCCGGCGAAGATCACGTCCGGCCTGCCATAGACCTGGCCGATCCTTTCGATCGCGGCGGAAAGCGCGAAGGATGTGGCGAGCGTGTCGGAGCCGGCAAAGAAGCGGTCCGTCAGCAACACGGCGCGATCGGCGCCGAAGGTGAGCGCCTTGCGCAGCGAATCCGACGCCATCGGCGGGCCCATGGTCAGCACGGTGACCTCGCCACCATGGGCGTCGCGCATCCTCAGCGCCTCTTCGAGGGAAAACAGGTCGAAGGGATTGATGATGGTCGGAACGCCCTGGCGCATGATGGTATTCGTCACGGGATGAACGCGGATCTGCGCCGAGTCCGGAACTTGCTTGATACAGACGACGATATGCATGCCGTGCACCTCCATCATGGTCGCTTCAAAGGCTGTACAGGACCTTCAGCATAATCCGTGCCAAGTCCTCGATGCGCGCGTAAGTCCTTGATATGCTTTTGTTCGATTTCCAGAGCGCAGCCGTGTCCGGCGGTTTTGTCGGGTTTTCGACAATGTCGCGTCGGGTGCCGGCAGGAAGCGATCCGGATTTTCCGCACGGTGTCGAAGGCGGACGAAAAAAGGAGGCCGGCGTTGGACGGACCGGCCGAGGCGGGGGTCGAAGGGCTGTCGGTTATTGATCTGCAAAGGGTTTGAGGGCTGATTCCAGCGAGACGAAGGCTCCGCGCCTCTCGGCGGGCTTGTCCGGGTCGTGATCCTTCAGGACCTTGAAGATGCGTTGAGAGAGGGGCGACGCGGACTCGAAATCGGAGTAGGCGCGTTCCAGCGTCGAACGGGCGCGGGCGGCGATCACCCGGTCGGGAAGACCCTCGAAATCCTCCTCGGCAAGATATTGCCCCATGCGCTTGAGGATGTGCAGGCGCGCGACGTTCAGCACCTTGGCGTCGTAGAGAATGCCGAGCGTGTGGAAGAAGTCTTCCGCCGACGACAGGCCACGCAGGCGTTCGAGAATGTTGTCGACCTCGATCGGGCGAATGGACGAGCAGTCACTCATGTTGAGCTCCCTGTGGTTGGTGAGAATGATGGGTGGGCGGGACGCTGGGACTGGCTTCCGGCCGGCGATTGAGCTGCGCCTGCAGGTGGGCGAGGCGCACTTCGAGAAAGTCGAGGCGATCGATCAGGGCCGATACCGCGTCCCCCACCGGGTCCGGCATCAGGTGGTGATCGAGATCGATGCGGCCGTGGCCGAGCCGGCGACGCTCCTCGACCGGCCGGACGATCTTTCCCGGAATGCCGATCACCGTCATGCCGGGCGGGACATCGTCGACGACGACGGAGTTCGCGCCCACGCGACAGCCGGCGCCGACGACGATGGGGCCGAGGATCTTGGCGCCGGCCCCGACCAGCACGCCGTCCATCAGGGTGGGGTGGCGCTTGCCGGGGGACCAGGACGTGCCGCCGAGGGTGACGCCATGATAGAGCGTCACGTCATTGCCGATTTCGACCGTCTCGCCGATCACCACGCCGGCGCCGTGGTCGATGAAGAAGCGCTCTCCGATCACCGCCCCCGGGTGGATGTCGATATTGGTGAGCAGCCTCGACAGCCAGGAGAGGAAGCGCGCCGGGAAGCGCAGGCCCTTTTGCCACAGGCGGTGGGAGATCCGATGCCAGATGATGGCGTGCACGCCCGGATAGGTGAGCAGGACCTCGAAGGTGAAACGGGCGGCCGGGTCGCGCGCCTTCACGCAGGCGATGTCGGCGCGAACCATGGCAAGGACGCCCTTCCGGCGTGGCGGATCGGCCTCCTGGCGCCCGCGAGATTTGTGGGCGGATGTCAGCATGACGAAGGACATGGCTCTCCCCTTGGACGTGGGAATTCCGCCTGGATACGATCAAAAAGGCGAACCAGCTGCGCGGCCGGCACGGTCGCCTTGGTCGCGACCGCCAGCCTGCGAACCTCGGCAAGCAGGTTCGCCAGGGTCTCCCGGTCGCCGTGCCGGCCGTGCTGCTCAAGCACGTAGGCGAGCGCGGCTGTGCCGGAGTGCTTGCCGATGGCGATGCTGTGGTCGCGGCCGAACTCCGCCGGATCGAGCCCCTGATAGGTCTGGCGATTGCCCAGCAGGCCGGCGACGTGGATGCCGGACTCATGGGTGAAGACGTTGCCGCCGGTGATCGGCTTGGCCGGAGCCAGGGTTTGCCGCGCATATCGCGCGACGAGCGCGGCCAGGCCGGGCAGGGCGGCCAGATCCAGCCCGCAGGGCACGCCGTGCATGATCTGCAGGACGGCCGCGACTTCTTCCAGAGGCGCGTTGCCGGCCCTTTCGCCGAGGCCCGAGACTGTGACGGACAGATGGTGGGCGCCGGCCCGGTAAGCGGCGATCGAATTGGCGGTGGCAAGGCCGAAATCGTTGTGGGCGTGGAATTCGATCGCCAGGGGCGCGTATCTCGCCAAGGGTTCGATCAACGCCACCGTCGAGAACGGGTCGAGAATGCCCACGGTGTCGGCCAGCCGAACGCGCGCGGCGCCGGCGGTGGCGGCAACCGCGATCACATCGGACAGATGGGCAGGATCGGCGCGCGAGGCATCCTCGCAGCCGACCGCGACGGAGAGCCCGAACCGTGCCGCCTTGCGCACCAGAGCATCGATGCGCGAAAGCGCCTCGGCGCGGCCGATGCCCAGCTTGGCCGCGAGCTGCAGGTCGGAGGACGGCAGGGAGAGATTGACGGCCGAGACACCGCTCTCCAGCGCTGCGTCGAGATCCTGATCGGTCATGCGACACCAGGCCATGACGCGCATCGGCAGGTTGAGCGAGACGACGGCGCGGATCGCGGCGATCTCCTCCTCGCCCATGGCCGGCGTGCCGACCTCGATTTCGGGCACGCCGGCGGCGGCAAGCGCCTCGGCCATGCCAAGCTTTTCGGACAGCGAGAAGGCGACGCCGGGTGCCTGCTCGCCGTCGCGCAGCGTGGTGTCGTTCAAAAAGACGGCTGGCTTCGAGGTCATGGGGATCAGCTTGCTCTCAGGCATGGATGAGATCGGATGTTTGATGGCGGGAGGGGCGGGGAGCCGGCTTGCGCAGCCGCTCGACGATCCGCGGCATGACGGCCAGCACCCGATCGATGTCAGTGTCGCGGGTGTCACGCGACAGGGAAAAGCGCAGGGCACCGGGCAGGAACGGGGGCGGCACCTGCATGGCGCGCAGCACATGGCTCGGCTCCATCGAGCCCGAGGCACAGGCCGAGCCGGAGGAACAGGCGATGCCTTCGCGTCCGAGAAGCGTCAGAAGCGCATCGCTTTCGACGTCTTCGAAGGCGATGTTGCAGGTGTTGGCAAGCCGCGCCGACGGGTCGCCGTTGACCCGGATGCCGACGATGGAGCGCTGCAATCCCTGTTCGAGGCGGTCGCGAAGCCGGGCGATCCGGGGTGTTTCCAGCGCTAGAGCGTCCATCGCCCGTTCGGCCGCCTTGCCGAAGCCGATGATGCCGGGAACGTTTTCCGTGCCGGCGCGGCGGGCACGTTCCTGGCGGCCGCCGTGGATCAGCGGTGCGAAGGGTGTGCCGCGCCGGACATAGAGTGCGCCGACGCCTTTCGGGCCATGGATTTTGTGCGCGGAGAGCGACAGCATGTCGATTGCCGTCGTCTTGAGATCCATGGAGAGCTTGCCGGCGGCCTGGACCGCATCCGTGTGGAACAGCGCGCCGGCCGTCTTTGCCATCGCAGCGAGCTGTTCCAGAGGGAAGACAGTGCCGGTTTCGTTGTTGGCCCACATGATCGAGACGATGGCGGTGCGCCCGGACAGGGCGGCCTTATAGGCCTCCATATCCAGCTTCCCGCATCCATCCACCGCGATGCGGTGGACCCTGGTGCCGAGGCTTGTCTCCAGATGATGGCATAGCGTGAGGATCGCCGGGTGTTCGACAGCGGAAACCACGACCTCGTCGCGTCGAGGATCGGCCTGAAGGCCCGAGAGGATCGCAGTGTTGTCGCTCTCCGTGCCGCCAGAGGTGAAGACGATCTCCTGGTCATGGGCGGCGCCGATGAGGCTCTGCACTTGCCTCCGCGCTGCCCTGATCCCCTCGGCGACGCCTGTGCCGATCGTATGAGCGGAGGAGGGATTGCCGAAGTGCTCGGCGAAATAGGGCAGCATGGCTTCGACGACCGCCGGATCGGGTCGGGTCGTGGCGTTGTTGTCGAGATAGACCGTCTGCATGGCTGGATGCTTTCAGTTGACCGGGATGACGCGCAGCGGCATGCCGATGGCCTCGATCAGCTTCTGGCGGACGCCGTGCACGGTGACGGAGGCGAGCTGGCAGCCGACACAGGCGCCGGAAAGGCGGATATAGACGGCATCGCCTTCCAGCTTCACGAGCTGACAGTCGCCGCCGTCCCGTTGCAGGTTGGGGCGGATGGCCTCGATTGCCGCCTCGATCAGCGGCCGGCGGCGGGCCAGGAGTGCGGCCCGCATGCCTTGCGCGCCCGGGTCAGTTGCCTCGATGGCGACCGGTGGCGCCTTCGGCACCTCGGGGCTGACCAGTTGCGGTTTCGTCGCCGGCCTGGCAGGCCGGGACTTCAATCCGTCAAACAGCGTGACGCGGGCCGACTGGCTTTGGTCCTGCATGATCTTCTCCCGCTCAGCCGAACGACTTGCCGCAGGCGCATTTGTCCGCGGCATTGGGATTGTCGAAGACGAAGCCCGACGATTCGAGGCCGGTGACGAAATCGACGGTCATGCCTGCCACGTGGGGCTGGGATCGCGTATCGACGTAGACCTTGACGCCGTCGGCGTCGATGACGGCATCACCGTCGCGCGCCGTCGATTCCAGGCCCATCATGTATTTGAAGCCGGCACAGCCGCCGGCCTCCACCATGATGCGTAGGCCCTCGGCCGGCTCGGCGGCCTTCGACAATGCGGACTTGACGGCGGAAACGGCATTCTCGGTCAGGATAATCATGGCGCGGTTCTCCATCTTGGTAGGACGACGCGATTGACCATGCATCAGCCGTGCCAGAGATTATTTATCTTATAAAACAATAGCTTGATGCGTTTCTGCATTGTCGACTTTGCGACAACGTCGACAATCCGACAGTGGTCCGACAGTGCAGGGCGCCATGACCTGAGACCCTGAACTTCCTCCAGAATTTGGTAGAGTCCGTCACATCAAGGAGACGGACGAATGAAGCGTTCACGGTTCACGGAAGAACAGATCATCGGAATATTGAAGGAGCAGGAGGCGGGCGCGAAGACAGTCGATGTCTGCCGCAGGCACGGCATCTCGGATGCAACCTTCTACAAATACAAGGCGAAGTACGGCGGCATGGACGTGTCCGATGCCCGCAAGCTGAAGGCGCTCGAGGACGAGAACGCCAAGCTGAAGAAGCTGCTCGCCGAGGCCATGCTGGACAATGCGATCCTGAAGGATGTCGCTGCAAAAAAATGGTGACGCCCGATGTGAAGCGGAATGCGGTGGCTCACGTCTGTGCGCAGCACGGGGTGAGCCAGCGTCGGGCGTGCGAGGTTCTATCGGTGGATCGTTCGAGCATGCGATATCGGAGCGTGCGGCCGGACGATGCGTCCATCCGCGAGGCGATGAAGAAGGTGGCGTCCGAGCGTCGTCGCTTCGGCTATCGCCGTATCCACGTGATGCTCGACCGGCAGGGGATGGTCATGAACCTGAAGAAGCTTCGACGTCTCTATCGCGAGGAGAAGCTGACGGTGCGCAAGCGCGGCGGCCGAAAGCGGGCCTTGGGGACGAGACGTCCTTTGGCTCTGCCGTCGCGTCCGGGCGAGCGCTGGAGCCTGGACTTCGTCAGCGATGCCTTCACCGACGGCCGCCGCTTTCGGGTGCTGGCGGTGGTCGACGACTTCACCCGTGAATGCCTGTGCCTGGTCGCCGACACATCCCTGTCGGGGGCACGGCTTGCCCGCGAACTGGATAGTCTCATCGCCAGACGGGGAAAGCCGAGGACGATTGTCTCGGACAACGGCACGGAGATGACCAGTATGGCCATCCTCAAATGGTGCCAGGAAGCAAAGGTCGAATGGCACTACATCGCCCCAGGCAAGCCGATGCAGAACGGCTTCGTCGAAAGCTTCAACGGCAGCTTCCGTGACGAGTGCCTCAACGAGACCCTGTTCTCGTCGCTCACTCAGGCCCGAGCCGCCATCAACGCATGGAAGGAGGATTACAACAGGAGCAGACCCCACTCGTCGCTGGGCAATATCACCCCCAGCGAGTTCGCAATGAAAATGGCTATGGAAAAACAGGCCGCATGAGGCCAGATTAAAAACCCAAGACTCTCCCGAAAACTGGAGGGAAAGTGGGTCTCAGGTCAGCCATCCTACAAAACAGCGGGCGGCTGTCGGGTTTGTCACGTCTGCGACAGGCCGATGTCGATGTCGGCGGTTGGCGTCAATGTTGTGCAACTAATTGAAATTAAATGATAAAATATGTCGTCGCGTTCGCCTTTTCCAAACTGGCACGGCTTTTGAAACGAGAGGGATGGCGGCGGTCAAGCCTGCCGATCCGGTATCCAATTCGCGGCCTCGCCGCGGTTGCTTAAGCGAAGGAAGGAAAAGTCATGGCAGCTCTGCGTCAGATTGCATTTTACGGGAAAGGCGGTATCGGCAAGTCGACCACCTCCCAGAACACGCTGGCCGCGCTCGTCGACCTGGGTCAGAAGATCCTGATCGTCGGCTGCGACCCCAAGGCGGATTCCACCCGCCTCATTCTCAACTCCAAGGCCCAGGACACCGTCCTGTCGCTCGCCGCCCAGGAAGGCTCCGTCGAGGATCTCGAACTCGATGACGTGCTGAAGATCGGCTACAAGGGCATCAAGTGCGTCGAGTCCGGTGGTCCGGAGCCGGGCGTCGGCTGTGCCGGCCGCGGTGTCATCACCTCGATCAATTTCCTGGAAGAGAACGGCGCCTATGACGACGTGGACTATGTGTCCTACGACGTTCTCGGCGACGTCGTCTGTGGCGGCTTCGCCATGCCGATCCGCGAAAACAAGGCCCAGGAAATCTACATCGTCATGTCCGGCGAGATGATGGCGCTCTATGCCGCCAACAACATCGCCAAGGGCATTCTGAAATACGCCAATTCCGGCGGCGTGCGCCTGGGCGGCCTGATCTGCAACGAACGCCAGACCGACCGCGAGCTCGATCTCGCCGAAGCCCTGTCGGCACGGCTCAATTCCAAGCTGATCCACTTCGTGCCGCGCGACAACATCGTGCAGCATGCCGAACTGCGCAAGCAGACGGTCATCGAATATGCGCCGAACTCCCAGCAGGCTCAGGAATACCGCCAGCTGGCCCAGAAGATCCATGACAATTCCGGCAAGGGCACCATCCCGACGCCGATCACCATGGAAGAGCTGGAAGACATGCTGCTCGACTTCGGCATCATGAAGACCGACGAGCAGATGCTGGCCGAACTGGCCGCCAAGGAAGCCGCCAAGCAGGCCGTCGCCGCCGTGTGACCGGCTCAGACGAAACCGGGCGCCGGCCTTGACCCGGCGCTCCTTTTCAATCCGGCGGATGTACCGCCATCCTGTTCAAAGGGGTAGAACGCCATGAGCCTCGATTATGAAAACGACAGCCAGCTCCACGAGAAACTGATCGAGGACGTGCTGTCGCACTATCCCGACAAGACGGCCAAGCGCCGCAAGAAGCACCTGAACGTCGCCAAGACGGGCGAAGAGGTCGATGCCGAGGACGGCAAGCCGCTTTCCGAATGCGACGTGAAGTCGAACATCAAGTCCATTCCGGGCGTCATGACCATTCGCGGCTGCGCCTATGCAGGCTCCAAGGGCGTGGTCTGGGGGCCGGTCAAGGACATGGTCCACATCTCCCACGGACCGGTCGGCTGCGGCCAGTATTCGTGGTCGCAACGCCGCAACTACTATATCGGTACGACCGGCATCGACACCTTCGTCACCATGCAGTTCACCTCCGATTTCCAGGAGAAGGACATCGTCTTCGGCGGTGACAAGAAGCTCGAAAAGGTGATCGACGAGATCGAACAGCTCTTCCCGCTCAACAACGGCGTGACGATCCAGTCCGAATGTCCGATCGGCCTGATCGGCGACGACATCGAAGCCGTGTCGCGCAAGAAGAAGAAGGAGATCAACAAGACGATCGTGCCGGTGCGCTGTGAAGGTTTCCGCGGCGTGTCGCAGTCGCTCGGCCACCACATCGCCAATGATGCGATCCGCGACTGGGTGTTCTCCGGCGAGGACAAGCATGCCGAATTCGAGACCGGCCCCTACGACGTCAATATCATCGGCGACTACAATATCGGCGGCGATGCCTGGGCGTCCCGCATCCTGCTCGAGGAAATGGGCCTGCGCGTGGTCGGCAACTGGTCGGGCGATGCGACGCTCGCCGAGATCGAGCGGGCGCCGAAGGCCAGGCTCAACCTCATCCACTGCTACCGGTCGATGAACTACATCTGCCGTCACATGGAAGAGAAGTACGGCATTGCCTGGACGGAATACAACTTCTTTGGTCCCTCCCAGATCGAAGCCTCGCTGCGCAAGATCGCCAAGCATTTTGGGCCGGAGATCGAGGCCAATGCCGAAGCCGCCATCGCCAAGTACCGCCCGCTGGTCGATGCCGTGATCAACCGTTTCCGTCCGCGCCTCGAAGGCAAGACGGTGATGCTCTATGTCGGTGGCCTGCGCCCCCGCCACGTCATTACGGCCTATGAGGATCTCGGCATGGAGATCGTCGGCACCGGCTACGAATTCGGCCACAACGACGACTACCAGCGCACCCGTCATTACGTGAAGGACGGCACGCTGATCTATGACGACGTGACCGGCTACGAGCTGGAAAAGTTCATCGAGGGCATCCGCCCCGATCTGGTCGGCTCCGGCATCAAGGAAAAGTACCCGGTCCAGAAGATGGGCATCCCGTTCCGCCAGATGCACAGCTGGGACTATTCCGGCCCCTATCACGGCTATGACGGCTTCGCGATCTTCGCCCGCGACATGGACCTCGCGATCAACAATCCGGTCTGGGGCCTCTACGACGCGCCATGGAAGAAGAAGCAGGCCGAACCATTGCCGATCGCCGCCGAATGACCTGGGCCGGGAGCGCTCCCGAGCGCCCCGACCCTTTGCAAACACCCTGCGGGATAACCCGTCCGGGATTTCCTGAAACGTCTCATATGTCCCCGAGCCGCCGTATGGCGCGGCCGCAGTGGATGGAGGTGAAGTCATGCCACAGTCAGCAGAAAAGGTTCTCGACCACGCCCCGCTCTTCCGTGAGCCAGAATATGTCGAGATGTTGAAGAACAAGAAGGAAAACTTCGAATGCCCGCATCCGGGCGAATGGGTCGACGACCAGCGCGAACTGACCAAGACCTGGGAATATCGCGAAAAGAACCTCGCCCGCGAGGCGCTCGTCGTCAATCCGGCCAAGGCCTGCCAGCCGCTCGGCGCGGTATTCGCCGCCGCCGGCTTCGAAAAGACCATGTCCTTCGTCCATGGATCGCAGGGCTGCGTCGCCTATTACCGCTCGCACCTGTCGCGCCACTTCAAGGAGCCGTCGTCCGCCGTCTCCTCGTCGATGACGGAAGACGCGGCCGTGTTCGGCGGGCTGAAGAACATGATCGACGGGCTTGCCAACACCTACACGCTCTATGAGCCGAAGATGATCGCGGTCTCGACCACCTGCATGGCGGAAGTCATCGGCGACGACCTGCGCAGCTTCATCGAGAACGCCAAGAACGAAGGTTCCGTGCCGGCCGACTACGACGTGCCGTTTGCCCACACGCCGGCCTTCGTCGGCAGCCATGTCGACGGCTACGACAACATGGTGCGCGGCGTGTTCGAGCATTTCTGGAAGGGCCAGCCGCGCACCGAGATCAAGGGCCGCTTCAACCTGATCCCCGGCTTCGACGGTTTCTGCGTCGGCAACAACCGCGAGATCAAGCGCATGCTGGCGATGATGGGGGTCGATTATACCTTCATCCAGGACGCCTCAGACCAGTACGACACGCCGTCCGACGGCGAATATCGCATGTATGACGGCGGCACGAAGATCGACGACGTCAAGGCGGCGCTGAACGCCGAATGGACGCTGTCGCTGCAGCATTACTGCACCCGCAAGACCGAGGATTACTGCAAGGAGGTCGGCCAGAAGGTCGCCTCACTGCATTATCCGATGGGCGTTCGCGGCACCGACGACCTGCTGATGAAGGTCTCGGAGATGACCGGCAAGGAGATTCCGGAAGAGCTGCGCATGGAGCGCGGCCGCCTGGTCGACGCCATGGCCGACAGCCAGGCCTATCTGCATGGCAAGAAATACGCGATCTACGGCGATCCGGATTTCGTCTACGGCATGGCCCGCTTCATTCTGGAAACCGGCGGCGAGCCGACCCATTGCCTCGCCACCAACGGTACGCCCGCCTGGGAAGCGGAGATGAAGGAGCTTTTCGCCTCCTCGCCCTTCGGCAAGGATTGCCAGGTCTGGCCGGGCAAGGATCTGTGGGCCATGCGCTCGCTGCTCTTCACCGAGCCGGTCGATCTTTTGATCGGCAGTTCCTATGGCAAGTATCTGGAGCGCGATACCGGTACGCCGCTGTTGCGCCTGACCTTCCCGATCTTCGACCGCCATCACCATCACCGCTTCCCGGTCATGGGCTATCAGGGCGGCCTGCGCGTGCTGACGACGATCCTCGACAAGTTCTTCGACGTCTACGACCAGCAGACGATGGTCCCGTCGAAGACCGACTATTCGTTCGACCTGACGCGCTGAGCGCGGCGTCGCCGAACTACAAGAGCCGGCCCCGAAAAGGCCGGCTTTTTTCGTCGGCGCTGATTTCCGCCGACGGCCATGCTATATAGGCGGCAGGACCATGGAGAACGCCATGAATATCACCGTCAGTGAGGCCGCGAAAAGACTTGCCGAACTTGTCCGCCGTGCCGAAGCGGGAGAGGAAATTGTCCTGACCGACGCCGGAAAAGCGGTTGCAAGGTTGCAGGCGGAAGAGAAAAGAGCGCTGACGCCCGAAGAGAAGCTGGCGATCATTGATGACATAAGTCGCCGCGCCGCGAAGGAAGCGAAGCCCGGCCCCGATGCGGCGCACAGTCAGGATTTTCTCTACGATCCCGAGACCGGACTGCCCGCGTGACTGTTGTAGACACTTCGGCGATGCTGGCGATCCTCTTGCGAGAGCCCGAGGCGGGTGAGTTGGCCAACCGATTAGCGGTGTCGGGCGACGTTCTGATATCTGCGGGAACGTTGTCTGAGATGTATATCGTGGCGAGCAGGCGGGGTATTTTCGAAAGGCTTGACGAGTTTCTGGCGCGGATCAGGCCGGAGATCGTTCCGGTCACGGAGGAGGTCGCGAAAGAGATCGGCGCCATCTACCGCCAATGGGGCAAAGGGTTCCACCCGGCGGGCCTCGACTTCGGCGATTGCTTCGCCTACGCCCTGGCGAAGGAGCGGGATGCGCCGCTGCTTTTCGTCGGCAACGATTTTTCCCGGACCGATATCCGTCCGGCGAGCGGACTTGCCTGACCGCTTTGTCGGGAAAGCGACAAGCCGACAAAGGCCTTTGTCGGATCCGTTGTTTGCAAGAATTCTGCAACCATATGAATTTTCTATAAAAAAATTATCTCATTGATGCTGGCATGGCGCTTGCAGAATTGTCCTTGTCACCTCCTTTCCGGAGGCGGTTCGGACAAGGATCTCGCCAATGTCGCTGAAAGCAAAGATCGACGACGTGTTCAACGAGCCCGGTTGCGACAAGAACCAGGGCAAGGACCCCAAGGCGCGCAAGAAGGGCTGTTCCAAGCCGCTGACGCCGGGGGCGGCGGCCGGCGGCTGCGCCTTTGACGGCGCGAAGATCGTGCTGCAGCCGATCACCGATGTCGCCCATCTGATCCATGCGCCGCTCGCCTGCGAGGGCAATTCCTGGGACAACCGCGGGGCGGCGTCCTCTGGGCCGGATCTCTGGCGCACCTCGTTCACGACAGACCTGACCGAGCTCGACATCGTTCTGGGACAAGGCGAGAAGAAGCTGTTCAAGGCGATCCGCGAGATTTCGGACACATATGCCCCGCCGGCGATCTTCGTCTATTCGACCTGCGTCACCGCGCTGATCGGCGACGATATCGAGGCCGTCTGCCGCCGCGCGGCGGAGAAGTTCGGGCTTCCCGTGGTGCCGGTCAACGCGCCGGGCTTCGTCGGCTCGAAGAACCTCGGCAACAAGCTGGCCGGCGAGGCGCTGCTCGACCATGTGATCGGCACCGAGGAGCCGGACGACGTCACGCCCTATGACGTCAACATTCTCGGCGAGTTCAACCTGTCCGGCGAATTCTGGATGGTGAAGCCGCTGCTTGAAAAGCTCGGCATGCGCATTCGCGCCTGCATCCCCGGCGACGCGCGATACCATGATGTCGCCACCGCCCACCGGGCGAAGGCGACGATGATGGTCTGTTCCACCGCCCTCATCAATCTGGCCCGCAAGATGGAGGAACGCTTCGGCATCCCCTATTTCGAAGGCTCGTTCTACGGGATTTCGGACACCTCCGAGGCGCTCAGGGAACTTGCCCGCCTGCTCGTTCAACAAGGAGCGCCCCCTGAGCTCCTTGAGCGGACGGAATCCCTGATCAAGGAGGAGGAGGCCACCGCCTGGGCCGCGCTCGAGGGATTCCGTCCGCGTCTTGAAGGCAAGCGCGTACTGCTCAACACCGGCGGCGTGAAGTCCTGGTCGGTGGTCCACGCGCTACAGGAAATCGGCATCGAGATCGTCGGCACCTCGGTCAAGAAATCGACGCCCGAGGACAAGGAGCGCATCAAGCAGATCCTCAAAGACGAGAACCACATGTTCGACTCGATGGCGCCGCGCGATCTCTACGCCATGCTGGCCGAGCACAAGGCCGACATCATGCTGTCGGGCGGCCGCACCCAGTTCATCGCGCTGAAAGCAAAGATGCCCTGGCTCGACATCAACCAGGAGCGTCATCATCCCTATGCCGGCTATGACGGCATGGTCGA
>JAHRYZ010000029.1:19672-25827 GCA_020621905.1 Rhizobium sp.
GCCAGATCGACATCGCCATTCACAATCCGGTTTGGGAAACCGTGCGCCAGGCCTGCCCCTGGGACAAGGACGGCCGCCTGCTCGAAGCCGAGCCCGCGCGGAGCTTCGTGGCGCATGGGGCAACGGTCGCCGCCCCCGTCCACGCCTTCCGCAAGTTCGCCTCCACCACCGCCGACGACATGGGAGAATGCTGATGGCCCGCGTGCAGCATCAGACGAAACAGGTTGCGATCAACCCGCTCAAATCCTCGCAGCCGCTGGGGGCCGCCTTCGCCTATCTCGGCGTCGACGGCGCCATGCCGCTGTTTCACGGCAGCCAGGGCTGCACCTCCTTCGCGCTGGTGCTGTTCGTCCGCCATTTCAAGGAGACGATCCCGCTTCAGACCACCGCCATGGACGAGGTGGCGACCATTCTCGGCGGCGCCGACCATCTGGAGGAGGCGATCCTCAACCTGAAGAACCGCACCAAGCCGAGCCTGATCGGCATCTGCACCACGGCGCTTGTGGAAACCCGCGGCGAGGATTTCGCCGGCGATGTCGCGCGCATCAAGGCCAGGCGCGCCGAAGAGCTGGCCGGCACCGAGGTGGTGCTGTCCAACACGCCGGATTTCGACGGAGCGATCGAGGAGGGCTGGGCCAAGGCCGTGACCTCGATGATCGACGGCGTGACCATCCCGGGCGAACGCGCGCGTGATCCGAGGAAGGTGGCGATCCTGCCCGGCTGGCACCTGACGGTCGCCGATATCGAGCATATCCGCGAGACGGTCGAGAGCTTCGGCCTGACACCGGTGATCCTGCCGGACGTTTCCGGCGCGCTTGACGGAACGGTGCCCGACCGCTGGATCCCGACGACCTATGGGGGCACGAAGGTCGAGGACATCCGCGATCTCGGAACCTGCTTCCAGGCAATCGCCATCGGCGAGCACATGCGCGGACCGGCGGAGGCCTTGCAGGCAAGAACCGGCGTGCCTTACGCTCTGTTTCAGCAGCTCTCGGGCATGAAGGCGATCGACCGCTTCATCACCATGCTGGCGATGATTTCCGGCAATCCGGTGCCGGCCCGGGTCCGCCGCCGCCGGGCCCAGTTGCAGGACGCGCTGCTGGACGGCCATTTCCATTTCGGTGGCAAGCGGATCGCGATCGCCGCCGAGCCGGACCATCTCTATCAGCTCTCAACCTTCTTCACCGGTCTGGGCGCCGAGATCACGGCGGCGGTCACCACAACCGGCACCAGCCGCATCCTGTCGAAGGTCCAGGCCGAGGTGGTTCAGGTCGGCGACCTCGCCGATCTGGAGGCCATGGCGCAAGCTGCCGAAGTCGATCTCATCGTTACCCATTCGCATGGCCGGCAGGCCGCCGAACGCCTCGGCGTGCCGCTGATGCGCGTCGGCTTCCCGATTTTCGACCGGCTCGGCAGCCAGCACAGGCTGACCGTTCTCTACGAAGGCGCCCGCGACCTGATCTTCGAGGCGGCCAATATCTTCCAGGCCAACCAGCACCAACCGACGCCTGAAGGGCTCAATCCTTTCCGCAACAGGGAGACCGACAATGACAGCTGTCCGACGTCTTTCACTCGTCACTGACGAGGGTCAGGCACCTGCGCCCGAACGCCCCAAGGGGGCATTGCGCATCGCGATTGCGACGCAGGACATGAAGGGGCTGAACGCCCATTTCGGTTCGGCGAAGCTGTTTGCGGTCTATGACGTGACGCCCGAAAGCTGGAATTTCGTCGAGGCGGTCGGCTTCGGCGATGTGTCCGACGAGAGCGGCAAGCACAAGACCGAGGGCGACGATCGGATCACGCCGAAGGTCGAGGCGCTCAAGGGTTGCCACCTGTTGTTCTGCCTGGCGATCGGCGGCCCGTCCGCCGCCAAGGTCGTCTCGGCGAAGATCCACCCGATCAAGGTGCCCCAGCCCTCGTCGATCGACGAAGTGCTGGGCCGCACCCAGACCATGCTCAAGACCGCGCCGCCGCCCTGGCTGCGCAAGGTGCTGGCCGAGGCCGGCGTTTCCGTCACCAAACCGTCCTTCGACGACGAAGATTGAAAAAGGAGACTGCCCATGACCCCGACTGCCGTTCTCGAAAAGACCGCCGTCTCCGACGACGACGCCATGGCGACGCCGTTCATGAAATGCCTTGTCCGGCTGATGCGCGCGCAAGATACCTATGACGCCTGGGAGGGGCGCTCGGATGCCTCCATCCTCACCGACTTCATCGTGACGAAGGAGCAGCGCCGGGAGATTCCGATCATCGGCGATCCCGACCCGGATGTGCTCTGGCGGCTGGAGATCTTCTATTCAGCGGTCGGCCTCGCCATCGAGCAGGAAACCGGGATCATGGCTTCGCCGATGATGAAGATGAGCCATGAGGGTTTTGGCCGCGTGCTTCTGACGACCGGCCGTCTCGTCGTCGTGCTGAAGACCTTGCGCGACGTGCACCGCTTCGGTTTCGAAAACCTCTCCAAGCTTGCCGAGGCCGGCAACAAGCTGGTGCAGGACGCGGTCGAAATGGTCGGGAAATTCCCGGACGTGGCGAAATACTGAAGGTGGGAGGTGGCGATGTCGGAACTCGAAGAGCTGCAGAAGAAGGTCCGCAAGCTCAACTCCCGTGCGGGAATTGCCAAGATGGAACTGCATGATCTGGCCGAGGACCTGCCGATCAACTGGGCGCAGATCATCACGGTCGCCGAAAAGACCTATGGCGTCTTTGCCGAGCTCGATGCGGCGAAGGCCGAGCTCGCGGCGATGGAGGGCGTCTGATGTCCGGCCCCTTTGCCACCCGCGACGGTTCTAGCTGGATGCCGGACTACCTGACGGCGATCGACGGCAAAACCTGCATCGGCTGCGGCCGGTGCTTCAAGGTCTGCTCGCGCGGCGTCATGCATCTCTACGGTGTCGATGAGGATGGCGCGGTCCTCGGTCTCTACGACGAGGAGGAGGGGGATGATTTCGACGGCGAGCTCAACCGCATGATCATGGTCGTCGATCAGGCCGGCGCCTGTATCGGCTGCGGCGCCTGCGCCCGCGTGTGCCCGAAGAACTGCCAGACCCATGTGGCGGCCAGCGAGCTTGCCGCATGACATGAATCGAATGGGCCAAAGGAGATGGTGCGATGTTTGCCGATCACTATGCCGCCCTGATCGCCGGGCAATGGCCGACGGTCAATGCGGATGCCGCCTTCGACCAGCACGCGCTCGCCTGCGTCTTTTCGGTCGCCCGTGACGAACAGCTTTTCGGCCGGGCAAGTCTGGTCGAAGCGACCGGTCTCTCGTCGAAGGATCTGGTTCGGCTGGTCAGTCTCAGCTTCCCAGGTGTGCCGCTGCGTTTTTTCGATCTCAAGCCGACGGGCGAGGCGCCGCAGCGCGATATGGAGGAAGACATGCTGCATGCCTTGCTGCTGGAGCATGCGGACGGCGGCCTGCCGAAAAGTCCCTATTTTGCGCGTATCGTCGCAAGGCGTGCCATGCGGGACGACCACCTCTGGCAGGATCTCGGGCTTTTCGAAAGGGCCGAGCTGACGCGCCTCCTAAACCGGCATTTCCCCACCCTTGCCCAGGGCAATACCGATAACATGAAGTGGAAGAAGTATTTCTACCGCAAGCTTTGCGAGGTCGAAGGCTTTTCGCTCTGTACGGCACCAAGCTGTCGGGACTGCACCGACTTTGCGTCCTGTTTCGGGGAGGAAACGGGCGAGAGCCGGTTGGCACGACTGAAGAATGGGCTCGTCGCCGCCGGCTAAAGCATCGCGGAGGCGGGGCAAATCTCCTTTGCCGGTCCGGTCCGATCGAGAAAGACATGGAAACTCTCGAGGGACCCGAGGGCAAGACCCGCAGATGAGACCTTGGGAGCGCCTGCAAGTTCGAAGGGGGGGCCTGCGGCCTTTCCGCATTTCGTCGAGCGTCGGCGAACTGGTTCCGATCCCGTGGACCGCGTCCGGCCGCCTTCTCGTCTCGCATCTGTCCGAAGCCGAGATGCTCGACTTCATCCCGCCGGAAGACTTCATACTGCCGAGCGGCCGGCGGATCGAGCCGGCGGAATTCATCGCCCAGGTGCGACAGGCAGCTAAGGACGGCTTCTTCACCTTCAACAGCGAGGTCGAGAATTTCACCCATTGCTTCGCCGCGCCTATCTACCAGGCCGACGGTGTCTGCATCGCCACGCTCTGTCTGGTCCCGCCGCGCGAAGACGGACTGCGCAACCGCAGCGCCTATCTCGAGAGCCTCGTCGGCGCCTCGCGCGAAATCTCGGAAAAACTCGGCTTCGGCGGCGTTCAGGACCGGGCGAACCGCGCCAGCGTGTAGCGATCGGGCTTGGCCCGGCGCCATTGCGGCGGGATCGGCACCTGCACTCCATGGACTGTCAGATACAGTTTCGAGACGGGTTCTGCCCGACGCGGCGTGGGGCGTTTCCGGCATGCAGGGCGGCGTTAGTCGACCCACCAGGGTTTCCGCTTCTCCGCAAAGGCCGCGCGGCCTTCGAGGGCCTCGGGCGATTGGGAGAGGTCGGCAATGGCGCGCTCGGCGAAGGCCAGCCTGTCACCACCCTCCATGTCCCGCATTTCGCGCAGGGCCTGTTTCCCAGCCTGGATCGCCGCGGGGGAGCCTTGACCAAGCGTGGCGAGTGCAGAGGACAGGACCGTGTCCAGCTCGGCCTGCGGCACGCAACGGGTGATCAGGCCGCATGATTCGGCGGCGGCCGCGGTAAAGCCCTCGCCGAGATAGGCCATCTCCTGCAGGCGCCTCAGGTCCATCACGGGCAACAGCTTTGCCGCCACCATCATCGGGAACAGGCCGACCCGGACTTCCGGCAGGCCGAACTTCGCATGCTCGGCGGCATAGGCGAGGTCGCAGGCGGCGACGAGGCCGATGCCGCCGGCGAGGACCGAGCCGTTGATGCGGGCGATCACCAGCCTGCTGCAGGTTTCGATGGCGCGCAGCACTTCGGCGATCGGATTGGCGCCGTCTTTCGACCGGAACATGCCGCCCGCGCTCTCCTTGAGATCGGCGCCGGAGCAGAAGCTGCGCTCGCCGGCGCCGGTCAGCACCACGGCCCGCAGCGTCTCGTCGGTCGAGGCTGCCTCGAGAGCGCCGATCAGCGCCTCCACCACGGCTGCGTTGAGGGCATTGTGCACTTGCGGGCGATTGAGCGTCAGCCACAGGACCTTGCCGCGGCGTTCGACGAGCAGTTCATCGGTCATTCTTCATCCTCCCGCCTGTCGTCCGGCCTGCAACGCCCGGCCCGCACGCGATTCGGTGCGTCGGCCGAGCAGGCTGCTGATCCAATCGCCCGTCTCCGCAACCATCGACAGATCCACCCCTGTCGAAATGCCGAGGCCCTGCAGCAGGTAGAGCACGTCTTCGGTCGCGATATTGCCGGTGGCGCCCGGCGCATAGGGGCAGCCGCCGAGGCCGGCGACGGAGCTGTCGAAAACGGCAATCCCTTCTTCGAGGCTCGCCAGCACATTGGCGAGGCCCTGGCCATAGGTGTCGTGGAAATGCATGGCGATTCTTTCGCGCGGCAAATCGGCGGTCACTTGACGGATGATGCCGCGGACCTGCCTTGCCGTGCCCACGCCGATCGTGTCGCCGAGCGAGATTTCGTAACAACCCATGGCGGCCAGGTCGTTCGCCATGGCCTCCACCTCGACGGGCGGAACATCGCCGTCGAAGGGGCAGCCGGCGATGCAGGAGACATAGCCGCGGACCTTCATGCCGCGGGCGCCGGCGAGATCGAACACGTCGCGGAGCCGGGCAAGGCTTTCCACCCGAGAGCAGGCGAGGTTTTGTCTGCTGAAGCCCTCCGATGCGGAGACGAAGACCGCGATCTCGTCGACGCCCGCGGAAATCGCGGCCTCCAACCCCTTGAGATTGGGTACGAGGGCCGGATAGGAAGTGCCGGGTCGTTTCGTAAGCCTGCGGAAGACTTCGCCGGACCCCGCCATCTGCGGCACCCATTTCGGAGAGACGAAGGAACCGGCCTCGACGACCGGCAATCCCGCAGCGGCAAGGCGTTCGACGAGCTCGACCTTGACAGCGACGGGCAGTTCGCCGCTCTCATTCTGCAACCCGTCACGCGGGCCGACCTCGACGATCTTGACGCTTTCCGGCATCTCCATGTCAGCCGGCCTCCGGTTCGAAGTCGACCAGCACGATGCCG
>JAHRYZ010000030.1 GCA_020621905.1 Rhizobium sp.
AGCTCGAGTTCCGCTTCCCCTTCTATGGCGAGGTCGAATACGGCGATTCGCGGCTGGAACTCCGGCAGGCGCTTGAACCCTGGCACGTCATGGGCGAACAGGGCGCGATCGGCGGAACCGTGCGCTATGTCGATTCCTCGGTCGAACGGCTGCAGGTGCGGCTGGAAACCGGCAATCCGGAACGCTATGCGATCGCCTGCAACGGGCGGCGCGTGCCGCTGTCGAAAACCGGCTTAAACGGCGTTTCGGTCGGCGGCGTGCGCTACAAGGCCTGGCAGCCGGCCTCGGGCCTGCATCCCGTTCTGCCGGTCGACACACCGCTAACATTTGATGTTTATGATATGTGGTCGGGCCGGTCGATCGGCGGTTGCGTCTACCATGTGGCTCATCCCGGCGGTCGAAACTACGACACATTCCCTGTGAACGGGAATGAAGCGGAGGCAAGGCGACTTGCACGTTTCGAACCGTGGGGTCATACAGCAGGCAATTTTCCGCTATGGCCGGAGACGGTTTCGCCGGAATTCCCCCATACATTGGACTTGCGGCGACCCCAGGGTATTTGACTAGATGGCGAACAAACCGGCGGCGGACAGAGGCCCGGCAGACGAAGAGATGAAGGAAGCGCGAACCGCCGGCTATCGCGCCCTTCCGGGCGCCGCCGACGAGATGCTCGATGCCGAAGGCAAGATCCGCCCGGTCTGGCAGTCCTTCGTCGCCGCCATCGACCGCATGTCCGAGCACGACCTGCATGAACGATTCGCCCGGGCCGACCGCTATCTGCGGACGCCGGCGTTTTCTACCGCGCCTATGGTGCTGCCGGCTCCAGCGAGCGCGTCTGGCCCTTCTCCCACATCCCGGTGCTGATCGACGAGAAGGAATGGAAGGCCCTGGCGGAAGGCCTCGTCCAGCGCGCCAACCTGCTCGAAGCCGTGGTCGCCGACATCTATAGCGACAACAAGCTGGTCGAGGAGGGTTTTCTGCCGCCCGCCCTCGTCGCCGCCAATCCGGAATTCCTGCGCCCGCTGGTCGGGATCAAGCCGGCCGGCGGCCACTATCTGCATTTCTGCTCCTTCGAGATCGGCCGCGGGCCGGATGGCAATTGGTGGGTTCTCGCCGACCGCACCCAGGCGCCCTCCGGCGCCGGCTTTGCGCTAGAAAACCGCGTGGCGACCGCCCGCGCCTTCTCCGACATCTACGGCGAAAGCCATGTGCATCGGCTCGCCCCCTTCTTCGGCGCCTTCCGCGAGGCCCTGCAGGCGCAGAAGCAGAACAGCGACGACCGGATCGCCGTCTTGTCACCCGGCCCCGCCACGACCTATTTCGAACATGCCTATATCGCCCGCTATCTCGGCATCATGCTGCTCGAGGGCGAGGATCTCGCCGTGGTCAACGGACGCGTCATGGTGCGAACCGTCGCCGGCCTGAAGCCCATCAGCGTGTTGTGGCGCCGCCTCGACGCGGCCTATGCCGATCCGCTGGAACTCGACCAGAGTTCCCATATCGGCACGCCGGCCATGGTGCAGGCACTGCGCAACGGCTCGGTCACCTTCGTCAACGCGCTCGGCTCCGGCATTCTGGAAACCCGCGCCTTCCTCGCCTTCATGCCGACCATCTGTCGCCACCTGCTGGGCGAGGATCTGGCACTGCCGTCGATCGCCACCTGGTGGTGCGGCCAGAAGAGCGAACGCGACCACGTCGCGCGCAACATCGACCGGATGGTCATCGGCCCTGCCTATTCCCGCCTGCCCTTCTTCGATGACAACGGGCGTTCGGTGCTCGGCTCGCGAGTGTCCGGCTTGTCGCGCCATTCAACGACTGAATGGCTGGAAACCGAAGGTCCGAACCTCGTCGGCCAGGAGGTCGTCACCCTCTCCACCACCCCGGCGCTGGTCGACGGCAAGCTCACGCCACGTCCGATGTCGCTGCGTGTCTACGCCGCCCGCACCCGCGACGGATGGCAGATCATGCCGGGCGGCTTTGCCCGCATCGGCTCCGGCGACGACGTGACCGCGCTCGCCATGCAGTCGGGCGGCAGCGCCGCCGACGTCTGGATCGTCTCCAACAAGCCTGTCGATCGCACCTCGCTTCTGCCGGCCGAGGAGAGCTTCACCCGCAACATGCCCGGCAGCCTGCCGAGCCGGGCCGCCGACAACCTCTATTGGCTCGGGCGCTATATCGAGCGTTCGGAAGGCGCGCTGCGCATCCTGCGCGCCTGGCATGCACGTTTCGCCGAGTCTGCCGATCCCGACCAGCCGCTGCTCGCCTATGTCGCCCGTTATCTCTCCGACATCGACGTCGAGATGAAGCACGGCGTGCCCGAAAGCCTTCTGCGCAACATCGACAGTGCGGTCTATTCGGCCAGCAATATCCGCGATCGCTTCTCGCCCGATGGCTGGCTGGCGCTGAATGATCTCGCAAAGACCGCGCGCCGCTTCCACGACACCGTGAAGCTGGGCGACGACGCCGCGCATGCCATGACCATTCTGCTGCGCAAGCTCGCCGGTTTCGCCGGCCTCGTGCACGAGAACATGTACCGCTTCACCGGCTGGCGCTTCCTCACCGTCGGACGTCTCCTAGAACGCGGCCTGCACATGACCCGTCTGCTCGGTCACATGACGACCGAGGAGGCCCCCGACGGTGCGCTCGACATGCTGTTGGAGATCGGCGACAACGTCATGACCCATCGCCGCCGCTACAATGTCAGCACCGCCCGGCTGACCGTCACCGACCTCCTGGCGCTCGATCCGCTCAATCCGCGCTCGATCCTGTTCCAGCTGAACGAGATCCGCACAGAGGTCGAGCAACTACCGAACGCCTTCGCCAACGGCCAGATGTCACCCTTCTACCGCGAGACCATGCGGCTGCACTCGACGCTCGCGGTCATGACACCGGAAACCATGGATGGCGAAATCTACGCGGGCCTGGAGCGCGATCTCGAAAAGCTCTCCGACCTCCTCGCCAGCACCTATCTCGGATAGCCCCATGCTTTACGATCTCTCGCTGCATATCGGCTATCTCTACGACGTCCCGGCCTCGGGCGCGCACCACATCCTGCGCCTGCTGCCTTTGTCGCTGCCCGAACGGCAGCGTCTCGTGGCCGGCACGATCACGGTCACCCCCAAGCCGGACGAGCGTTCGAACTTCACCGACTTCTTCCAGCATCCGGCGACCTACGTCATGTATCGCTCGCCGCACGAGAAGTTCGACATCCGCATGCAGGCCCGCGTCTCGATCCAGGCACAGCCGCTGACCGCAGATTTTTCGCCGATCCTCGCCGAACTGCCGGAAGAGCTGTCCGATTTCTGGTCGCTCGGACCGGAATCGCCGCACCATTTCCTCGGCACGAGCCCGCGACTCGGCGCCGAGCCGATGATCGCCGACTATGCGCGCGCGACGCTGAAGCCCAGCTCCACCGTGCGCCAGATCGCCGAAACGATCTGCGCGCGCATCCACGACGATTTCAAATACGACCCGGAAGCCACCACCGTCGATACGCCGCCGATGGAGGCCTTTTCGCTGAAGCGCGGCGTGTGCCAGGACTTCGCCCATGTGATGATCATCGCGCTGAGGAGCCTCGGCATTCCGGCCGGCTACGTCAGCGGCTTCCTTCGGACCATTCCGCCGCCGGGCAAGGAACGGCTGGAAGGCGCCGATGCCATGCATGCCTGGGTCCGGGTGTGGTGCGGCGGGACCGTGGGTTGGATCGAACTCGATCCGACCAACAACATCACGGTCGGCGGCGACCACATCGTCACCTCCTACGGCCGCGACTATTCGGATGTCGCGCCCGTCATCGGCGTACTGAAGAGCTACGGCAGCCACCAGACGGCGCAGGCGGTGGACGTCATCCCTGTCAAATAGGCCAATGACCGGCATTCCAGCCAGTTCGCTAGAATTTTACCTTTCCACTTAAGTCGAAACACAGGTTTCTTCTGTATCAGTTCGTCAAAGTGCTCGTTTTTGACGGATGAACATGATGGTCGATACCAGAAAAAAGCACACACTGTTCCGCGCGTTCATGAAGGATCGCGGCGGCAACTTCGGCACGATGACGGCAATCCTCTTGCCCGTCCTCCTGGCCGGTGCAGGTGTCGCGATGGACCTCGCCAAGCTGGTGCAGGTGTGATCCGCACTGCAGGACGCAGCCGATCCCGCCGCGCTGTCCGCTGCCTCGGCCCTTGCCGGCAAGGGTATCACCGACGAAGAAGCCATTGCGCGCCAAGAAGTTTATGGCGGCACAGTTCAAGAACACCAACCAGAGCGGCGCCCTGCCTACCGAACAAGAAGAACAGGCCGCCCAGGATCTCGCCGACACCGCCCTCGCCAGTGTCCATCGCACCGCAGGAGCGAGCGGCGCCACCAACACCTATCAGGTGACGGTGAACGGGCAATACGATGTGAGCATGAACGCCTTCACCAAGCTGCTGGGCTACGAGACCGTACGCATCGGCGTGTCGAGCACGTCGGAAAGCACGACCGAGAGCAAGAACGCGCTGTCGATGTATCTGGTGCTCGACCGCTCCGGCTCGATGGGCGAAAACACCAGCACGACCTATACCGGCACTTGCAAGAAGAATGGCAGAACCTATTCCTGTCTGAAATACTATACCAAGATCGAGGCGTTGAAGCTTGCTGTCGCCGACCTCGTGGATCAGCTCGACACCGCCGATCCTGAGAAGAAATACGTCCGCACGGCGGCGATCTCCTACAATTCGTCCAGCCAGACGCCGACGACGTTCGAATGGGGAACAACCACCGTGACGAACTATGTCAACGCCCTGACGGCGACCGGCGGCACGGATTCGTCCAACGCCTTCAAGACCGCCTACCAGAAGGTGACGGCGACTTCGGAGGTCAACGCCCACATCGCCAAGAACGGCCAAAAGGATCCGGGCAAGTTCATTATCTTCATGACCGACGGCGACAACAACTACACCAGCGCCGATACGTCGACCAAGGCCTGGTGCGACAGCGCCAGGGCGGCTGATGTGGAGGTCTTCAGCGTGGCCTTCATGGCACCGGCCCGCGGCCAGGCGCTGCTGTCCTACTGCGCCACGGACACGTCCCACTATTATGACGCAAACGATGCCGCCCAGCTCGTCGCCGCCTTCAAGGAGATCGGTGAGAAGGCATCCATGGCCGCCACGCGCCTGACCAACTGAGTTCGGGCAAGAGCCGGTCCAACGCGTCCGGACAGACAACAGGACAGGCCGCACCCCATCGGGAGGCGGCCTTTTTCGCCTCCGGCAACCCCGCCCGCAAGTCTTTGAATTTCAGCTACTTGATGCCAACCGTCGCGATCGGGTGTTTTTCACCATTGCCAATTTCCTGTGTTGCAAGACCTTCGTAACGATGCGTAAACTGTGTCTCGTAAACGCGTGCCGTTAGGGGAGAATCGGCACCGCATCCCGATTGGCGAGTAACCGAACTGGCGAGATGATGATCAAGAGCCTGAGCAAAGCCGACCTGCCCTTGCCGCAGCCCCGCGTCTCCGATCCGGAGGTTCTCGCCGCCGAGATCATCGAGCGGCTGACCTATGGGATCGGCAAGGACGCCAAGGTGGCGACGCCGCATGACTGGCTGACGGCCACCATCCTGGTCGTGCGCGACCGCATCATCGACCGATGGATGGAAACGACGCGCGCCGCCTATAACAACAACGCCAAACGCGTCTACTACCTCTCGCTCGAATTCCTCATCGGCCGGCTGATGCGCGACGCCATGTCCAATCTCGGCATGATGGACGAGATCCGCCAGGCACTCGCCTCGATGGGCGTCGACCTCGACGTGATTGCCGGCCTGGAAGCAGACGCCGCGCTTGGCAATGGCGGCCTCGGCCGGCTGGCCGCCTGCTTCATGGAATCCATGGCGACCGTCCACATTCCCGCCTATGGCTACGGCATCCGCTACGTGCACGGCCTGTTCCGCCAGCAAATGGCCGACGGCTGGCAGGTGGAGCTTCCCGAGACCTGGCTCGCCCACGGCAACCCCTGGGAGTTCGAGCGCCGCGAGAGTTCCTACGAGATCGGCTTCGGCGGCGCGGTCGAAACGGTCGCCGGCCATGACGACGAACCGCATTTCGCCTGGAAGCCCGGCGAGCGGGTGATCGCCACCGCCTACGATACCCCGGTGGTCGGCTGGCGCGGCGACCATGTCAACACGCTGCGCCTCTGGTCGGCCCAGCCGATCGATCCGATCCTGCTGGAAGCCTTCAACGCCGGCGACCACATCGGCGCGCTCAAGGAAAGCAACAAGGCCGAGACGCTGACCCGCGTGCTCTACCCGGCCGACGCGACCACCGCCGGCCAGGAGTTGAGACTCCGGCAGGAGTACTTCTTCTGTTCAGCTTCACTGCAGGACATCCTTCGCCGCCATCTGCAACAGGGCAACGAACTGTCGGCCCTGCCCGACAAAGTGGCGATCCAGCTCAACGACACGCACCCGGCCATTTCCGTCACCGAACTGATGCGCCTGCTCTGCGACGTGCACGGCCTCGACTTCGACACGGCCTGGGACATCACCTGGCGCACCTTCTCCTACACCAACCACACCCTGCTTCCCGAAGCGCTGGAAAGCTGGCCGGTGCCGCTGTTCGAGCGGCTGCTGCCTCGGCACATGCAGCTGGTCTATGCGATCAATGCCAAGATCCTGCGTGACGCACGCAAGAACCGCAACTTCTCCGACCACGAGATCAGCCATATCTCCCTGATCGACGAAAGCGGCGACCGACGGGTGCGCATGGGCAACCTCGCCTTCATCGGCTCCCACAGCATCAACGGCGTATCCGCGCTGCATACCGAGCTGATGAAGGAAACGGTGTTCGCCGACCTGCATAAGCTCTACCCGGACCGCATCAACAACAAGACCAACGGCATCACACCGCGCCGCTGGCTGATGCAGTGCAATCCGCGCCTGACCTCGCTGATCCGCGACACGGTGGGTCCGGACTTCCTCGACGACGCCGAAAAGCTGAAGGCGCTCGACGCCTATGCCGACGACAAGGAGTTCCAGAAGCAGTTCGCCGCCGTCAAGCGTGCCAACAAGGAGCAGCTGGCCAATCTCGTCGCCAGCCGCATGGGCATCCGGCTCGACCCGTCGGCGATGTTCGACATCCAGATCAAGCGCATCCACGAATACAAGCGCCAGCTCTTGAACATCATCGAGACAGTGGCGCTGTTCGACCAGATCCGCACCCACCCGGAGCGCGACTGGGTGCCGCGCGTCAAGCTGTTCGCCGGCAAGGCCGCGCCGAGCTATCACAATGCCAAGCTGATCATCAAACTCGCCAACGACGTCGCCCGCGTCATCAACAACGACCCGGCCGTCCGCAACCTGCTGAAGGTCGTGTTCATCCCCAACTACAATGTCTCGCTCGCCGAGGTGATGGTGCCGGCCGCCGACCTCTCCGAACAGATTTCGACCGCAGGCATGGAAGCATCGGGAACCGGGAACATGAAGTTCGCGTTGAATGGTGCGCTGACCATCGGCACCCTCGACGGGGCCAATGTGGAGATGCGCGACCATGTGGGCGAGGAGAACATTGTGATCTTTGGCTTGACGGCCGGCGAGGTCGGAAAGGTACGCGCCGGAGGACACAATCCGCGCGCCGTGATCGAAGGCTCGCGCGAGCTGTCCCAGGCCCTGTCCGCAATCGCGTCCGGCGTCTTTTCGCCCGACGATCCGGGCCGCTTTGCCGGCCTGGTCGACGGGTTGTACCAGCATGACTGGTTCATGGTCGCGGCCGACTTCAACGCCTATGCCGCGGCCCAGCGCCGGGTGGACGCTCTGTGGGGCGACGATGCCAACATGGTATTCCAAGACGATCCGCAACACGGCGCGCATGGGCTGGTTCTCCTCCGATCGGACCATTCGCCAGTACACCGCCGACATTTGGAGAGCCTGATGGCAAAATCACCGAAGAAGATCGGTGATACCGCGCGGCCGGAGGCACCCTCGCCCGCCGAAATAGACGCGATTGTTCACGGCAGTCACGAAGACCCGTTCTCGGTCCTGGGCTTGCAGAAGACCGCTGCGGGCTTCGTGGCGCGCTGCTTCGTTCCCGGCGCCGAGGCGATCGCGGCCTTCTCCATCGGCGGCGCCCCGCTCGGGGAATTGCAGTGCCTCGACCCTGCCGGCTTCTTCTGTGGACCGGTCACGGCCGACAGCTTCCAGCCGCTGCGCTACCGCGCGACCCGCGGCGATGTGGAGTGGACCGTCACCGATCCCTACAGTTTCGGGCCGGTGCTCGGGCCGATGGACGACTATTTCGTCCGCGAAGGCTCGCATCTGCGCCTGTTCGACAAGATGGGCGCCCATCCGCTGAAGCATCAGGGCGTCGACGGTTTTCATTTCGCCGTCTGGGCGCCGAATGCCAGGCGTGTTTCCGTCGTCGGCGATTTCAACGAGTGGGACGGACGCCGCCATGTCATGCGGCTTCGCCGCGACACCGGCATCTGGGAAATCTTCGCGCCCGACGTGCGGCCCGGTTCCGCCTACAAGTTCGAGATCATCGGCAAGAACGGCGAACCGCAGCCGCTGAAGGCCGACCCCTATGCGCGGCGCGCCGAGCTTCGACCGAAGAACGCCTCCGTGACCACCGCCGAACTCGAGCAGACCTGGGAGGATGGGGCGCACCGCAAGCACTGGGCGACCATCGACCAGCGCCGCCAGCCGATCAGCGTCTACGAGGTGCATGCCGGCTCCTGGCAGCGGCGCGACGACGGCACCATGCTCAGCTGGGACGAAATGGCCGCGCGCCTCATCCCCTATTGCGTCGACATGGGCTTCACCCACATCGAATTCATGCCGATCACGGAACACCCCTACGATCCATCCTGGGGCTACCAGACGACCGGCCTCTACGCTCCGACGGCCCGCTTCGGCGAACCGGAGGGCTTCGCCCGCTTCGTCAACGGCTGCCATAAGGTCGGCCTCGGCGTCATCCTCGACTGGGTTCCGGCCCATTTCCCCACCGATGCCCACGGGCTGCGCTGGTTCGACGGCTCGGCGCTCTACGAGCATGCCGATCCGCGCCAGGGCTTCCATCCCGACTGGAACACGGCGATCTACAATTTCGGCCGCCTGGAGGTCGTCTCCTATCTGGTCAACAACGCGCTCTACTGGGCGGAAAAATTCCATCTCGACGGACTGCGCGTCGATGCCGTGGCCTCCATGCTCTACCTCGACTATTCGCGCAAGGAAGGCGAGTGGGTCCCCAACGAATATGGCGGGCGGGAAAATCTGGAGGCCGTGCGCTTCCTGCAGCAGATGAACAAGGCCGTCTACGGCACTCATCCGGGCATCATGACCATCGCCGAGGAATCCACCTCCTGGCCCAAGGTCTCCCAGCCGGTGCATGAAGGCGGTCTCGGCTTCGGCTTCAAGTGGAACATGGGCTTCATGCACGACACGCTGAGCTATTTCGCCCGTGATCCGGTGCACCGCAAGTTCCACCACCAGGAACTGACCTTCGGCCTGCTCTATGCCTTCTCCGAAAACTTCGTGCTGCCGATCTCCCATGACGAGGTCGTGCACGGCAAGGGGTCTATGATCGCCAAGATGCCCGGCGACGACTGGCAGAAATTCGCCAACCTGCGGAGCTACTACGGCTTCATGTGGGGCCATCCGGGCAAGAAGCTGCTGTTCATGGGCCAGGAATTCGCCCAGTGGAGCGAGTGGAGCGAGGAGCGCTCACTCGACTGGAACCTGCTGCAGTACGCACTGCACGAGGGAATGCGGCGGCTGGTGCGCGACCTCAACTTCACCTACCGCTCGAAGCCGGCGCTGCATGCCCGAGACTGCGAAGGCGAAGGCTTCGAATGGCTGATCGCCGGCGATCAGGACAATTCCGTCATTGCCTGGCTGCGCAAGGCGCCTGGCGAAAAGACGATCGCGGTGATCTGCAATCTGACGCCGGTCTATCATGAGGGCTATGTCGTGCCGCTGCCCACCACCGGGCGCTGGCGCGAAATTCTCAATACCGACGCGGAAATCTACGGCGGCAGCGGCAAGGGCAACGGGGGACGCGTGGAGGCCGGACCGGGAGACGGCGGCCGCGCATCCGCCATCCTGACCTTGCCGCCGCTGGCCGTGATCATGCTGGAACAAGAAAACTGAGGCGGGAGGCGAAATGATGGAGAAGCGACCCCAACCCCTGGCGCGCGATGCCATGGCTTATGTGCTTGCCGGCGGCAGGGGAAGCCGCCTCAAGGAACTGACGGACCGGCGCGCCAAGCCCGCCGTCTATTTCGGCGGCAAGGCCCGCATCATCGATTTCGCCCTGTCCAACGCGATCAATTCAGGCATCCGCCGCATCGGCGTCGCGACGCAGTACAAGGCTCACTCGCTCATCCGCCACCTACAGCGCGGCTGGAACTTCCTCAGGCCCGAGCGCAACGAGAGCTTCGACGTGCTGCCGGCCAGCCAGCGCGTTTCCGAAACGCAGTGGTATGAGGGCACGGCCGACGCGGTCTACCAGAACATCGATATCATCGAACCCTACGGTCCGGAATACATGGTCATCCTGGCGGGCGACCACATCTACAAGATGGACTACGAGCTGATGCTGCAGCAGCACGTCGATTCCCGCGCAGACGTCACCATCGGCTGCCTGGAAGTGCCGCGCCTGGAAGCGAGCGGCTTCGGCGTCATGCATGTCGACGGCAAGGACGAGATCATCGCCTTCATTGAAAAGCCGGCCGATCCGCCAGGCATTCCCGGCAATGAGGAATTCGCGCTTGCATCCATGGGCATCTACGTGTTCCACACGAAGTTCCTGATGGACATCCTGCGCCGCGACGCCGCAGATCCGCATTCGAGCCGCGATTTTGGCAAGGACATCATTCCCTACATCGTCTCGAACGGCAAAGCGGTGGCGCATCGCTTCGCGCATTCCTGTGTGCGCTCCGACTTCGAGCGCACACCCTATTGGCGTGACGTCGGCACGCTCGACGCCTACTGGCAGGCCAATATCGACCTGACGGACATCGTTCCGGAGCTCGACATCTACGACAAGTCCTGGCCGATCTGGACCTATTCGGAGATCACCCCTCCGGCCAAGTTCGTGCATGACGACGAGGGTCGGCGCGGTTCGGCGATCTCCTCGCTGGTGGCCGGCGACTGCATCATCTCCGGCTCGTCGCTCTACAAGAGCCTGCTCTTCACCGGGGTTCGGGCCAATTCCTATTCGCGTCTCGAAGGCGCGGTGGTCCTGCCGAAGGTCGTGATCGGCCGTCATGCGCGTCTGACCAATGTCATCATCGACCATGGCGTGGTGATCCCCGAGGGCCTGATCGTCGGCGAGGATGCCGAAATGGATGCCCGGCGCTTCCGTCGTTCTGAGGAAGGCATCTGCCTGATCACCCAACCGATGATCGACAAACTCGGCGTGGCAGGCTGATGAAGGTCCTCTCGGTCACGTCCGAACTCTACCCGCTCGTCAAGACCGGGGGGCTTGCCGACGTCGCCGGCGCATTGCCGCTGGCGCTGAAAGCCTATGGGATAGAGACCAAGACCCTGATCCCCGGCTATCCGGCCGTCATGAAGGCCATCCGCAATCCGGTGAAACGCGCCGAATTCGCCGACCTGCTGGGCGTACAGGCGAGCCTCCTCGAGGCACGCCATGAAGGCGTGGACATTCTCGTGCTGGATGCGCCGACACTGTACGAACGCGCCGGCGGCCCCTATGTCGATCCCAACAGCCGCGACTATGCCGATAACTGGAAGCGGTTCGCCGTGCTGTCCAAGGCCGGAGCGGAGATCGCCACGGGCGCCATTGCCGATTGGCAGCCGGACCTCGTCCACGCCCATGACTGGCAAAGCGCGCTGACGCCGGTCTTCATGCGCTATGGCGAGGCGCCGGAACGGCCGAGCCTGATGACCATCCACAACATCGCCTTCCAGGGCCAGTTCCCGTCGGAAATCTTCCCCGAACTCGGCCTGCCCGCCCATGCCTTCTGGGAAGCGCTCGAATATTACGGAACGGTCAGCTACCTGAAGGGCGGGCTGGTCGCCGCCCATGCGATCAGCACCGTCAGCCCCTCCTATGCCGAGGAGATCCTGACCCCCGCCTTCGGCATGGGGCTGGAAGGCGTCATCGCCAGCCGCACCGACGACCTCTACGGCATCGTCAACGGGATCGACGCCACCGTCTGGAACCCGGCGACCGACCAGCACATCCCCCAGACCTACGCGTCCGCCGCGCTGAAGAAGCGCCAGGCGAACCGCGACGCGCTGGCCGCCCGCTTCTCGCTCGACAGCGACGACGGGCCGATCTTCTGCGTCATCTCGCGCCTGACCTGGCAGAAGGGCATGGACCTGCTTGCCGAGGTCACCGACACGATCGTCGCGGCCGGCGCGAGGCTTGTCATTCTCGGCTCCGGAGACCATGCGCTCGAATCCAGCCTGCTTGCCGCCGCCGCCCGCCACAAGGGCCGGATCGGCATGGTGGTCGGCTATGACGAACCGCTGTCGCATCTGATGCAGGCGGGCGCCGATGCCATCCTCATCCCGTCGCGCTTCGAGCCCTGCGGCCTCACCCAGCTCTACGGCCTGCGCTACGGCTGCGTGCCGGTGGTCGCCCGCACCGGCGGCCTGGCGGACACCATCATCGACGCCAACGAAGCGGCCCTCACCGCCCAGACCGCAACCGGCATCAAATTCGCGCCGGGCTCGGCCGACGCACTGCGTTCGGCGGTCCGCCGCACGGTGCGCCTCCACGCCTCGGCAAAAATCTGGGGCCAGTTGCAGAAGCAGGGGATGAAATGCGACGTCTCCTGGGGCAGAAGCGCTGAGCGCTATGCCGAACTCTATCAACGCCTCGTCTCGAAAGGCCAGTAAGTCCATGATCTCGACCGTCGCCACCAAGCCCTTCGCGGACCAGAAGCCGGGGACCTCCGGCCTGCGCAAGAAGGTTCCGGTCTTCCAGCAGCAGAACTATGCGGAGAACTTCATCCAGTCGGTCTTCGACAGTCTCGAGGACTTCGCCGGCAAGACGCTGGTGATTGGCGGCGATGGCCGCTTCTACAATCGCGAAGTGATCCAGAAGGCGATCAAGATGGCCGCAGCCAACGGCTTCGGCAGGATCCTGGTCGGCAAGGGCGGCATTCTCTCGACCCCGGCCGCCTCGCACGTCATCCGCAAGTACAAGGCCTTCGGCGGCATCATCCTCTCGGCCAGCCACAATCCCGGCGGCCCGACCGAGGACTTCGGCATCAAATACAATATCGGCAATGGCGGCCCGGCGCCGGAGAGGATTACCGACGCGGTCTTCCAGCGCTCGCGGGTGATCGAAAGCTACAGGATCGTCGATGCAGCCGATGTCGATCTCGATGCGACCGGCACCACCGTGGTCGACGGCATGGCGGTCGAGGTCATCGACCCGGTCGCCGACTATGCCTCGCTGATGGAAGATCTGTTCGACTTCGGCGCCATCCGCAACCTGTTCGGCCTCGGCTTCCGCATGGTCTTCGACGCGATGAGCGCCGTGACCGGCCCCTATGCCAAGGAGATCATCGAGGGCCGCCTCGGCGCGCCGGCCGGCACGGTTCGCAACTTCATCCCCCTGCCCGACTTCGGCGGCCACCATCCCGACCCGAATCTCGTGCATGCCAAGGAACTCTACGACGAGATGATGGCGGGCAACGCCGCTCCCGATTTCGGCGCCGCCTCCGATGGCGATGGCGACCGCAATCTGGTGATCGGCAAGGGCATCTTCGTCACCCCTTCCGACAGTCTGGCCATCCTCGCCGCGAACGCGCACTTGGCGCCCGGCTACAACAAGGGTATTGCCGGCATCGCCCGCTCCATGCCGACGAGTGCCGCAGCCGACCGGGTGGCCGAAAAACTCGGCATCGGCATGTACGAGACGCCAACCGGCTGGAAGTTCTTCGGCAACCTGCTCGACGCCGGCAAGGTGACCATTTGCGGCGAGGAATCGGCCGGCACCGGATCGAGCCATGTGCGCGAAAAGGACGGGCTCTGGGCCGTGCTTCTCTGGCTCAACATTCTGGCCGTGCGCGGCGAGAGCGTGCGCGACATCGTCACGCAACACTGGGCGACCTACGGCCGCAACTATTACTCGCGCCACGACTACGAGGAAGTCGACAGCGATGCAGCCAACGGACTGATGGCTGCCCTGCGCGCCAGGCTCGCCACGCTGCCGGGCACGAAGATCGGCGACCTCGTCGTGACCGCGGCCGACGATTTCTCCTATCTCGATCCGGTCGACCAGTCGGTCAGCAACAACCAGGGCATCCGCATCCTGTTCGAAGGCGGATCGCGCGTCGTCTTCCGCCTTTCCGGCACCGGCACGTCGGGCGCAACGCTGCGCGTCTACATCGAGCGATATGAACCCGACGCCAGCCGCCACGATCTCGAAACCCAGGGCGCTCTGGCCGACCTGATCGCCGCGGCCGAAAGCCTCGCCGACATTCGCACCCGGACCGGCCGCGACACGCCGAGCGTAATCACCTGACCCCATCATGAACCGTATCGAAAACCGGCCAGGCGGCGTGGCACTGACGGACAGGGGCACGGATTTCGCCGTCTGGTCGCATCATGCCGAACGGATCGAGCTCTGCCTGTTCGACAGTGTCGGCCGGGCGGAGATCTGCCGCCTGCCGATGAACCGCGGCGGCGACGACGTGCACCGGCTGCATGTGGACGGCGTGGTGCCGGGCGCCCGCTATGGCTACCGCGCCCACGGCCGCTACGCGCCGGACCAGGGCTTCTGGTTTGATCCGTCGAAGCTCCTGGTCGATCCCTATGCCAAGGAGATCGACCGGCCCTTTGCCCACGATCCGCGCCTCTCGGTGTTCGGCGCCGATACGGCGGCGCTGGTGCCGAAGGCCATTGTGACAGACGATCCGCTGGCAAGACCCATGCGCCCGCTGCTGCCCAAGGGCGGCTTCATCTATGAAGTCGCAGTCAAGGCCTTCACCCAGCGCCACCCGGACGTTCCGGCCGAACAGCGCGGCACCGTTTCGGCCCTCGCCCACCCCGCCGTCATCAAGCACCTGAAGAGGCTCGGCGTCGACGCCATCGAACTGATGCCGATCGTCGCCTGGATCGACGAACGGCACTTGCCGCCGCTCGGCCTCACCAATGCCTGGGGCTACAACCCGATCGCGCTGATGGCGCTCGATCCGCGCATCGTGCCGGGCGGCATGACGGAACTGCGCGAAACGGTGCACACGCTGCATGAGGCCGGCATCGGTGTCATCCTCGATCTCGTCTTCAACCACACCGGCGAAAGCGACAAGCTCGGCACGACGCTGTCCTTGCGCGGCCTCGACAACCTGTGCTGCTACCGCCACCTGCACGACAATCCGGGCATTCTGGTCAACGACACCGGCTGCGGCAACACGCTCGCCTGCGATCACCCCTATGTCCGCCGTCTGATCATCGACAGCCTGCGCCATTTCGTCATTCACGCCGGCATTGACTGCTTCCGTTTCGATCTGGCGCCAATCATCGGCCGGAGCGCGCATGGCTTTCACACCACCTCCCGCACGCTGCACGCCATCCTGACCGACGAGGTGCTGGAAGACCGGGTGATGATCGCCGAGCCTTGGGACATTGGTCCTGGCGGCTATCAGCTCGGCAATTTTCCCGACGACTTCCTCGAATGGAACGACCGGGCGCGCGACGACATCCGCCGCTACTGGGCGGCGACGGCCACAAGGTGGCGCGCTCGCCACCGCGCTTGCGGGGTCGTCCGACATCTTCGCGCGCAATGGAGGAACAGAGACCCGCAGCGTCAACTTCATCGCCGCGCACGACGGTTTCACCCTCTTCGATCTGGTTTCCCAAGCCACAAGCGCAATGGCCGAAACGGCGAACACAACCGCGACGGCCATGACGAGAACTACTCCTGGAACAATGGCGTCGAAGGCGAGCCTGACAATCGCACGGTCCTGGCGCATCGCCGCCAGGACGTCGCCGCCCTTCTTTCCACCCTGTTTGCCGCGCGGACGATCATGCTGACCGCGGGCGACGAACTCGGCCGGACCCAGCATGGCAACAACAATGCCTATTGCCAGGACAACGAACTGACCTGGCTCGACTGGGAAACGGTCGACGAGCACCTGATCGCCCTTGTCGCCGGTCTCTCGGCGATGCGGAAGCGATTTTCGGTGTTTACGGACACGCGGTTCTTTTCCGGAGAGGCGGATGTTGCATGGCTCTCACCCGCCGGTACGCCGATGGCGGTTGCCGACTGGGAGGACGAAGAAGGTCCCGGATTCATCATGCTGGTCAACAGCGTCGACTATCAACTCAAGACCGAGGTCAGGCTCGCCATACTCTTCAACCGCTGCCGCACAGCTCTGGACTTCCATCTGCCGCCGGGCGACAAGAAGAGCTGGCGGCACCTGCCGGGCGATCGCCCGGTGCGACAAATCCGCCTCAGGCCGAGATCGGTGGAATTTTACGTCGAGCGCTGATTTTTTCATTATCCCTAGGCAAAGACGCGCTATTCCCTGTTTGCCAGAGCCCCTGTAAGAATTTTTCGACTGCAACCATTGGTGAGGTTCCATGCCCCGTGAGATTTCCCTGTCCGAGGTTTCGTCGCTGATCGGCCAGGAGATCGGCGTTTCGAAATGGATCACCGTTGATCAGACCATGATCGACGCCTTCGCCGGCGCGACCGACGATCACCAGTTCATCCACGTCGATCCGGTGCGGGCTGCAGCCGAGACGCCATTCGGCGGCACCATCGCCCACGGTTTTCTGACGCTTTCGCTGCTGTCGACCATGAACTATGACTGCCTGCCGAAGATCCGCGAACAGACGATGGGCATCAACTACGGCTTCGACAAGGTGCGCTTCATGACGCCGGTCAAATGCGGCAAGCGCATTCGCGGCCATTTCGTGCTGTCCGAGGCGCGGTTCCGCGGCGCGGGCATGATGATGACCGCGTATGACGTCACGATCGAGATCGAGGGCGAACGCAAGCCGGCGCTCACCGCCACCTGGATGACCATCATCCAGTTCGATCCGAAAGATCGCCCGGAAGGTCTGTGAGCATGGAGACGGCCGAAGCGGTCCGCCAGTCCTTCCAGCGGCAGGCAAAGGCCTGCGACGATCTCGGCTCGCCCTTCACCGCCCGCCTCTGCCGAATGGCAGCCGAAAGGCTGAACGATGAGACGGCAGTCGGTCGGCATTTGCTGCTGTGGCAGGGCGATCCGACGGGCACAGGCGATGCCCTGGCATTAAGGTTCGCGGGCTCGTTGCATGCCGTCGTTCGTTCCGGGCAGGACTCGGACCTTGCCGCCGCCTATCCACCCAACAATACCTCAGACGAAAACCTCTGACCGCTGTCGATGCGGCGCTGCGCCGCGACGAGGCGTTCATCCTCGGTGGCTGCGCCCCCGCAGACCAACGAAGTGCGCCGCTCAGGCGCGCTACTACCGGGGTTCCTCACCATTGGCAGGCTGTTCGGCAAGCCGCTCATGCTGTCGGAAGTCGGCGCCAGCGCCGGGCTCAACCTGCAATGGGACCGCTATGCCTATCGGCTCGGCGACGTTTCCTGGGGGCCAGCCTCGAATGTCGCGCTCGCGCCCGACTGGAAGGGGCCACCGCCGCCCAGGGCCGATCTCGAGGTTTCGGAGCGGGCCGGCTGCGACCTCAATCCGCTCGATCCGTCCTCCGCCGACGACCGCGAGCGGCTTGCCGCCTATATCTGGGCCGATCAGGCGGATCGGTTGGAGCGAACCCGCAAGGCCCTTGAAATCGCCGCCGGGTCCGGCCTGACGATCGATCGGGTCGACGCCATCCACTGGCTGGTCGAGCGCCTGTCCCGACCGCATTTAGGCCTCGTCCACGTCGTCTACCATTCCGTCGTCTGGCAGTATTTTCCGCAAGAGCTGAAAGCCCGGGGCGAGGCGCTGATCGCGCAGGCGGGCGCCCGCGCAACGAGCGACGCACCGCTTGCCCGGCTGCAGATGGAAGCGGACGGCAAGCCGGACGGTGCCGCACTCACCCTGCAGGTCTGGCCGAGCGGCGAGCACCACGAGATCGGCCGCGCCGATTTCCACGGACGCTGGGTCCAGTGGAAGGGCTGGCCGGGACCCTAGCGTTCCCCGGCCACGGTCTTCAAACTTTATGCCGCGGCGTCTTCGGCCGCCTCGGCCAGCAAGCCGAAGGCATATTCGGCGAACGAGCGCCAGCACTCGACCCGGAAGGTCTCTTCGTCGATGCGATAGAGCACGATCTCGATCTTGCCGAACACCGTGCGGGTGACGGCGCCAACCGGGAAGGTGGCGAGCGACAGGTTCAGCGAACAGCCGGCATTGATGGCATTGGCAGCCCCCGGTCCCGATACGATGATCGCGGTATTCCGGTGCGAGACATCGGTCGCCGAATGGACCACGCCGGACGCGGCGCAGTCGGCCATCAGATCGCCGCCCTTGTCGTCGATCAGCAGCCATTCGTCCGGCCCGAGCCAGAACGCCATGCGGCCCTTCGTGCCGGCCGAGCCCTTCGGCTTGACCGGCAGCTTGACGCCGAGCGCCTTGGATAGCGCGGCGACGTCTTCCGCCCCGGCCCGGAGCGACACCCGCGTCGCGGGCTCGGCGGGCCTCAGCCGCACCGATGGCGAACCGCCATGGGCTCCGGCGAGTACGGACTTGCGTTCAGCGACGGTGACATCAGCCATGGATGCGGCCCCCTTCCTTGTCAAAGAATACGGTATCGGTCACCTCGACCGCGATGGTCTTGTCCTTCATCGGCACGTAGAGCGTTTCGCCCATACGCGCCCGACCGCCGACCAGCGTCGCGATCGCGATCGACCGGCCGAGGTTTTCCGACCAGTAGGACGAGGTGACGTGACCGAGCATGGTCATCGGCTTCGGCTGGTTCGGATCGGCAACGATCTGGCCGCCCTCCTCCAGAACCTCCTTCGGGTTCTTGGTCAGCAGGCCGACGAGCTGCTTGCGCCCTTCCTTGACCAGGTCCGGTCGCTTCAGGCCGCGGATACCGACGAAGTCTTTCTTCTTCTTCGACACGGCCCAGCCATAGCCGGCATCGTCCGGGGTCAGCGTGCCGTCGGTGTCCTGGCCGACGATGATGTAGCCCTTCTCGGCGCGCAGCACGTGCATGGTCTCGGTGCCGTAGAGGCAGGCGCCGAGGCTTTCGGCCCGTTCCCAGATCTTCTGGAAGACATCGGCGCCGAAATCGGCCGGCACGTTGACTTCGAAACCGAGCTCGCCGGTGAACGACACGCGGAACAGCCGGGTCGGCACGCCGCAGAACCTGCCTTCGGCCACGCTCATGTGCGGGAAGGCTTCGTTCGAGATGTCGATGCCTTCCACGAAAGGCGCGATGATGTCGCGCGCTTTCGGCCCCTGGACGGCGATGACCGCCCACTGCTCGCTCGACGAGGTGAGCCACACCTTGAGATGTGGAAACTCCGTCTGCAGGTAGTCCTCCATGTGATTGAGCACGCGCGGCGCGCCGCCCGTCGTCGTCGTCACATGGAAGCGGTCGTCGGCCAGGCGACCGACAACGCCGTCGTCATAGACGAAGCCGTCGTCTCGGGTCATGATGCCGTAGCGGCACTTGCCGGGTTTCAGCGTGTCCCAGGCATTGGTGTACATGAGGCTGAGGAACTCGGCCGCATCCGGGCCGACCACCTCGATCTTGCCGAGCGTCGAGGCGTTGAACACGCCGGCGGCCTCGCGGACCATCTTGCATTCGCGATTGACCGCCGCATGCATGTCCTCACCGGGGCGAGGATAGTACCAGGCGCGCTTCCAGTTGCCGACATCCTCGAACGCCGCGCCGAGCAAAGCCTCATAGGCATGCATCGGGGTCTTGCGGGTGGGATCGAACAGCTCGCCGCGCGAGTGGTTGATCAGCGTGCCGAAGGTCACCGGCGTATAGGGCGCGCGGAAGGTGGTGAGACCCACCTTGGGGATCTCCTTGCCGAGCATTTCCGCGGCGATCGCCAGGCCATGCATGTTGGACAGCTTGCCCTGGTCGGAGGCCATGCCATTGGTGGTGAAGCGCTTGATGTGCTCGATCGAGTGCATGCCCTCGCGCACCGCCAGGCGGATGTCCTTGGCGCAGACATCGTGCTGGAAGTCGATGAAAGCCTTAACGCTGGTGTCGCGCCCTGCCCCTTCGGCCGCACCGATCATGCCGCCGGTCCAGCCGAAGACATTGACCCCGGTGGGCGCCGACGAAACGGAGCCGGTCGCGCCGGCTTCCTTCGCCATCCGGGCGCCGGCTGCAAACGCCTCGTCGATGATCGACTGCAGGTCGTCGGTACCGTTGCAGGTGCCGACGCAGATGCTGTCCTGCGCATAGACATCCGGCAGGAAGCGGTCATTGGCGGCATCGAACTTCAACTTGCCGCGCGCTTGCGAGAACAGATGGACGGACGGCGTCCACCCGGCCGAGACGATCAGCGCGTCGACCTCGATCTTTCGGGCGCTGCTACTGCCGTTGCGCTTCACCGTCATCGAGCGGATGCGCAGGCGCCCTGCCGTGTCGGTGACGGAATGGCCGACAAGCACTTCGATGCCAAGCGAGCGGGCCTGGGCCAGAACCTTCTCGCCGGGCTTTTCGCGGCAGTCGACGATCGCCGGGATGCTGATACCGGCGCGCTTCAGGTCGAAGGCGGCCTCATAGGCCGAATCATGGGCAGTGTAGACGCCGACCTTGGCCCCGACGGCCACGCCGAAATGATTGAGATAGGTGCGCGCCGCGGACGCCAGCATGATGCCCGGCCGGTCATTGTTGGCGAACACCATATGGCGCTCGATCGACCCGGTGGCGAGCACGACCTTCTTGGTGCGGACCTGCCACAGCCGCTCGCGCGGCAGGCTCTTGGCCGGCTTGGCGAGATGGTCGGTGACGCGCTCGGCAAGTGCCACGAAGTTGTGGTTGTAGTAGCCGAAGGCCGTGGTGCGGGAGAGGATACGGACGTTCGGCATGGCAGCCAGCCGCGCGGCGGTCAACTGCGCCCAGTCATAGCCGTTCTGGCCGTCGACGGTCGCGCCGGTGTCGTAGTGGAAGGCACCGCCCAGTTCCGGTTGTTCGTCGCAGAGGATGACCTCGGCACCGGTCTCGGCTGCGGCAAGTGCCGCGGCAAGACCGGCTGCACCGCCGCCGACGACGAGAACGTCGCAATGGGCGTAGCGGCTGGAATAGTGATCCGGATCCTCTTCCTTCGGCGCAACGCCAAGGCCGGCGGCGCGGCGGATGAAGGGTTCGTAGACCGAATGCCAGAAGCTCTTCGGCCACATGAAGGTCTTGTAGTAGAAGCCGGCGGCGAAGAAGGGCGAGAAGAAGTCGTTGATCTCGCCAATGTCGAAGGACAGCGACGGCCAGCGATTCTGCGTCTCGACCTTCATGCCGTCGAACACTTCCTGCACGGTCGCGCGCACATTCGGCTGGCGCCGGGCGGCATCGCGCGACACGTCGAGCAGCGCGTTCGGCTCTTCCGGACCGGCCGTCAGGATGCCGCGCGGACGGTGGTACTTGAACGACCGGCCGGCCAGATGCAGGCCGTTGGCTAGCATGGCGGAGGCGACGGTGTCGCCCTCATAGGCGGTAATGCAGCGGCCGTCGACGGTGAACCGGGCGGTGCGGGCCGGCGTCAGGCGACCCCTGCCGGGAATACGATTGGCGCCGCTCATTTCGACGCTCCCTTCTCGAATGCGTTCGGGAGGAAGGCCGAGACATCCGCCTTCGGCTCGCCGGCCTTGTAGGTCAAGTGGATCTTGTCGCTGACGGAATCGCGCACCGCGTTGAAGAAGCGGCCGCAGCCATGCATATGGCGCCAGCGTTCGAAGATGAGGCCCTTCGGATTGTCGCGCAGGAAGAAATAGTCCGCGAACTCTTCATCCGTGATGTCGGCAATGTTGGACGGTCGGGCGATATGCGCCTCGCCGGCGGCGCGGAACTCGAGCTCGGAACGCTCTTCCTCGCAATAGGGGCATTTGATCAGCAGCATGATGAACGTCCTTTGAGGATCAGTGCGCCACGGCGGCGGCAGCCGCCTCGTCGATCAGGCGACCGGTGCGGAACCGGTCGAGGGTGAGACCCGCCGCCAGCCGGTGCGGTTCGCCCTTGGCGATCAGGTGTGCGAAGAGGTTGGCCGAGCCCGGCGTCGCCTTGAAGCCGCCGGTTCCCCAGCCCGCATTGACGAACAGGTTGGGCACCGGCGTGACGCCCTGGATCGGCGAACGGTCGGCTGTGTTGTCGGTGATGCCGCCCCACTGACGCATCATCTTGACGCGGCGGAACATCGGGAACAGTTCGCAGATCGCATCGAGCGTATGGGTGATGATCTGCAGGCCGCCGGTCTGCGAGTACGAATTGTACTGGTCCGTGCCGGCGCCAATGACGAACTCGCCCTTGTCGGACTGTGAGATATAGGCATGCACCGTGTTGGACATCACGACGCAGGGGAAGATCGGCTTCATCGGCTCGGACACGAGCGCCTGAAGCGGCGTGGAGTGCACCGGCAGGCGGACGCCGGCCATGCCCATGACGACAGAGGAATGTCCCGCCGCCGAAACGCCGATCTTCTTCGCGCCGATGAAGCCGCGATTCGTCTCGACGCCGGTGACTTCGCCGTTCGGCCCGCGGCGAATGCCGGTCACTTCCGTGTTCTGGATGATGTGCACGCCGCGATCCGAGGCAGCACGGGCAAAACCCCAGGCCACCGCATCGTGACGCGCCGTGCCGCCGCGGCGCTGCAATGCCGCACCGTTGATCGGATAGCGGGCGGTCTTGGCGATGTCGAGCGGCGGGCAATAAGCCTTGGCCTGCTCGGGCGTCAGCCATTCATTGTCGATGCCGTAGAGATTGTTGGCATTGATGTGGCGCTTGAACGACTGCTGGTCATGCACATTGTGCGACAGCATCATCACGCCGCGCGGCGAGTACATGACGTTGTAGTTGAGATCCTGGCTGAGGCCTTCCCACAGCTTCAGGGAATGCTCGTAAATGTCCATGCTCTCTTCATAGAGATAGTTGGACCGGATGATGGTGGTGTTGCGTCCGGTATTGCCGCCGCCAATCCAGCCCTTTTCGATCACCGCGACATTGGTGATGCCGTGTTCCTTGGCCAGGTAATAGGCCGCGCCGAGGCCGTGGCCGCCGCCGCCGATGATGATGACGTCATAAGCCTGACGCGGCTCGGGGGAGACCCACTGGGCTTCCCAGCCCTTGTGAGCTCTGAGCGCCTCGCGGGCCACGGCAAAAACCGAATATTTGCGCATTCGCCTCAAACTCCTGTAGTTAAGGCAATTGGATAGGCTAAGACCAGTGACAGATCCATATGCGTCACGACCGCCCTTTTGCGACGTCCCGGCATCCGTCTTTCGACACGACGCCTCTGGCCGCAGCTGCGGACGAAAATTCTGCCTCAAGCGCCTGCGCTATATGGACTTCGTGGAGGCAATCTGTTATCTGGCCTCCCTAATCGCAGGGCCTGGGGCCACGCGAAAGCATTGCCTTTATTCCGCTGACGGCCTGACTTTAGCGGAGTTGCAACACAAAACCAAAGGAACGGGATAAACGTGCAGGTACTAGTCCGCGACAACAACGTTGACCAGGCGCTCCGCGCGCTCAAGAAGAAGATGCAGCGCGAAGGCATCTTCCGCGAAATGAAGATGCGCGACTATTATGAAAAGCCGTCGCAGAAGCGCGCACGCGAAAAGGCCGAAGCGGTTCGCCGCGTTCGCAAGCTCGCTCGCAAGCGTATGCAGCGCGAAGGCCTGATCGCTGCCCCGGCACGCGTCGCGCGCTGATCTGTCGTTTTTTCGACGTTTTCCGATGTTCTAAGGGCGGGGGCGATCGTTTCGCCGCCGCTCTTTTCCTATGCACCCAAAATCGCTGCCGTTCGGTCTCTCGGCGGCGGCCAGACCGCCGGACAATTGGCCCGCCATGATTGATCATACGTTCTTCCAGACATCCAGGATTTCCATCGCTGGCACCCGCCGCCTCGCCGGTATGGTCGCGTTCGCCGCGCTCGTCGGCCTCGCCGGTTGCCAGTCGATCGAGACCTCGGACACGATCCGCATCGACAGGGAACAGGGATCGGAAGAGAACATCGCGTCGCTGTCGTCGGTCATCGCCGCCAACCCGCGGGATCCGGAAGGCTACAATGTCCGCGGCTCTGCCTACGGCCGGGCCGGCCAGTTCAACAAGGCATTGGACGATTTCAACACCGCCCTGCAGCTCAATCCGAATTTCTACCAAGCCTATGCCAACCGCGCGCTCGTCTACCGCAACATGGGCAAGCCGGTCGAGGCCGCCAAGGATTACAACGCCGCACTCCGCCTGAACGCCAACTACGACGTCGCCTATATCGGCCGCGGTAACATCTATCGCCAGGCCGGCCGCATCGACGAGGCTTTCGGCGATTTCAACCGCGCCATCCAGCTCGACACGACCGATGGCCGCGCCTATCACAATCGGGGCCTGATCTACCAGCTGCGCGGCCAGCACGACAAGGCGATCGATGATTTCTCGAAGGCCATCTCGCTGTCGCCGAGCGCGCGAACCTACAATGGCCGCGGCGTTTCCTACGTCGCCCTGAACGACGACGAGAACGCCTTCGCCGACTTCAACCACGCCATCGAACTCAACGGCAAGATCGCCGAGTCCTGGGCCAACCAGGCGCTGATCTATGAGCGTCGCGGCGACAAGGCGCGTGCAGCGAAGTCGTACGCACACGCCCTGGGCCTCGATTCGAAATATCTGCCGGCGCAGCAGGGCCTCGCCCGCACGCGTGGCGGCGGAGCCTGATCGGGCCCCCAAACCCAGTTCATAGGAAATGGAAAGCCGGCCACCCGCCGGCTTTTTGCTGCCTGCCGGGCCAAGGGTTCGGAACCGTATATGCCGTCAGTCCCGCGATCCGAAGAGTAGCCCGAAAGGCCGCTTTCTCGCCTCCCGGCACAAGCCCGAGAACACCGCTGCCATGGACGCACCCACCAGCCCTCCGGCAATGATCAGCAGCAGGCTGGCAAGGGCAAAGCCGATCGCGGCGGTGGCAAAGCCACAGAGTGCAGTCAAGAGCACCGACAGCGGCCAGCGCGCGTTCTCATTCAACGGCAGGACGACAGCCGCACCGGCAAGCATCGCCGCCGAGGTGCTCAGCCAGAATGCCAGTGGGAGGTTCACCACAACGAACACGCCGGCCATCAGCACGCTTGCCGCTGCGAAACCGAGCTGCGGATAGCGCATCGACCGCGACGAGCGCCGCAATTCGCGCGCCGGCCGCAGCCGCTGCAGGAACAGTACGCCTCCACCGCCCAGCACCAGCGAGCCGGCGATCGCAGCGATCATCGTCGCCGCCCTGCGCTCGACGTCACCCGGCGCCATGCGGGCATGCCAGAACGCGGCGCCGGTGTCGGTCACAGCGGAAGAGAGAAGAAGCGCCACGAGGCCGTAGAGAACCAGAAATCCGGTGAGCACCAGCGGGATGCGCGCGACCGACACGCCGGTCGCGGCTACCGCCCCCAGGGTGCCGCCGACGCCGAGCGCGAGCACGACAAGCAGCAGGTTGCCGAAGGACGGCTGGGCGGCGAGGATCGCGGCCAGCGCCGCAAAGCCCAGGCCGCAGGCCAAAGGCGGGACGATCGCGTGCAGCGGATGCCCCTTGGCGCCACGCACGGCAGAGAGCACGAGAAGCACGATAGCGCCGAGATCGCCGATGACGGACAGACC
>JAHRYZ010000031.1 GCA_020621905.1 Rhizobium sp.
GCCTGCAGCGCTTCAAGGATGGCCAGATCGAATTTGTCGAGTTTTGGCATTTTTCCGACCCCTGCTCCCAATCTACGCAAGTTTCTGCCAATCCGGGCGATCAGACAAGCGCAAATGGCAAGGACACACCACGGGCACCTGGGCTAATCTGGCGCCGTCTTTCGAGGAGCGTTCCATGACTGCCGCCAGCACCGCCACCCGACCTCCGCTTTCCACCGGCCTCGGCGCCGCATCGGCCCTGTCGGTCGTGCTGATCTGGGCGGCCTGGCTGATCTCGACGCGCCACAGCGTCGGCACCTTGCTGTCACCGCTGGACCTCAGCCTGCTGCGCTATGGCGTGCCCGCCCTCCTTCTGTCGCCCTACTGGCTGCGTACCGGGCTCTGGCCGAAGGGCACGCCGAAGTGGACGCTGGTGCTGATGGTGCTCGGTTCGGGCGCGCCGTTCTTCCAGCTCGTCGGCTTCGGCATGAAGGCGACGCCCGCCTCCGCCGCCGGCGTGCTGCTGCCAGGGGTCATGCCGCTCGCGGCAGCGCTGATCGGCATCCTGCTTCTCGGCGAGCGACCCGACCGCATGCGCAAGCTCGGTATGCTGGCGATCCTTGGCGGAGGCCTCCTGCTGCTGGCCGACAACCTGTCGTCCGGACGGCTGACCTGGGTCAGCTACGTGATCCTGCCGGCCGGGGCGACGCTCTGGGCGATCTATACCCACGCCTTCCGCAAGTCGGGGCTTTCCGCCTTCGAGGGCGGCGCGCTGATCTGCATCTGGTCGACGATCATCAACCTTGCGCTCATCCCATTCCTCGGCACGCATCTGCTGAGCGTGCCGATCGCGGAGATCGCGGTGCCGTTCGTGACGCAGGGGTTGCTATCCGGCCTCCTGGCCACCGTGCTCTACGGCACGGCGGTGCGCAGCCTCGGTGGCACGCAGGCCGCCGCCTATACCGCGGTCACGCCGGTTGCGGCCGCCATCGGCGGGGCGCTTCTGCTCGGCGAGCCTCTGGGTGTCTTGACGATCGTCGCGACGCTGGTGACGGGTGCCGGCGTGCTGTTGTCGACCGGACTGCTCTCGGCACGGCAGGACCGCTCAGCTTAGCTTGAACCCAGGCTGGCCTCAGGCCTGCAGCACCACGACCCGGCCGCCGACCTTGGCGCGCTCGTAGAGGTCGATGACGTCGTGGTTCATCATGCGGATGCAGCCGGACGACATGGCCTGGCCGATCGACTGAGGCTGGTTGGTGCCGTGGATGCGGAACATGGTGTCATTGCCGCCGCGATAGAGATAGAGCGCCCGGGCGCCGAGCGGATTGTTGATGCCGCCCGGCACGCCGCCGGCATATTTCATGTTTCTTTCCGGATTGGTGCGCAGCATGTTGGGCGACGGCGTCCAGCTCGGCCATTCGGCCTTGCGGCCGATATAGGCGACGCCGGCCAGCGCATAGCCGTTGCGGCCGACGCCCACACCGTAGCGGATCGCCCGGCCCCCGCCCAGAACGTAGTAGAGCCGGCGCGCCGGGGTATCGACGACGATCGTGCCGGCCGGCTGGCTCGTTTCGTAGGCGATTTCCTGTCGGCGCAGTTCCGGCTTGATCTTGTCGATCGGCACCTTCTTCAGCGGATGAGGTTCACCCGGGCGCGCGTCGTACATCGACTGCTGGCTCGGACCGGTCTGGCAACCGGCAAGCAAGAGCGGCAGGCCGATCAGCAGGCTGCGGCGGGAAATCGTCATGTCTGGCCCCCAGGAGAAGTGCAAATACTGGCGCAGGGTAAGGAATTTATGGTTAATGGCGGGTTAAGCCGGTGAAGGCTCGGTTAACCATGATTGGGCCGCATGGCCGCATGGCCGGTCCGCTGCGGATGACGAACAGGCTCGCGCAAGAAGCGAAGCGCTTTCGCGGGAGAGGAAAACTGCGCGGAATTGACGGGAAAAGGCTAAAATTGACCATTGCCAATAGCCAATCGACGGGCAGACTGCCGACCCATTCATCAGGGGGAAAATTCTCATGCACAGTTTTGTTACTACGCTCACCTCGACGGCATGGTTCGGCTATGTCGCTCGCATCCTGCTTACCTATATGTTCTGGGCAAGCGGCATCGCAAAGCTCGTCGATTTTCAGGCGGCGGTCGGCGAGATGGCCCATTTCGGTCTCAACCCTCCGGTGGCCTTTGCCATCGCTACGATCATCGTCCAGCTCGCCGGCTCGGCTCTCATCATCCTCAACCGCTGGACATGGCTCGGCGCGGGCGCGCTCGGCATCTTCACCCTCCTCACCATCCCGATCGCCCATAATTTCTGGACGATGGAAGAACCCTTCAAGACCATCGAATTCTATGTGGTGATGGAGCACATCTCGATCGTCGGCGCCCTGATGGTCGTGGCCTGGAAGGCCGGGCGATAGCGCTGGGAGCGGTCCCTGCCGAGACCCGAAACGACATGAGGCCCGTTCGCGCTACGAACGGGCCTCATGTCTTCAAGCGGCTCGACGCCCTGCGGATCAAACGCCTTCGATGACGTGGATCCAGCCGTGACGATCATTGCTCTGGCCGCGCTGGATGCCGACCAGCGCGTCGCGCAACCGCGTCGTGACCGGGCCGGTCTCGCCGCCGCCGATCTGGAATTCGCCTTGCGGATACTTGACCGTGCCGATGGCGGCGACCACGGCGGCAGTGCCGCAGGCAAAGGCCTCCTTCAGCCTGCCGCTTGCCGCATCCGCCTTCCACTCGTCGAAGGAATAGGGCTTCTCGTCGACGGTAATGCCCTCTTCGCGGGCGAGCGCGATCAGCGACTTGCGGGTAATGCCCGGCAGGATCGTGCCGCCGAGCGGCGGGGTGACGATCGAGCCGTCGTCCATGACGAAGAAAACGTTCATGCCGCCCAGTTCTCGACCCATTTATGCTCGGCAGCGTCGAGAAAGACGACTGGTCGCAGCCCTTGGCATAGGCTTCGGCCTGGGCGACGAGGCTTGCCGCATAATTGCCGCCGCACTTGGCAGCGCCGGTGCCGCCGGGTGCGGCGCGGGTATAGTCCTGCGACACCCAGATGCTGACCGGCTTGGCGCCGCCCTTGAAATAGGGTCCGACCGGGGATGCGATGACGCAGAAGATATATTCCTTCGACGGACGCACGCCGAGGAAGGTCTCGCTGGCGAACATGAAGGGACGCAGATAGAGGCTGCTGCCTTCGGCCTTGGGGATCCATTTGGCATCGATCTCGACCAGCTTTTCGACGGCCGCGAGGAAATCGGCCTCCGGCAGTTCCGGCATCGCCATGCGGCGTGCCGACTCATTGAAGCGGCGGGCGTTTTCCTCCGGACGGAACAGCACAGCGCGGCCATCCGCCGTGCGATAGGCTTTCATGCCTTCGAAGATCTCCTGGGCATAGTGCAGCACGCTCGACGCCGGGTCGATCTGGAACGGTGCCCGTGCGGTCACTTCCGCCGAGTGCCAGCCCTTGCCCTCGCTCCAGCGTATGACAGCCATGTGGTCGGAGAAAAGCGTGCCGAAACCGAGACTCTCGAACGCCTTCAGGCGATCCTGCTCGGGCAAGCAGTTGGCACTCGGCTTCATGTCGAACGTAAGGCGGGTTGTTTCAGCTTGCATCGCGGTGATCTTTCGGCGGATCTCTAGGGTGGGCGCAAACTGCCGCTTTAGCCGCCAATTTTCAAGCCGATATTATTGGAGATCGGTACGCCGCATGCCGATCGCGATCCGCGCGTCCTACCCGTCGGGAGGATCCGGTCGCTGCAAGCCAAGACGTCACCACGCAATCCGCAGCACGCTGCGACGGGTCTCCACTTTCATCAGGGCTTTGCAGTCGATGATTGCTCTGATCGGAAACCCGGCCAGCCTCCTGGCGACCGGCCGGGTTCCCATTGCATCACAGAGATTAGTTCCACTGCTGGCTGCGCCATTCCCACGGCGTGACCTTGCCATCCTTGTCGCCGTCGGCCGCCTCGAAGCGCGCCTTGGCGCCGGCGATGAACTCGGCCTGCGACACGGCCTTGTTCTTGTCGCTGTCCATCTCACTGAAACGCGCGGTTTTTGCCTCTTCGCGCGCGGCCTGGCGCGCCTTGTTCCAGCCGTCCTGCGGCCCCATGCGGACGGTCAAGTATTCTTCCATGGTCAGTTCGGCATTGTCGTCGACGTCCATGGCGGCGAACACTTCTTCAGCGGCCGAGGCCGCTTCCTCGGCGCTGATGACACCGTTGTCGTCGGCATCGACAATCGGGAAACGACCCCGCCCGGGTCCATTCATCATCATCATTCCGCCACGGCCCCAGCCGGGGCCGGCGCCCATGCCGAACTGCTGCGCTTCAGCGATGCCTGCCAGCAAGGCTGCCGTGAGGGTCAAGGCGACCAGGGACTTCACATTGCGTGTCATCTGAAAGTTCCTCCTGTTGTATGCCTTTGCGGCAAGACGACGAAAGCGGCCGCGCCGCGGCTTCGTCGAATGGCGCCATTCTACCTCATGATCACATATGAAAATTGACATGCATCAACGATGCCTGAAATCGACCGCGGCGCCTTCGACCGCTGCCGCAACGCGAACCGGGCCGACGCGCGGTCACGCGCCGGCCTGGCTTTCATGTCTGCCGCCAGATGACTTAGTGCGCAGCTTCCTCGATCAGCTCGGCGACCACCCGCGGCTTTGACACCATGACGACGTGGGATGCGCCTTCGACGACGACGGTGCGCTTGGAACCCGCGCGTTCGGCCATGAAGCCGAGCGCCGCGGCCGGGATGTTCTTGTCGCCGTCGCCATAGACGAAGAAGGACGGCAGCGTCTTCCAGGCCGGCTCGCCCGACCTCTCGGTCAGGGCCGCCTCGGTGATCGGCCGCTGGCCGGCCGCCATCAGCGCCGCCTCGGCGGCGGGAACGTCATGGGCGAACTGCTGGTGGAACTTGGCCTGGTCGATAAAGAGATCGACGCCGCCCTCCGGCAGTTTTACCGGCGCGGCCAGCGCCTCCCCGAGCGTGCCGCCGGGGAACTTGCCGGCGAGGTCGGCAGCCGCTTCTCCGGCCTCCGGCGCGAAGGCTGCGACATAGACCAGCGACTTGACGTTGTCGCGGCCCCTGGCGGCGGTGGAGATCACCTGACCACCATAGGAATGGCCGACGAGGACGACCGGGCCTTCGATGCTGCCGACGAGGCTGGAGACATAGGCGGCATCAGCCGCCACGCTGCGCAGCGGATTGGCGGCGGCGACGACCGGATAGCCGTCCTGCTGCAGGATTTCGATGACGCCGTTCCAGCTGGAGGAGTCGGCGAATGCGCCATGGACGAGAACGACGGTCGGCTTGGCCGGCTCGGCCGCGGCGGTTCCGGAAAGAAGGGCACCGACGACGGCGCCGACGAGAGCGGACTTGGACATGATGAATTCCTTTTCTGGTTTCGCGTTGGAATGGATCGAGCAATCAGGCCCGGATGAAGGCCAGGACGTCGGCGTTGAAGCGGTCCGCCTCAGTCTGGGCGAGGCCATGCGAGCCGCCTTCGTAGACCGTGAGGGTCGCATTCGGCACGATCTCGGCGGCGCGGTGGGCGGCGGCCTTGATCGGCACGATCTGGTCGTCGTCGCCATGGACGATCAGCGTCGGGCGATCGATGCGGCGCAGGTCCTGCGTGTAGTCGACCTCGGAGAACTCGCGGATGCAGTCATACTGCCCCTTGATGCCGCCCTGCAGGCCGATCTGCCGGAAGCTTTCCCGCAGGCCGTCGTTGACCGCGGCGCCGTCGCGGTTGAAGCCGTAGAAGGGCATGGTCAGGTCGTAATAGAACTGCGAGCGGTTCCCGGCCGTTGCTTCGCGAATGCCGTCGAAGGCCTCAATCGGCGTGCCGTCCGGGTTGACTTCGGTCTTGAGCATGAGCGGCGGGACGGCGCCGACCAGCACGACCTTGGCGACACGAGCCGTGCCATGGCGGCCGAGATAGTGGGCCACCTCGCCGCCGCCGGTCGAATGGCCGATCATGACGATATCCTTCAGGTCCAGCGCCTCGATCAGCTCCGCCAGATCGTCGGCATAGCGGTCCATGTTGTTGCCGTCCCAGGTCTGGTCGGAGCGGCCATGGCTGCGGCGATCATGGGCGATGACGCGAAAGCCCTGCTGGCCGAAGAACAGCATCTGCTGGTCCCAGGCATCGGAGGACAGCGGCCAGCCATGCGAAAACAGGATCGGTTGGCCCGTTCCCCAATCCTTGTAGAAGAGGCGCGTCCCGTCGGTGGTGATGAAATAGCTCATGTCAGATCTCCTTTTGCCAATTTAACTTGTGCTCGATTACTTTGTGCACGATCTAAATACGCAAAGGAAAAGCGCGAGTCAATAGCTTGCAAACAAATCGCGCGCAAATTAAATTGACGGAGACAGGAGACCCTCATGCGCCAGAAGTCCGAACCAGACATGCCCAGCCCCCCGGACGTCGACGAAATGCTGTGCTTTTCCATCTATTCCGCGGGTCACGCCTTCAATCAGCTCTATCGCCCGCTGCTGGATGCGATCGGCCTCACCTATCCGCAATATCTGGTGATGGTGGCGCTGTGGAGCCGCGACGGCCGCACGGTCAAGGAGCTGGGCGAAACGCTGTTCCTCGATTCCAGCACGCTGACGCCGCTCCTGAAGCGGCTGGAGGCGGCCGGCCTGCTGACCCGCACACGCAATCCGCAGGACGAGCGGCAGGTATTGCTTCATGTCAGCGAAAAGGGCCGCGAGCTGCAGCAGGAGGCCGCCCCGGTGGCGCGCTGCGTCGGCGAGGCCGTCGGCCTCGATGTCGACACGGTCAAGACGATCCGGACCGTAATCGACGCCATCCGCGACAGCCTGCACAAGCGCGCCTAGAAGGACGCACGCGAAAGCGTCAACGCAAAAACGCCTCCTGTCCAGCAAGGACAGGAGGCGTCTCGTTTTCTGAACGACCGCCAGGGGCGGACGCTCTTACATGTTCGGATAAACCGGACCTTCGGCACCCTGGGGCGGGACCCAATTGATGTTCTGGTTCGGGTCCTTGATGTCGCAGGTCTTGCAGTGCACGCAGTTCTGCGCGTTGATCACGTAGACCTGCTCGCCATCCTTCTCCACCCATTCATAGACACCGGCCGGGCAGTAGCGGGTCGAGGGGCCGGCGAAGACGCCGAGCTCCGAACGCTTCTGCAGGTCCATGTCCTTGACCTGCAGATGGACCGGCTGGTCCTCTTCATGGTTGGTGTTGGACAGGAACACCGACGACAGGCGGTCGAAGGTCAAGACGCCGTCCGGCTTCGGATAGGCGATCGGCTTGTGCTTGGCCGCTGGCTCCAGCGAGGCCGCATCGGTCTTGCCGTGCTTCAGCGTGCCGAAGATGGAAAGGCCGAACAGCTGGTTGGTCCACATGTCGAGACCGCCCAGGCCCACGCCGAGCGCCGTGCCGAGCTTAGACCACAGCGGCTTGACGTTGCGCACGCGCCTCAGGTCCGTGCCGATATCGGTCGAGCGCCATTCGTTCTCGATCTCGACCGGCTCGTCATTGGCGCGGCCGCTCGCGATGGCTTCGGCGATCTTGTCGGCCGCCAGCATGCCGGACAGCACGGCATTGTGGCTGCCCTTGATGCGCGGCACGTTGACGAAGCCGGCGGAACAGCCGATCAGCGCGCCACCGGGGAAGGAGAGCTTCGGCACCGACTGGTAGCCGCCTTCGGTGATGGCGCGGGCGCCGTAGGACAGGCGCTTGGCGCCATCGAAGGTCGGGGCGATGCGCGGATGGGTCTTGAAGCGCTGGAACTCTTCGAAGGGGAAGAGATAGGGGTTCTTGTAGTTCAGGTGGACGACGAAGCCGACCGCCACGAGATTGTCTTCCAGGTGGTAGAGGAAGGACCCGCCGCCGGTCTTCATGTCGAGCGGCCAGCCGAACGAGTGCTGCACCAGGCCCGGCTTGTGGTGCTCGGGCTTCACCTGCCAGAGTTCCTTCAGGCCGATGCCGAACTTCTGCGGCTCGCGATCCTTCGACAGGTCGAACCTGGCGATCAGCTGCTTGGCGAGCGAACCACGCACGCCCTCGCCGATCAGCACATATTTGCCGAGCAGTTCCATGCCGCGGGTGTAGTTCGGGCCCGGTTCGCCATTCTTTTCGATGCCCATGTCGCCGGTGGCGACGCCGATCACGGCACCTTCGCCGTTATAGAGCAGTTCGGTCGCGGCAAAGCCCGGATAGATCTCGACACCCAGCGCCTCGGCATGGGTGGCGAGCCAGCGACAGACATTGCCGAGCGAGACGATGTAATTGCCGTGATTGTTCATCAGCGGCGGCATGAAGGCGTTCGGCAGGCGGATCGAGCCGGCGGGTCCTAAGAACAGGAACTGGTCGTCCTTGACCTCGGTCTTGAACGGATGGTCGGCCTCTTCGCGCCAGCCGGGCAGCAGCTTGTCCACGCCGATCGGATCGACCACGGCGCCCGACAGGATGTGCGCTCCGACTTCCGAACCCTTCTCCAGCACGACGACAGTGAGCTCCGGATTGACCTGTTTCAGGCGGATCGCCGCCGACAGACCGGCAGGACCGGCCCCGACGATCACCACGTCGAATTCCATGCTCTCGCGTTCGGGCAGTTCCAGTTGCTCGCTCATCGTCTCTCTCCGCTCGGCCGATCCCAGTCTTCGGCTTCTTCCTTGTCAAAACACAAGCGCCCTGTCGAGCCGCAATGCGACACGCAGTGGCCCGAAATTAAGGCTGGGCGATATTCCTGAACAGAATATCTAACGCTTACGTTAACGTCAATCTTTCGTCCGGGGCGGAGCGCCCTGAGCCGATTTGCCGCGACCAATTGGATCCGTCCCATGCTGGGCGATTGTCCCGGACGCCGCCGCGCACTAAACATCGCCCGAAAGGGCTTGAACCGCGCAACGCCCGACCAGACAGGACAAGCACGAATGACCCACGAACCAGGCACCCGGTTCACCGCGACGGAACTGCTGGAACGGCTCTCCGGCCTACATCCCGACCTCGTCATCCTGGGTCCGACGGACCTGAAAGGCCGGCATCCCGGCGAACATGCCGACAACTTCGCCGGCGGCGTGATGGCGCAGCCCGGCTCGACCGCGGCAGCGGCGGCGCTGGTGTCGTGGTGTGCGGCGCATGACGTGGCCATCGTGCCGCAGGGCGGGCTCACCGGGCTCGTCGGCGGCAATGTCAGCCATGCCGGCGAGGTGATCCTGTCGTCCGCCCGGCTCAACCGCATCGTCGCCCTCTATCCGGAGGAAATGACGGTAACGGTCGAAGCCGGGGTACCGCTCGAGACCCTGCAGCAGGCGATCGCCGCGCATGGCCTGACGACCGGCATCGACCTCGGCTCGCGCGGCTCGGCGACGATCGGCGGCATGGTCTCGACCAATGCCGGCGGCATTCTCGCCTTCCGCAACGGCGTGATGCGCCACCAGGTTCTCGGCCTCGAGGCGGTGCTGCCGTCCGGGGACGTCTTTTCCGACCTCACCCGCGTGGTCAAGGTTTCGGCCGGGCCGGATCTCAAGCACCTGTTCATCGGTGGCGAAGGCGCCTTCGGCTTCGTCACCCAGGTGGTGCTGAAACTGGAGCCGCAGCGCCCCGCCCGCGCCACCGCCTTCCTCGGCGTGGCCGATGCGGCCTCGGCGCTTGCCGTCATCCGGCATTTCCGCGGCCTCTCCTCGGTGACGCTCGAAGGCGCGGAAATGATGTGGCCGCGCTACATCCGCGACGGCGCGGCGCTCAAGGGTTTCGATCTCTCCTGGCTGGACGAGGACGCCGCGGCCCTGCTGATCGAGGTGTCGGCGGAAACGGTCGAGGCGCGACGGCAGCCCTGGAAGAAGGACTTGAAACGCTCTGGGAGCCGGTCGGCCTCAAGGGCGGCGTGATCGCCCAGTCGCTCGATCAGGCGCGCCGGTTCTGGGACATACGCGAGGATTCCGGCTTCTACTATCCGGCGATCCCGCACGCCCCGTCCTTCGACATCTCGGTCCCGCCGACCTATCTCGACGCCTATGTCGCCGGCCTCGACGCGCGGCTGAAGGCGATCGATCCGACCTTTGAGGCCTATGTCTACGGCCATGTCGCCGACGGCAATCTGCATCTCACCCTGATCAAGCCCGGCCCGCTGCCGCAGGACGAGCTTCTGGCCGTCGAGAATGCGGTCTATGCCGGCATCGTCGAGGCCGGAGGCTCGTTTTCCGCCGAACACGGCGTCGGCACCGAAAAGCGCCACGCCTACGAGACCTTCGCATCGCCGGAAAAGCAGGCACTCGCCCGCACGATCAAGCAGGCGGTGGATCCGAAGGCCTTGTTCAATCCGGGCAAGGTGCCGTTTTGAGGGGCGGGATGTAACGGTTGCGATTCAGGGCGGGCTTGGGGCCGGATGCGGACCGTCTGCCTTCCCGAGCCACACATAGCCAATTGAACCGGAAGTCAGTCGCGCGATATGGACAGCCCCGCAAGAAGCGGAGCGTATTCGGCCAGTCTGCGGGATACGAATTCGGTGAAGAGCCGCACCCGCTTGGTCTTGCGTGTCTCCCCCTGAGTGAGAAGCCAGACCGGGCCGTAGAGGTGCAGGCCGGTGTCCGGTACCCTCTCCAACAGGGGATCGGCATCTCCGACGAAGCATGGCAGCGCCGTGATTCCGATGCCTTGCCGTACCGCCGCGATCTGGGTTTCGAAATCCATGGTCCTGAATTGGGTTCCAGTTGTGCGGGCCTCTCCTTCGCGGGTCCAGCCCGGTACTCCATGACCCCTTATGGCGATCCACCTGGGATTCGGTGGGCCCGCCTGCCACTCGGTGAGCCGATCGCGAGACATATAGAAGCCGCCGAACAGTTCTGGCCCCTTGAGCCCGTGAAGATTGAGTGGCAGGGCCTCGCGATCATAGACGACGCGGATTGCCACGTCCGCCTCCCGATTGGTCAGGTTTGCCAGTTCGCCGGATGACAGGATTTCCATTTCGATCTCCGGATGCAGACGCGCAAAATCGGCGAAGTCCGGCATGAGCAGATGTGTCGCGAGGGGCGGCGGCAGCGTCACGCGCAGGAGCCCGCGCACGCTCTGATCGCGCCCGAAGACGCGCGTTTCGAGCTGGTGGGACGACGCTTCCATCTGTTCCGCCAGATCGAGGACCTCCTCGCCTGCAGGCGTCAGGCGGTAGCCCGTAGGAAGCTTCTCGAACATCCGGGCGCCAAGGCGCTCCTCGAGCTGCGCGATGCGTCGCAGCACGGTTGCGTGATTCACTCCGAGACGTTTGGCGGCGGCACGCACTGAGCCTCCGCGCGCCGCGGCGAGAAAGTAACGAACGTCATCCCAGTCGATCATGGTGCATTCCTGCGCCGCGCGGCGCGGCCTCCGAAGCATCGTCTAACACCCATATACAGTATGTACGCCAACGACGTGGTGTTCATTCGTCTGCCTGGATCGTTTTCGCACCACTGATGTGCGCATTTCCGCACTCATCACCTGACTATCGCGACCCCATTTTGAGGTTCTCGGACGACCTCTCCGCACGGCCAAGACCGAGTTGGCGAAACGAAGGATCTAAGACATGACCAGATTGAACGGAAAGACCGCCGTGATCACCGGCGGCGCCACCGGCATCGGCCGGGCGGCGGCAAAGCGATTCATCGAAGAGGGCGCCTTCGTCTTCATCTTCGGCCGCCGGCAGGAAGCGCTCGACGCCGCTGTGGCGGACCTCGGGCCCAACGCGCGGGCGGTGAAGGGCTCTGTCTCGAATGAGGCCGACCTTGAGCAACTCTACGCCGCGGTGACGGCCGAGCGCGGAAGCCTCGATATCGTCTTCGCCAATGCCGGTGCGGGAAGTCCGCTTGCGCTCGGCCAGATCACCGCCGAGCACATTGATGAGACCTTCGGCACCAATGTGAAGGGCACGATCTTCACGGTCCAGAAGGCGTTGCCGCTGATGGGCCCGGGCGGTTCGATCATCCTGACCGGATCGAGTGCCGGCACCACCGGAGCCCCGGGATTTACGGCCTACAGCGCAAGCAAGGCAGCCGTGCGCAACCTCGCGCGGACCTGGGCAGAGGACCTGAAGGGCACCGGCATCCGGATCAACGTGCTGTCGCCCGGGGCGACAGCGACCGAACTCGCGAAGGAAGCACTCGGCGAGGAAGGCCAGAAGGCCTACGGCGCGATGACTCCGCTGCAGCGCATGGCCGATCCGGCGGAGATCGCGGCGGTGGCCGCCTTTCTCGCATCGTCCGACAGCAGCTTCATGACCGCCAGCGAAGTCGCCGTCGACGGCGGCCTGGCCCAGCTCTGACGCACGCGGCAAACTCAAGGAGAACACATATGAGCTACGCAATTATCGGCTTCGGCACTATCGGCAAGACCCTGGCAAAGGCATTTGCCCGCAAGGGCATCGAAGTATCGGTCGCAACCACGCGCGACCCGGAGAGCTTTGCATCCGAAGCGGCCGCGATCGGGCCTACGATCATTCCCAAAACTCTGGCGGAAGCCGTCAAGGCGGACATCATCTTTCTGGCTGTCCGTTTCGAGTCGCATCCGGATGTCGCAAGGGCGCTTCCCACCTGGCAGGGCAAGACCATCGTCGATGTGACCAATGCCTATGGCGTGGACCTTGGAGGTCAGCCTTCCGCCAAGATCGTCGAGCAGGCGTTCACCGGCGGCAAGCTGGTCAAAGGCTTCAACCATCTGGTCGCCGGCGTCCTCGAGCAAGATCCGCCCACGCGGGGCGGCAGGCGCGTTGTGTTCCTGGCGAGCGACGATGACGCCGCCGCAGCGGAGATCGGTGCGCTGGCGAAAGATCTCGGTTTCGCGCCCATCGAGCTTGGCGGGCTTTCTGAAGGCGGACTGCTGGTGCAGGCGCACGGCAATAGCTGGGGTCGGCTGATCTTCAAGGACCTGGTCAAGTTCGACTGACGAACGCGACGTGCCCACCGGGTGCGCCGAGATGCACGGATCGGGTCGAGCGTGATCCGATCCGTGCAAATGGAGAAATTTCCAAAGGAGATCCCAATGTACGACCAATCCAAGCTATCCGAATTGATCCGGTTCGCACGCATCGATGCGGGCGCAACTGTCATCGACGTATACCCGGGCGACGGTGACTGGACGCGCCTGTTCTCCGACGCCGTGGGACCCGAAGGACGAGTCTTCAGCTTCGTGCCGACGGAAATCGCCGACGTAAAGAACGATCAGTTCGGCCGCATGTTGACGCTTGCGAAGCAGCCGGGTCGGAAGAACGTCGAAGCCGTCTCGGCGGACCTCTTGGCGATGCCGGAGGTAACGCAACCAGCGGATGTCGTGTGGCTGCACCTGTTTTATCACGATCTCCACACCGGGCTGATCCAGGCCAGTGGCGCGACGGCGGCCGGCTTCAATCGGGCCGTCTATGAGCGGCTGAAGCCCGGTGGGACCTACGTCATCGTCGACCACGTCGCCGCCGGGGCGGGCACGAGCGAGGCCCAGTCGCTGCATCGGATTGACCCTGCGTCCGTTCGCGAGGAGGTGGAGGCGGCCGGCTTCGAGCTGGACGCGGAAAGCACCCTGCTCTCGAACAGGGCCGATCCGCACTCGGTGAAGGTGTTCGATCCCTCGATCAAAGGCGAGACCGATCGCTTCGCCTATCGGTTCGTGAAGCCCTGACAGGTCCCGGCGTCGACCGCATGTCGGCCTCCCACGTCCTCAGGACTATCCCTTCCCTTCCCCCTTCCCAAAGCCGCCGGCCACCCTATAACCTTCGTCCCTGAACCGCTTGCGGCGGACACAGGAACCAGGGAAGGAGACAGACATGGATCTCGGAATTTCGGTCAAGCGGGCGCTTGTGCTCGCCTCGTCGCGCGGCCTTGGCCTCGGCATCGCCAGGGCGCTGGCGGATGAGGGAGTCCATGTGCTCCTGTGCGGCCGCAGCGCCGACAAGCTGAAGGCCAATGCCGACGCCATCAATGCCGAGGGTCGGGGCAAGGCCGACTGGGTCGAGGCCGATCTTTCCGACAGCGACTTCGTCGACACGATGCTCGCCGCCGTCCACCACAAGCTCGGCGGCATCGACATCCTGGTCAACAATACCGGCGGCCCCACCCCGGGCACGGCGGAGGAGATGACGGCGGAAAAGCTCTATAGTTTCTTCCAGTCGATGGTGGTGCGCGTCATCACGCTGACCAATGCGCTGCTGCCGCTGATGCAGACGCAAGGTTTTGGCCGCATCCTCACCGTCGCCTCGTCCGGCGTGTTCGAGCCGATCCCCAATCTGGCGCTGTCCAACACGCTGCGCGCGGCGCTGGTCGGCTGGAACAAGACGCTTGCGACCGAGGTCGCCTCCTATGGGGTGACCGCCAACATGCTGCTGCCCGGCCGCATCCACACCGACCGGATCGACGAGCTCGATGCCGCCAATGCCAAGAAGGCCGGCAAGACGGTGGACGAGGTGCGCGCCGCCTCGCTGAAGTCGATCCCCGCCGGCCGACTCGGCACGGTCGAGGAATTCGGCGCCGCCGCCGCCTTCCTCTGCTCGGCGCCCGCCTCCTATGTCACCGGCACGATGCTGCGCGTCGACGGTGGAGCGGCCCGGTCGATCTGACCCGATCGTCGGCCCGGCGACCCCCGAAACAAAACCCCGCGACGCGTCCTGCGTGCGGGGTTTTCGTCATCTTGGCCGATGCCGGACCGGCGCCAAGCATCACCGACATACCGGACCGCGCGGCGACGCTGAACGCCGCGCCGGTCTGCTCCGTCTAAAGGTCCGCCAGGATCCCCGGCAGGTCAGCAATCAGCCCGTCCCGCGTCTCGAAGCTGATCGGCTCCTCATAGGGACGGTTGGCCACGTGCAGCCGCGCGAAGACCACCTTGCGTCCTTGCCGCTCGGCCCAGCCGACGAACCAGCCGATCGGGCGATTGCTGTCGCGCGCGCCCTTCGCGTCCCGCATCCAGCCGCTGCCCGTCTTGCCATGGATCACCCAGCCGTCCGCCGCCTCGAAGCGCGGCGTGATCGCCTGGGTCATGGTCCTTGCATGGTCCGAGACCGGCAGCTTTCCGTCGAGGAAGCGGCGCAGGAATCCCACCTGCTCGTCGGGCGAAATGGGACGACGACATCAGCGTGGCGAGGTCAGCCCGTCGGAACCGCTGGCCGCCGAACGTCCTGGTTGCCGTAGCCAAAGCGGCGGACGTAATCGCCAAAGCGTTCCGCGCCGAGGCGGCGGGCGGTCTCCTGCGAATACCAGACGATCGATTCCTTCTCCCAGCCGGTCGGATCGAAGGCCTTCTTCACCCGCGCCGGGCCGCCGAACTTCGCCTGATAGTCCCAGCGCGGCGTCGTCTCGTCCTTCAGAATGCCCGCATCATAGCCCATCATGGCCAAAGGCAGCTTGAAGGTCGACATGGGATAGACGCGTTTGTCGCAGGTCCCTTCGCGGTGGATCGCCTCTCCGTTTTGCGCGTCGAGAACGACCGTGCAGCGGATCGGATCGACCGCAGATGCCGGGCCTGGCGAGAATACGGCAAAAAGGCCGACAGCGGCAGCCAGAAGGCAGCGTCTTTCAAGGATCATGGTATGGCTCCCTTGGTTTGGATCGGCCTGTTCTAGGCGCCATTGCCGGTGCGCGACAAACGATGATAACTGGCGGGAGCCATAAACAGAATTAGGGCATGCGATGGTCCGGCCGCATCTTCCGCTGAACGCGCTGCGCGCCTTCGAGGCCGCCGCGCGCCATCTTTCCTTCACCCGCGCTGCGATCGAACTCTGCGTCACCCAGGCGGCCATCAGCCACCAGGTGAAGCTGCTCGAACAGCGGCTGGGCGTCACGCTCTTCCGCCGCCTGCCGCGTGGCCTTTTGATCACCGAGGAGGGGCTGGCGCTGCTGCCGACGCTGAGGGACAGCTTCGACCGCATGGCCGACATGCTGGAGCGCTTCGAGGGCGGGCACATGCGCGAGGTGCTGACGCTCGGCGCCGTCGGAACCTTTGCCGTCGGCTGGCTTCTCCCGCGCCTTGCCGATTTCCATGCCCGCCACCCCTTCATTGACCTGCGTCTCTCCACCAACAACAACCGCGTCGACATCGCCGCCGAGGGTCTCGACTTCGCCATCCGCTTCGGCAACGGCGCCTGGCACGATACGGAGGCAGAGGCGCTGTTTGCGGCACCACTGTCGGCGCTCTGCGTGCCGGCGATCGCCGCGCGGCTGAGGAGCCCCGAGGGTGTCGGGCGCGAGACGCTGCTGCGCTCCTACCGGGCCGACGAATGGCCGGGCTGGTTCGAGGCGGCCGCCATCGCCGCCCCGCCGATCACCGGTCCGGTCTTCGATTCCTCCGTGCTAATGGTCGAGACGGCCCTGCAGGGCGCGGGCATCGCGCTTGCACCGCCGCTGATGTTTTCCCGCCACCTCGCCTCGGGCGCGCTGGAACAGCCCTTCCCGGTCTATGTCTCCAAGGGCAGCTACTGGCTGACCCGGCTCAAATCCCGCACGCCGACGCCGGCGATGAATCTGTTTTCCGAGTGGATGCGCGAGATGGCGGAGCAGACGCGCGCCGGCGCGTAGATCGCACCATCGATCGGCCGCGGCCCTGCCCGGCTGCACCTTGGGAAAGCCCCCTCAAGGCGCTGCGCCCTCGGGGTTTTCGCTATTTTGGCCATGGCGCAAGCGGAACAGGATTTCGCTGGTGTCCGGCTCAGACTCGACTATAGTGGGTGCGACAAATTGTTCCATGGGAGGAGAAACTATTGGGGCAGATTCGCCAACTTTTCACCGTCGTCGGCGCCTTGACGCTGCTGGTCGGCATCGCCTGGGTTGCCCACGGCACCGGCATGCTTCGCCTGCCCGGCACCGACTTCATGCCCAATGAAAGCGTTTGGACGATCAACGGCACACTCGTCGCCGTCTTCGGCCTGATCGTCTTCATCGGCGCGCGCTGGTTCCTGCGCCGGGAGCACCATTCGGCCAACTGAAGGCCGGATCTGACGCCTTGATGCATCCGACGGCCGCGCCTGGCGCGCGGTCTGTCGCCTCTTTGGGAACGAATGCCATGTCCATGCGACGCATACTCACCCTTATCGGCGCGCTTGCCGTGCTGATGGGCTTGGTCTGGATGGGCCAGGGCAGCGGCACTTTCCCCTATCCGGCCTCCAGTTTCATGATCGACCAGAGCCCGTGGATCGCCTATGGCGCCGGCCTCGCCCTCGTCGGCATCGTGCTGATCGCCCTCGGCCGGCGCTCGCGGCGGTAGGTCGGCACATACCGGCTCGGACGGGTGGCAACCCCTACCGGCCTTCCTTCACGATACGATTGTTGAGGCGTGCGGCGCCGGTCTTGGAATGCCCTCTTCTCCCCATCGGGGAGAAGTGCCGAGCGCATGCGAGGCGATGAGGGGGGCGAAGCCATTTTGCTCATATCCGATTCTCCCCCTCATCCGGCGCTACGCCCCACCTTCTCCCCGCTGGAGAGAAGAGGAACGGATACCGCTCGCCCCTTGCCTTACCCCTCCCCTTCGTGGCAATAGGCGCCCTCTCCACTGCGGGCGCTCACGGCGCCCTTTTTCATCTTCGGGCGCTGCCCGGCTTCAACAACCGACAAGACGACGAAGGAGCGCGGCGATGGCTGAGGCGCTGGGGCTTGATTTCGGCACGACCAACACGGTGATGGCGCTGGCCGACAGCGAGCGGGCCACCCATTCGGTGCGCTTTTCCTCGCCGGCCGGGGAAAGCGACAGCATGCGCACGGCGCTTTCCTTCATGAAGGACCGCAATCTCGGCGCGGGCGCGCTGAAGGTCGAGGCCGGACAGGCGGCGATCCGTGCCTTCATCGACAATCCCGGCGATTGCCGCTTCCTGCAGTCGATCAAGACCTTCGCTGCCTCGGCCCTGTTCCAGGGCACGCTGATCCATGCCCGGCGCTTCCAGTTCGAGGACCTGATGGAGGTCTTCCTCAAGCGCCTGGAAGCCTATGCCGGCGACGGCTGGCCGTCGGGCGCGAAACGCATCGTCGCCGGCCGGCGGTGCATTTCGCCGCGCAAACCCCGATCCGAGCTGGCCATCACCGCTACAATGCGGCGCTGACGCGCTTCGGCTTTCCGAGATCCACTATGTCTACGAGCCGGTGGCGGCCGCCTTCACTTCGCCCAGCACCTGAAGGAGGATGCGACCGTACTGGTCGCCGATTTCGGCGGCGGCACGACCGACTACTCGCTGATCCGCTTCGAGACGAGCGGCGGCAGGCTTTCCGCCGTGCCCGTCGGCCATTCCGGCGTCGGCCTCGCCGGCGACCAGTTCGACGCCCGCAGCATCGAGCATCTGGTCGCGCCGGAAATCGGCCCGGGCAGCCAGTTCAAGAGCTTCGACAAGGTGCTCGACGTGCCGAGCAACTACTACACCAGCTTCTCGCGCTGGAACCAGCTGTCGGTGTTCAAGACCTCGCGCGAATATGCCGACCTGAAATCGCTGGTGCGCCAGAGCCTCGAGCCGGACAAGCTGGAACTGTTCATCGACCTCGTCGAGCATGACGAGGGCTATCCGCTCTACCAGGCGGTCTCGGCCACCAAGATGGCGCTGTCATCCACCGAGGAAGCGGAATTCCGCTTCTCGCCGCTTGGGCGGGCTGGCGAGAAGACGGTCAAACGTGCCGAATTCGAAAGCTGGATTGCCGACGACCTCGCCCGCATCGAGGGCGCCCTGGACGAGGTCCTGACCACGACCAACACGGCGCCGGGCTCGATCGACAAGGTCTTCCTCACCGGTGGCACGTCCTTCGTTCCGGCCGTGCGCAAGATCTTCACCGACCGCTTCGACGCCTCACGCATCGAGACCGGCGGCGAACTCGTCTCCATCGCCCACGGCCTGGCGCTGATCGGCGAACGCGACGACATCGCGCAATGGGTGGCGTGAGGGGATTGAGGTCTTGTTCCCTCCCCTTTGGCGGGGGAGAATGGAATTTCAACATCTTAGCTGGAAGCTAAGTGTTAGAAATCCCGAGAGAGGGGGTCGGTCGCCTCGTTCCCCTCACCTGCGATTTCTGGCACTTACGCCTTCGGCCAGAGATGCCGAAAATCGCGTCCTTTCCCACCAAGGGAGAGGAGACGGATTAATCGACGCGCGCTTTGCCCCCTTGCTCATCCGGCCCTTGGGGCCACCTGCTCTCCGGTGGGGAGAAGAGGGTATCCGCCGCGACGTTTCCGGCCGCCCGCAGGAATCAGTTTCCTTCTGACACCCGCTGCATTAGAACGGGTCCATGATCTCCGCCCGCGACATGACGCCCGCCGAACTGGCAGCCCTTCTGCATTTCCATGCGGAAGCCGGCGTCGAATGGCTGGTGGAGGACCAGCCGGTCGACCGGGTCGCCGAGTTCGCCGACCAGCGCACCGCCCGCGAGGTGCGTGCCCCGGCGGCCATCGCAATGGCGCAGGCGACGACCGTGCAGACGTCTCCCGGGCGGACCAGGCCCGAAGCGCCGCCACCGCCGCGGCCCGCCTCCCCGTCGGCGCTGCCGGCCATTCCCGACGAACATGCCATCACCGAGGCGCGCTTTGCCGCCGAAAGCGCCCGCTCGCTGGCCGAACTCAAGACCGCCGTCGAGGCCTTCGGCGGCTGCAACCTGAAGACCAGCGCCCGCTCGACCATCTTTGCTGCCGGCGATCCGTCAAGCCGCATCATGGTCATCGGGCCGATGCCGAGCGCCGACGACGACCGTGAGGGCGTGGCCTTTTCCGGCCGCGCCGGCCTGCTGCTCGACCGCATGCTCGGCGCCATCGGCCTCAAGCGCGAGGCTGTCCTGATCACCACGGTGATCCCCTGGCGTCCGCCGGGCGACCGCGCGCCGTCCGTGCCGGAGGCGGCCATCTGCCGTCCGTTCATCGAACGGCAGGTGGAACTCGCCGAGCGAAGGCCGTGCTGCTGTTCGGCAATTTCACCGCGCGCTTCTTCTTCGGTGAGACGGGCACGATCCACGCGTTGCGCGGACAGTGGCGCAACATCGCCTGCGGCAATCATGCCGTCCCGGCCATCGCCACCCTGCATCCGCAGGAACTGCTGACCGCGCCGGCCAGCAAGGCGCTCGCCTGGCGCGACCTGCAGGCCTTCGCCGCCCGCCTCGCCCAGGACTAATCGTCCAAAATTTCGGCACATGTGACAGTGTTGTGATGCGCGCCATGCGCAGTGCGCATGGCTGGGTCGCGTCTGCGCCCCTGCCTCATTCATGCTGCACTGCGATATATACTGGCACTCACGGGGGGAGTCGGAAGACAAGGATTGAAGGCCATGACCGTTCGCGCCCGCCCCATGCACTGCAAATTCGAGACGCTCCGCCTCGCCGCCGAGCCGATGCGCAACGGACAGCCTTATCACCGTTGCGGCCTCGCCACGAACGAACAGCTGACGGCGCGCGTGTTCGGCCGGATCAGCCGCCCGATCGCCCTGTTCGCCGATTTCCGCGAGGCGTGAGGCCGGCGGTGCAGAACTGATTGTGCGACGCACAATAGCCTCGTCAGCAACGCCCGCTCCGAACGCCCCGTCAAAGACGTCCTCAAGATTCGGCCATGCGGCCAACGCAAAGGAATAGACCATGACCACGATGTTTCATCCGCTCCGCAGCCTGAAGGCCGCCGTCACGCAGATCGGCAGCGCCATCGATGCGTCGGAAGCCTACAGCCGGGCCGCCTCGGGCCGCTCGAAGCGCGGCGCGCGCGCCGAAAACGCCCTCGTCGGCCACATCCCGCTGTAAGCCGGGTCGGCGCCGACCGCCGGGGCGATCACTTCTACATGGCGACCACGACCGGCTCAGCCGGCCTCTGCACCGGAAGCATTCGGCTGCAGGCATGTTCGAAGGCCTGGTCGACGATCGAGAACTTGATCGCCTGCCAGCTGCAGTATTCGCGCAGCAGATCGGCCATGAACCACAGGTGGGTCTTCTTGCCCTCGTCCTGCCATTGCAGCCCCCCGGCCTCGACGGCGCGGCGCAGCAGGCGTTGCAGATGGGTGCGCGACATCATGAAATGCTCGGCCATCGCACGGGCGTCGACACGGCCGATGTCGTAGCGGTCGGCCGAAGGGTCGGCAGCCTCGATGCGCCGAACGAGCTCGTCCATCACCAGCCCGCCCGCTTCCGTCCACAGGAACATCGCCACGCGCGGCGGCGGCTCGCGCCAGCCGTCATGCTCGAACGAGCGGCGGGCCGTATACGGCTGGATCAGCCGGAAAAGTTCGGGATTGGCCATCATCGTCGCCGCGCGCGAACCGCCGTCCAGCCGGTCGAGCAGGGTGAGGTTGGCGAGCGTCCAGCGCACCATCGCATTGTAGCTCACATCGGTCGCCTCGAAACGGCGGGGCCGGCGTCCGGCATCGCCGGCAATGCGGACGAAACGATAGGACAGAAGCTGGTCGAGGAAGTTCAACACCGTGTTGCGGCTTGCGGCGTTGTAGGAGGTGATCATGTCGCGCAGACGCGAAGCCGTCAGCCCGGAGCCCGGCACCGCGGGATCATGTTCGAGATTGAGCGCGAAGGCGCACTGGCTGAGCAGCCAGCGCTGGTGCGACGACAGGAGCCGCGCCAGCCGCGGATTGCTGTCATACTCGCCCTGCAGCTCGACCGAATAGACACGCAGGGCCTCGCAGAAGGCCGGACTGTTGCGAAGTTCGTCGATGGAGAAAGCCAAGGTCACCCTCCCCACGGCGGCGAAACGACATCGGACGTATGCGGATGCGATAGGGGAACGGCGGTGTAGCGGCCATCGGGCCGTGGGTCGGTCGGGAGGATTTCGCGGTCCATGCTCATGCAATTCACGTCGATCAGGCCGTTTCCGTTGATGTGGCGGTATCGGTGTGGACCGTCACCGTGCCCCAACCTTCCCTCTGTTTCAACCTTTATCGCTCGGCCGTAACAAAAGAAAAACGGAAGCCGGTGGTGGCGATCGATCTTTGCGCCAGGATCAGCCCTGCGGCGAGGCCTTGCGCTGCGCGCTCGGAGACCCAGCCATGCTCGCGATGAGATGAAGATCAAGCGCCGACGACGATCGCCGCACCAGTGAGCTGGTCGCGGTGGGCACCTCGCCGAACAACAGTAGGCGATGATCGATCCGAGGATGATCGAGGTATATTCGAGGGGGCGACCGTCGGGACATCGGCGTGGCGATAGCTCTCGGTCAGCAGGATCTGCCCCAGCCCGCCGAAGAAGCCGGCAAGCGCCATCAGCCCCAGCGCCTGCCAGCTCAGCACCTGCCAACCGAAGAACCAGGTAAAGGCAGAAAGCACCGAGGCGGTCAGCGAGAAGAACAGCACGATCGTCGCGGTCTTCTCCTCCTTGACCAGTTGGCGGACCTGCAGCATGGCGGCAGCGCCGAGGCCGGCCGAAAGCAGGACGGCGACGGCACCGGTTGCCGCAGCCGAACCGAAACCCTGTTCGCTGAACAATGTCAGCTTCGGCCAGGAAATGATCATCACGCCGATCAGCCCGACGAAGACCGCCGTCCAGCGATAGAGGCGCACGGTCTCACGCAGGAACACGGCGGCAAAGACGACGGCGAGCAGCGGCATGGCATAGCCGATGGCGATGGCATCCGGCAGCGGCAGAAGTACGAGACCGTAGAAGCCGACCATCATCGAGGTCACTCCGATCAGCGCCCTCTTGAGGTGACCGAAGGGATTGTTCGTCTGGAAGGCGGAGCGCAGATCGCCGCGAATGGCAAGATAGACGAGGATCGGCACGATGGCGAAGGCGGAGCGATAGAAAGTGATCTGGCCGGACGGCATGCCATGGCCTGCCAGCTTGATGCAGGCTTGCATGCCGACGAAGACGGCGACGGAAGCGATCTTCATGACGATGCCACGAAGCGGACTGGAGGCGGCGGCGGCCATAGGCGGGACTCGTATCTGGGCAGCGGAGATGGGGGAGCGGCGGCACCGCAAGCGAAGGGCAAGGAAAGGTGCGACCGCCTTGGCGATCGACAGAATCCCAGTCCCGAAGACTGGCACTTCCGGCGCGCGCGGACAAGGGCAAGATCAGGCCCGACGATCTCCTTCAATTGCTTACAATATAGGCAGATGAATTAAATATAAGCACCCTAAATCATTGAAATAACATCTTCTTGCACGTCCTGTTTTATGCACCATTAACCAATATCACCAATAATACATCATAGTCCAAACCCTGCATTCTTCTCGGTCGCGTCGAGGCCAGGTTGCCCACAGCTGCGCGATCAACGACTATCCGGTGTTCTTTGCGATGACCGATATTGCGCCGAAACAGAGTGTCGTCACCGCCGACCAGGCCACGCCGCGGTCCATGCGCGTCGTTACCGAAGGGATCGGTGCCGATCTCGAGCGTTTCAGCGCCGACAACACCCATATCGTCCGGCAGATCCGGCTGCTGGCCATCAATGCGCTGATCGAGGCAGCCAGGGCCGGCGAAGCCGGAAAGGGGTTTGCGGTCGTCGCCCACGAGGTCCAGCGCCTCGCCCAGGCCGCCGCCGAAATCGCCGGGCGGTTCCAGGAGAACGTGCTGGGCCGCATCGGCCTCAGCCGGGCCATGGCGGACACGCTGGTCAGCGAAATGGAAGGCGCGCGGCTGACCGACCTCGCCCAGACGCTGGTGCAGTTCATCGTCCGCAACCTCTTCGAGCGCACCGCCGACGTGCGGTGGTGGGCAACCGATCCGGCTCTGTGGCAGGCGCTCGGCGACCCCTCGCCCGCGCGTTTCGCCTATGCCGCCGAGCGGCTCGGGGTCATCAACCGCTTCTATACCGTCTATCTCGACCTCGTCATGACCGATGCGGCCGGCCGCGTCGTCGCCTCGGCCAATCCGCGCTTCCAGCGGGGGCTGAAGGACCGCAACCTCGCCGGCGACCCCTGGTTCGAGGCGGCAAGACATTGCGCCGACGGGGACGCCTATGTCGTCGACCAGGTCAAGCCGAGTCCCCTGCACGAGGATCGCGACGTGCTGGTCTATGCCACCGGCATTCGCGAGGAGGGCCAAAGCAAGGGTCGGCTGGTCGGAACGCTCGGCGTCTATTTCGACTGGCAGGCGCAGGGCCAGGCGATCGTCGAGAAGGAAGCCAATCTGCCGCCGCAGGTGGCGGAGAAGACCGAAGTCCTGCTGCTGGACGGCGCGCTCCGGGTCATCGCCTCCAGCAATCCGGCGCGGCGCTATACGCATTTCGCGCTGAACAATCCCGGCCAGGCGATGCGCGGCAGCTACCACGACAATTCCGGCTCGATCGTCGCCTTCGCCAAGACGCTCGGTTACGAGGACTATGACGGGCTCGGCTGGTATGGCGTCATCATCCAGCAGACCGAAGACGAGGACGCCATTCGCGCCGCGCTCGGCATCCGCTGAAACCGCCGCCGCAGCCTGACCCAATCGGAAAGCCGTTGGCTGGCGCCGTCGAACCTGAGCGCTCGCGCGCAATCAATCGCAACAAGAGCGCAAATATTCGTCGGTAAACAACGCCCGTTCGACATCGCAGGACGTTTTATTTCCTGGCTTTTTAACAATCGTTCAGAAATCTGTGTCAGTCTCTCCGGCGAAATCACATCCTTGCATGCGCAGGTTCGGGTATCGCGATTACGCAAGGCGGCTCACGGACGAGATCAGGATAGACAATGCGAACAGACACCGGCCGGATCATCAATCTGGCAGACTACCGCCCCACCGACTTCATCCTGGAACGTGTAGACCTTACCTTCGAACTCGATCCGACCGAGACCAAGGTTGAAGCCCGGCTCATCTTCCACCGGCGAGAGGGCGCCGACCCGCAGGCTCCGCTGGTGCTCGACGGCGACGAGCTGAAGATGACCAGCCTGCTGTTCGACCAGATCGAAATGGCGCCCGAGCGCTATACCGAAACCGCCGACAGCCTGACGATCCGCGATCTGCCGGAA
>JAHRYZ010000032.1 GCA_020621905.1 Rhizobium sp.
GGCTTTCGTTGCGGGCGCGGGCCTCGTAGCGGCGCTGCGAGGGCAGGCGGGCGCCCTGGGTCGTGATGGCCGTGAACATGTCTTCCGCCCGGCGCATGTGCTCTTCCATGCCGCCGCCGAGGAAGACCTTCGGATCGAGTGCGAGGATCAGTTCGCCATGGCATGGGGCTGCGCCGGCGCCATCATCGAAAGCCATGGATTCGGCGCTGGTCATGTCGGCGATCAGCGGGCCGGCCATCAGTTCGATCATTGCCGAAAGCGCCGAGCCCTTGTGGCCGCCGAAGGTGAGCATGGCTCCCTCCATCGCCCTGGTGGCATCGGTCGTGTCATTGCCGTCGCTGTCGATCGCCCAGCCGAGCGGGATGGGCTTGCCGGCGCGGCGATGCAGCTCGATCTCGCCGCGGGCGGCGGCGCTGGTGGCAAAGTCGAAGACGAAGGGGTGGGAGGTGGCGCGCGGCCAGCCGAAGGCGATCGGATTAGTGCCGAAGACGGGCTTCGTGCCGCCGGCCGGCGCCACCCAGCTGTGGCTCGGTGTCATGGCGAGCGCGACGAGTCCGGCCTCGGCGATCTGTTCGACTTCCGGCCAGAGCGCGGAGAAATGGTAGCAATGATTGATCGCCATGGCGGCAATGCCGAGGCGGCTGGCCTTTGTGATCAGCTCAGGCAGGCCTTCCCGGAAGGCGAGCAGGGAATAGCCGAATTTGGCGTCGACCTTGACGATGCCGGGTGCCGAGGCGTCGACCGTCGGCACGGCCTTCGGATCGACCTTGCCCTTGCGCACCGTCGCCACGCAACCGAGCAGGCGCCACAGGCCGTGGGAATAGCACTCGTCGCGCTGGGCGGAGACGACGGACTTGGCGATCGTTGCGGCATGCCCTTCAGAAAGACCGGCCGCGAGAAGAATGTCCGTTGCGAGGCGCTTGGCGTCTTCGAGCGGGATGAATTCGAGATCCTGGGACATGGGATGGCTTTCTGTCGGGTTGAAAAAGAAAGGGCCGCCAGCGCGATGCGGCTGGCGGCCCGGAGTTCTGCAGGACGGGCCGACTGCGGCTCAGGCGGCCTTCACCGTCTTCGACGGACGGGTGGCGGCTGCCTTTTCGACCATGGCCGTGATCTCGGCGCGACGGGCGCCCTGAAGGATCATGCGTGGCATGCGGACGCGTTCGGAGCCACGGCCCATGATCTGTTCGGCGAGCTTGATGGTCTGGACCAGGTCGTGCTCGGCATCGAGATGGAGGAGCGGCATGAACCAGCGGTAGATGCGGCGGGCTTCTTCCCAGTCGCCGCGGTCGATGGCGGCGACGAGCGCGACCGATTCCTGCGGGAAGGCGCTGGTGAGGCCGGAGACCCAGCCCTTGGCGCCGAGCATCATGCCTTCAAGCGCCACGTCGTCGAGGCCGGCGAAGATGTCGAAGCGGTCGCCGAATTCATTGAGGAGGTCGGTGAAGCGGCGGGTATCGGGCGCGCTTTCCTTGACGGCCTTGATGTTAGCCGCCTTCGAGCGCGCGCAGGACGTCCGTGCCAATGTTGACGCGGTAGGCCGGCGGATTGTTGTAGAGCATGATCGGCAGCGAGGTCGCTTCGGCGACCGTCTTGAAATGGGCGACCAGTTCTTCGGGCTTGGGTACATAGACCATGGCGGGCAGAAGCATCAGGCCGTCGGCGCCGGCCTTTTCCGCGTCGCGGGCATAGGCGACCGCGCGGCGGGTGTCGAATTCGGAGACGCCGGTGATGACCGGAACCCGGCCGCCGACCACTTCGACGGCACCCTTGAGGATGGCGCGCTTCTCATCCGGGTCGAGCGAGTTGTTTTCGCCGCAGGTACCCATGACGATCAGGCCGTGCACGCCGTCGTTGACCAGCGCGTCCTGCACCCGGCGGGTGTTTTCGAAATCGATCGACAGGTCTTCGTTGAATTGGGTCGTTACAGCGGGAATAACGCCGCGCCAGCCAGTGGTCATCGCAATCTCCTTGGGTTGGTGTGATATATCAGTATACAGTTTGTCGACAGAAGGCAAGGCGGGGCTGCGGGTATTTTTTCGAGGCAGGTCTTGTTGACGGTCGCGTTCATCCGTCGCCCGGCACAGTGCTGCAGAGGGCACCGGCACGCGCTACGGGTGGATCAGGCGAAGGGCTCGATCGGACTCTTGGCGGGCTCGGTGAACCACTGAGGTCCCGCACTGGTCATGTGGATGTGGTCTTCGAGGCGAATGCCGAACCGGCCGGGCACGACGATCATCGGCTCGTTGGAAAAGCACATGCCCGCTTCGAGAGAAGTGCGGTTGCCGCGGACGATATAGGGTTCCTCGTGGATCTCCAGCCCAAGACCGTGGCCGGCGCGGTGCGGCAGGCCGGGCAGCGCGTAGTCCGGTCCGAGACCGTGGCGGACGAGGACGACGCGGGCGGCGGCGTCGAGGCTCGCAAGGCGCCGAGCCGCGCGGCGTCGAACACGGCCTGCTGCGCCTCCCGCTCGATCGCCCAGATCCGGGCGAATTCGGCGGACGGCTCGTCGAGCATGTAGGTGCGGGTGAGGTCGGAATGGTAACCGTCGATGCGGCATCCGGTATCGACCAGGATGACATCGCCCGGCTGGTAGGCCTGGTCGCCGTCGGCGCCATGCGGCAGCGAGGTCGCCTCGCCGAAGGAGACGATGCAGAAGCTCGAGCCGCCCTCGGCCCCCAGCGCGCGGTGCTGGTCGTCGATGAAGCGGATGACTTCGGAGGCGCGAATGCCGGGTTTGATCAGGGCGTGGGTGCGCCTGTGGACCTCGAGCGTGAGGTTCATGGCGTATTGGATGATGGCGACTTCGCTCTGCGACTTGCGCAGCCGCTGGCGACGGATGATCGACCCGCCGTCGATCAGGCGCTCGGGCCCGAACTGGCGGGCCAGTGCGTGATAGACGAAGAGCGGCAGGGCGTCGTCGAGGGCCAGTAGCTCGCTCGGACCGAGCAGGGACGCGACGAGCGCGGCGCTGCTTTCCTCCTCCTGCCAGACATGGATTTCACCCGGCAGATGGGGAATGCTCTCGACGCGGCTGAGCTCGAAGCCCGGCACGATGTAGTGCAGGGCGGTTGCGGTGACCACGGCGCCGACGAGGCGCTCGCTCTGATGCCAGACGAGGCCGGTATAGTAACGCAGGCTTTCGGTCGAGCCGAGCAGAACCGCACCTATCCGCTCTTCGGCCAGCACCGCCCGCAAGCGGGTCAGCCGCTGGGAGCGTTCCTCATTCGAGATCGGTGCCGGGAAAGGGTGGGCATTCATCGTGTCTTCCTCTTCGATGAAAATGGCGTGGGCTGTCCATCGAAACCATTGGGCCGCTCACCGTATCTGCGACGCGCGTCAGCGGAAACGGCCGGGCCTGAAGGGTTCGGTGGAAAGGCTGGTGGCGCGCCCGGCGGCGAGGTCGGAAACGAGCCTGCCGGTCGCGGCCGACTGGGTGAGGCCGAGATGGCCGTGGCCGAAGGCATAGAGGATCGAAGGGCTCGCGCTGGAACGGCCGATGACCGGCAGGCAATCGGGCATGGACGGGCGGAAGCCCATCCATTCGCGTCCGCCTTCCGTCTTCAGTTCCGGCAGGAAGCGCGCGGCCTTGGCCAGCAGCACCTTCGAGCGGCGATAGTTGGGGGCGAGCTCCAGCCCGCCCAGTTCGACGGCACCACCCACCCGGATACCCTTGGCTAGCGGGGTGACGACGAAGGCGTGGTCGTTGAAATAGAGCTGGCGCTGCAACTGGAAACTTTGCGCCGGAAGCGTCGTGTTGTAGCCGCGTTCGGTTTCAAGCGGCACGGGATCGCCCAGCCGGGCGGCCAGCGGTCTCGACCAGGCGCCGCCGGTGACCACGACCGTACGCGCGATGATTGTCGCCCCGTCGGCGAGGGTGATCGTTGCGCCGTCCGCATGCGGCACGATGTCCCGGACCTCGCCCTTCTGCAGGGTGCCGCCACGGGCGACGACGAGGTCGGCCACCGCGCGGGTCAGGCCCTGCGGATCGTTCACCTGGATGCCAGCCGGCGTATACATGGCGTGGCGGAACTGCGGCGCGAGACCCGGCTGCAGCCGCTCGATGTCGGCTCTGCCGACGCTGGTGAACTGGAAGCCGGCCTTTTCCTTTTCGAGCCAGTCCGGAGTGGCGGCATTGAAGCTGGCCTCGCTGTCATAGAGATCGAGCGTGCCGGTCTGCGTGAAGAAGGGTGAAAGCTCGGCGATCTCCCTCACGCGCTCCATTTCGCTGGCGGCCAACTGCATCATGCCGGTCTGCGCGGCTATCCCGTGCGCAAATGCCTTTCGCGAGCTGGCCCGCCAGAAGCGCCAGAGCCATGGCAGCATGTTGAGCGCGTAGCTCGGCGGCAGGCTGAGCGGCCCCAGGGGGTCGAGCAGCCATTTCGGCGCCTTGAACATGATGCCGGGCGAGGGGATGGGTATGATCTCGGGAAAGGCGAGGATGCCGGCATTGCCGGCGCTGGCACCGGCGGCGACCTCGTCGCGCTCGACCAGCAGAACCTTGCGACCGTCGTTCTGCAGGTAGTGGGCCGCCATCACGCCTACGATTCCGGCCCCGATGACGACGGCGTCAGCATTGGATTGGGCAGTCATATCATCTCTTCCGGTTTTTGTGTCTGTTGGTTGGGGTCGCGGATCGGGCGTGTTCAAAGGTTGCCGATCGCCAGCGCCTTGTGCATGTCGCGGGCGACATAATCCTGGATCTGGTGGACGATCTGGGCGGCGTGGGCGATGGCCAGGCGGTCGGACTCCTCGACGTCGCCGGCCTCGATCGCCGCGATCATGTCCTCATGTTCCTGGACATATTGCAGCGGCAAGCGGTCGTCGAAGGTGGAATAGTAGAGCCGCAGGATGCGCCGGCCTTCGTCGAGCAGGCGGGCAAAGAAGCTCGTGTAATAGGGGTTGCCGCCCAGTTCGGCGATCGCGACATGGAACTCGCGGTTGGCCTCGATCATCGCAAAGGCGTCCTGCGCCTTGACCGCCGTTTCGAATTCGCCCTGGCGGCGGCGGATGGTCGCCATCAGCGCCGGGTTCCTCTGGCCCGCAGCGGCGCGGGTGGTCACCCGGTACATCAATGTCAGCGCATCGAAATAGGTCGGCAGGGTGGCGAAATCGATCGTCGAGACGATGGTGTTGCGGTTGGGCAGCGTGGTCACCAGGCCGTCGGAAGCAAGCCGCAGCAAGGCCTCGCGGACCGGCGTGCGCGACATGCCGAAGCGTTCCGACAGCCGCACCTCATCCAGCGCGCTTCCCGGCGCCAGGGTCATCGCCAGGATCTCCTGCCGCAGCTTGCTGTAGACCGTCTGGGTGCCCGAGCCTCTGGAACGCGGTGCTTCGGCCTGGGGATCGTCTGCCGTCATGTCTGTCACGGGTGAGTTCGCGCCTGATCGCCAATGAATGATCACGCTTGCATGCATATTGTCGACAGAAGGTCGGCGCAACTGTTTTGTGCGCGCGCGTGCCTTTGTCGCAGATCGAACGGGCCGGCAGTGGCAGGCGCCGACGGGACAGGTGACGCCATTCGCCCGTTTAGGCGCGCGATGGCTAGTGTGGCGCGGGGACGGGTCTTCTAGAGGAAGACGTGTGCGGCGTTCGCATCGAAGGTCAGCCAGACGCCGGTGCCGCGCGGAATGCCGGATATGGCTTGATGGCCGAACGGAAGGCGGACGGAAACGGCCGTGCCGTCGGTGGTGCGGGTGGCGACATTGACGTGCGTGCCGAGGAAGGTGATGTCCTCGACCGTTGCCGGGAGCGCTCTTTCCGTCTTTTGGGTCGAAAGCGACAGGCGTTCCGGCCGCAGCATCAGCAGGCCGTCCGTCTTGCGCGCGGAATTGCCGTGCAAAGGAATATCGGAAACGATCAGGCCGTCGTTCAGGGCGATCCGGGCGCGGCCGTTGACTTGCTCCACCACGCGACATGGAAGGAAGTCGCTGTCGCCGATGAACTCGGCGACGAAACGCGTGGCCGGGTCGGCGTAGAGTTGCTCGCCCGTGCCAATCTGGTCGATCACGCCGTGCGAGAAGACAGCGATGCGGTCGGACAGCCGTAGGGCCTCTTCCTGGTCGTGGGTGACATAGAGGATTGTCACTTCCGTCTGCTGGTGAATGCGCCGGATCTCGTGCTGGATTTCCTCGCGCAGCTTCTTGTCGAGAGCCGAAAGCGGTTCGTCCATCAGCAGCACCGGCGGATCGTAGGCCAGTGCTCTGGCGAGCGCCACGCGCTGCTGCTGGCCACCCGACATCGCCGCCGGCTTGCGGTCTTCGAAACCCTCGAGCCTGACGAGCGTGAGCATCTGGCGGACGCGCTCGGTGATCGCCGCCTTGGACCAGCCGCGCACCTTGAGCGGAAAGGCGATGTTGTCGCCGACGGAGAGATGCGGGAACAGCGTGTAGCGCTGGAAGACCATGCCGATATTGCGCTGGTGCGACGGCGTGTCGAGGATGGTCTTGCCGTTGAGCAGGATGTCGCCGCGCGTCGGCCGCTCGAAGCCCGCCAGGATGTAGAGCGTGGTGCTCTTGCCCGAACCGGAAGGTCCGAGAAATGTCAGGAACTCGCCATGGTCGACGGTCAGGTTCACGTCGTGCACGGCGACAACAGGGCCGTATTGCTTGCGGATGCCGCGGATCTCGAGGAAGGGCGTCATGCTTTCATTCCTTTTTTCACCGCGGCTGCGATCAGCATCAGCAACATGGTGACGACGATGAGAAGGGTCGATGCGGCGGCGATCACCGGGGTCAGGTCCTGGCGTAGCGTTGCCCAGATCTTGACCGGCAAGGTCTGCAGCGTCGGGCTCGCCATGAAGATGGCCAGCACCACTTCGTCCCAGGAGGTGAGGAAGGAGAAGATCGCAGCCGAGAACAGACCGTGGCTGATGCAGGGCAGGGTAATCAGGATCTTCGCCTTCAGGGGAGAGGCGCCGCAGAGCACGGCGGCATCCTCGATCGACTTGTCGAAGCCTTCGAGGGCGCCGGTCAGCGCAAGGATCGAGAACGGCAGCGCGACCACCAGATGGGCGATGACGAAACCGGCCGTCGTGCCGTTGAGGCCCAGGCGCAGGAAGAAGGCGTAGAGGGCGACGGCCAGCACCACCACCGGCAGGATCATCGGCGTCATGAACAGGGCGCGCAGCGCGACGCGTCCGACGAACCGGCCGCGCACCAGGCCGAAGGAGGCGACAAGACCGATCAGCACGGAAAGGACCGTGACCATCAGGGCGATGCGGAAGCTCGTCCAGGCGGCTTCCAGCCAGCGCGGGTCGGCCAGCAGATCCTGATACCATTTGAGCGTCCAGGACGGCGGTGGAAAGATCAGCCATTGCGACGAACCGAAGGAGAGCGCGGCGATGAACAGGATGGGCAGCAGCAGGAAGACGGAGGTCGCGCCCGTGATCGCGAGCAGGATCCATTTCCAGGCGCCGAGGCTGTTGAGGTTGAGAAGCATCTCAGTGTTTCTCCTGTCCCGCGACGCCGAACAGCCTGAGCTGCACGGCATAGAGGCTCAAGGTGACGACGAGGAGCACCAGCGCGGCCGCCCCGCCCATGCCCCAGTTGACGAGTGACTGGACGAACTGGGCGATCAGCTCGGCCAGCATCATGTTGGCCGTGCCGCCGAGCAGCGAGGGCGTGACGAAGTAGCCGAGCGACATGACGAAGACCATCAGCGCGCCGGAGATCATGCCGGGGGCTGCGAGCGGCAGCAGCACATGGATGAAGGCCTGGATGCGGGTGGCGCCACACAGCGCCGCGGCCTGCAGGATGGCCGGGTCGATCTTGCGGATAACGCCGTAGAGCGGAATGACGATGAAGGGCAGCATGATGTAGGTCATGCCGATCGTCACGCCGACCAGGTTGTTGACCATGACCAGCGGCTGGTCGATCAGGCCTAGCCCCATCAGCGTCTTGTTGATCACGCCGGTGCGCTGCAGGAGAACCATCCAAGCATAGGTGCGGGCGAGCAGGTTGGTCCACATCGACAGAAGGATGATCGCGAAGACGATGTTGGCCTGCCGTTGCGGCATGATCGCCAGCGCCCAGGCAACCGGGAAACCGATGATCAGCGAGATCGCGGTTACCAGCGCCGAAACGAAGAAGGTGTTGAAGAAGATCTTGAGATAGGTCGAGCTGCCCAGCAGATCGATGTAGTTCTGCAAACCGAAGACGGGTTCGGTGATGCTCCGGGTCAGAAGCGCCAGCACCGGCAGGACGAAGAAGACCAGCACCAGCACGAGGGCGGGCAGGGTCGGCGCCAGCCCGCGCGGCAGCAACCGGCGACGGTGTGGCGCCTGCCTGTCATCTGCTGTCTCGGCGAGAGAAACCATAGCCATCACCTTGCGCAATCTTCTGTTAGCCCGGCGGGCCGGCCCCTCTTGGCCGGAGCCTCGCCGATCATGGCCGATGGGGTGTCTTGGAGCCACCCCATCGGTTGGTCTGCTGCTTACTTGGCCTGCCAGGCGTACCAGCGTTCACCGATCTCGTCGCGGTGCTCGGCCCAGTAGGCCATGTCCGCATTGATCTGCGAGGCAGTCTGCTGGTCGGGCAGCGTCTTGGCGATCGCCGGGTCCATCAGCGCCGGCGACTTGGTGTTGGTCGGCGCATAGCCGGTGCCGGCCGCCATTTCGGCCTGGGCCTCGGGCGAGGTCGCAAAGGCGATGAACTTCATCGCCGCTTCCTTGTTCTTGGTGCCCTTCGGAACGACGAGCGCGTCGGCGGCCGTGATGTTCTGGTCCCAGGAGGTTTCGACATTGACGCCGGTTGCGGCAAGGGCGGTCAGGCGACCGTTCCAGAAGGAACCAAAGGGCGCCTCTGCCGAGGCGAGCAGCTGCTGCGACTGGGCGCCGCCGGTCCACCATATGATGTCGGCCTTGATGCTGTCGAGCTTCTTGAAGGCGCGGTCGAGATCGAGCGGATAGAGCTTGTCGGCAGCAACGCCGTCGGCCAGCAATGCCGCCTCGATCACGCCCGGGGCCGACCACTTGTAGAAGGCGCGCTTGCCGGGGAAGGCCTTGGTATCGAACAGGTCCGCCCAGTTCTTGGGGCAGGCGGCGACGGCATCCTTGTTGCAGCCGACGACGAAGGAGTAGTAGAAGCTGCCGACGGAGTAATCGGTGACGAAGCGCGGATCGAGCGCGCTCTTGTCGATGATCGAGAAGTCGAGCTTTTCGAGCAGGCCCTGGCTGCCGGCCTGGATGGCATAGTCGCCCTCGGCATCGACGACATCCCAGGTCACGCCATTCGCCTCGACCATGACTTTGATCTTGCCGTAGTCGGTCGGGCCGTCCTGCAGGACGTTGATGCCTTCCTTGGCGGTGAACTTGTCGGCCCAGGCGGATTTCTGGACGTCCTGCGTTGTGCCGCCCCAGCTGGTGAACACCATGTCGGCGGCGTAGCTTTGGCCGGTTACTCCCAGCAATACGGCCAGTGATGCGATGATGGTCTTGCTCTTCATGTTCCCTTGTCCTTGTTTGACGCTGTTCTTGACTGCGCATTCAAGGTCGTGGCCGCCGATAGGCTTCTTCTGGTCGTTCCGGCCGCAACCTGCAGTCCCTCGTGAGGTCAGCTGTGTCCTTCCGTGAAGAAGGGGGCTGGCTTCATGATCTTGTTCTCGGCGACCTCGATCAGGTCGCGGATCTTTGGCAGGAAGGCCTGCCATTGCGGGTCGGCCATGAGGCGGCCGCGGCGCGCCTCGCGGTCATCGAGGCTGTCGAAGGCCCAGATGTGCACGATCTCGTTGATCGGGCCGATCTCGGAGAAGAAGTAGCCGACGAGCTGGCCGAGATGCTTCTTCTGGATGGCGATGCCTTCTTCGCCGACCACCTTGAGATAGCCGGGGATGGCGCCGTTCTTCATGCGGTAGGTGCGGATCTCGTAATACATCGGCTCACCGCATCACGAAGGGGTCGGGGAAGGGATCGTCGGAGGTCTTCAGCCAGACCGTCTTGGTGCGGGTGTAGTCGAGCACGGCCGCCATGCCGCCCTCGCGGCCGTGGCCGGACAGGCCGAAGCCGCCGAAGGGCGCGATGGGCGAGACGGCGCGGTAGGTGTTGATCCACACCACGCCGGCGCGGATGCCGCGGGTCATGCGGTGGGCACGGCCGAGGTTTTGGGTGAAGACACCGGCGGCCAGGCCGTAGTGCGTGTCGTTGGCCAGCGTCAGCGCTTCGGCTTCCGTCTCGAAGGAGACGACGGACAGTACCGGCCCGAAGAACTCGTTGATCAGCGAGGGGGAGGCGATGCCGTCGCAATCGAGGATGGTCGGCGGGTAGAAATGGCCCGGACCTTCCGGCCGCACGCCGCCGGTCAGCAGTTTCGCGCCGGCCGCCACGGAACTTTTCACCAGGGCATCGACATGATCCTGCTGGCGTCGGGTTGCCAGTGGGCCGACTTCGGTTGCCATATCGAGCGGGGAGCCGATGCGGATCGCCTCCGCCTTGGCTTTGAGGCGAGCGAGAAAGGCATCCTTGATGTTGCGTTCGATGATCAGGCGCGAGCCGGCCACACAGGACTGGCCGGTGGCGGCGAAGATGCCGGCGACCTGGGCGTTCACCGCGCTCTCGAGGTCCGCGTCGGCGAAGACGATGAAGGGCGACTTGCCGCCGAGCTCGAGCGATGTGGAGGCGAGGTTTTCCGCGGAGTTACGTACGACGTGGCGCGCCGCTTCCGGACCGCCGGTGAAGGCTACGTGGGCGATCTTCGGATGACGCGTGAGCGCTGCGCCGCAGGCCGGTCCGAAGCCGGTGATGATATTGACGACGCCGGCGGGGAAGCCGGCCTCATGCACGAGGCGGGCGAATTCGAGCAGCGGCGCCGGGCCATCCTCGGAGGCCTTGACGACCATCGTGCAGCCGGCGGCAAGGGCGGGTCCGATCTTCACGGCGGAGAGGAAGAGCTGGCTGTTCCACGGCACGACCATGGCGACCACGCCGACGGGCTCGCGTCTCAGCCAGACTTCCATGTCCGGCTTGTCGATCGGCAGGTGGGCGCCCTCGATCTTGTCGGCGAGGCCGGCATAGTAGCGGTAGTAGTCCGCGACATAGGCGATCTGCGCGGAGGTCTCGCGGATGATCTTGCCGGTGTCGCGGGTCTCCAGTTCGGCCAGCGTCTGGGCATTGGCGGCGATCAGGTCGGCAAGCCTGTAGAGCAGCTTGCCGCGCTGGGTTGCGGTCATCCTGGCCCAAGGGCCGTCATAAAGGGCGCGATCAGCCGCCTCGACGGCGCGATCCACGTCCGCTTCGCGCGCTTCCGGCATCTCGGCCCACACTTCACCCGTCGCGGGATCGAGGCTGTCGAACCGCGCTTCACCGTCCTGGAACGTGCCGTCGATATAGAGCTGGAAGCGCTGCATGGTGCTACTCCGAAAAGGCCGGCATGACATCGCGGATGAAGCGTTCGAGCGAGGCTTTCTTGCGCTCGAAGCTCATGCCGGTGTCGATCCAGAAGGAATATTCGTCATAACCCATCGCCTCATAGGCCTTGAGGCGGGCGATCACTTCGTCGGCTGTGCCGACGGGAAGGTTCTTGTGCATCACCTCCGGAGACAGATTGGCATTCGCCGCCATCTCCTCCTCGGTCAGTCGTTCGATCAGGCCCTGATGGATCGGTTTCTCGTTCTTGAACCAGGCGAAGAAGTAATTGTAGTAGATGCTCAACTCCCTGGACGCCTGGGCGAGGTCGTCGCTGTCGGAGCCGACATAGGTGTGCAGGAGAAGCATGATCTTCGGACGGGAGACGTCCGGTGCCTTCTCGCATGCCGCATTGAAGCGGCCCATCAGGCTTTCGATTTCCGGATCGCCGTTCCACAGCGGGGTGACCTGGACGTTGCAGCCGTTGGCCACGGCGAACTCGTGCGAATTCGGGTCGCGGGCGGCGACCCAGATCGGGATCGGCGCCTGCAGCGGTTTCGGCGCGGAGGTCGTCGCCGGAAACTTCCAGAACTCCCCGTCATGGGCGTAGTCGCCGTCCCACACACCCTTGACGGCCGGGATCAGCTCGCGCATGCGCTGGCCGGCGCCCCAGGCGTCGAGACCCGGCATCAAGCGTTCGTATTCGAAATTGTAGGCGCCGCGGGCGATGCCGAGGTCGAGCCGGCCATCGGTGATGATGTCGGTCATGGCGGCTTCGCCGGCGAGCTTGATCGGATGCCAGAAGGGGGCGATGACCGTGCCGGTGCCGAGGCGTACGTTCTTCGTGCGGCGCGCCAGATCGGCGATGGTCACGAAGGGATTGGGGGCGATGGTGAAGTCCATGCCGTGGTGCTCGCCGGTCCAGATCGCGTGCATGCCGCCCTTGTCGGCAATCTCGCAGAGCTGGACGAATTCCTCGTAGAGGCTCTTGTGGTTCTGGCTGGCGTCCAGCCGTTCCATATGGACAAAAAGCGAGAACTTCATGCGGATGCCTTCCTGGCGATTGAATGGACGCGGCCGGCTGTCTCGTTGCCGAAATAGACGCCGAAGTTTCCGATCGAACTTTCCATGACGTAGCGGTTCAGGATATCGGCCGTGGCCGAGCCGCCGCGCTTTTCGTCGGCGAGCTGCTCCAGCCCGACGAAGGTGCCGCCGCGCTCCTTGCCTTCGCCGGCAAAGGCCCGGTAGACGATGTGCTGACGACCGTCGCTCGACCCCTCGTAGACGGAATAGAGGAAGCCGATGGTGATCGGCAGTCCGGTGAGCTGTTCGAGATAGGATCTGAGCACATCGAGCGGCTCGCCCTGATCGACGACACAGCCCGGGAGGTCTCTGGCATCGTCGCCCACCAGCAGAATTTCGCCGGCTCGCTCGACTACCGCACTGAGGTGCAGGTGGCCCTCGCTCGCCGCGGATACGGCCCTGCCGGCCAGCGTGGGCGTAAAGTAGCCGCCGCGCACATAGCCCAGACCGTTGCGTCCGCTGTTGCCGAACGCCTCGACGCGGCCGAGCAGGATGACATGATCCCCGGCTTCGATCACCTGTTCGAGGCGGCAGTCGAGCCACGCCGCCACATCGGCAAGCACCGGAGAGCCATGCGGCCCGAAAGCCCAGTCGACGGTGGCAAAACGATCCTCGACCGGGCGGGCGAAGGTGTTGGAGACGTCCTTCTGGCTGTCGGACAGGATGTTGACCGCAAAGCCCTTCGCCTCCGTCATCGCCGCGAAATTGCGCGAGGTCCGGGCGAGGCAGATCAGCAGCAAGGGCGGGTCGAGCGAGACCGAGCTGAAGGAATTGGCCGTGAAGCCGAGGGGCGCACCATCCGGCCCGACCGTGGTGACGACGGTCACGCCGGTGGCGAAGGCGCCGAAGGCATCGCGCAGGGCGCGCGGATCGAAGGCGGTCGTGGTCATGCGGGGACCTCCGGCAGTTGCAGCCATTCGAGGAGCAGACGGTTGACCTCGTCCGGTGCCGTCAGGTTGACCATGTGGCGGTGTCCGTCGATGATCCGGACGTAGCCGCGCGGAGCAAGTGCCGCCATCGTCTGCGCCATGGCCGGCGTCGAGTTCGGATCGTCCGAGCCGGTCAGGAAAAGGGCAGGGCAGGTCACTTCGCTCCACCGGTCCGCATACATCGCGTCGCCTCCGGCAAAGGCACTGTAGGCGGTCGCATAGGCGCCGACGTCCATCAGACTCAGCCACTCTCTCGTCAGCTCGCGGGCCAGGGCGCTGGCCGCATCATCGGCAAACCAGCGCTTCACCGGGCCGTCGATGTCGATGCCGGTCGATGCGATCGACGCGGCCCGTTCCAGCACGGCGCTTTTGGCGGCGGCATCCCGGCGATGGACGCCGTTCAGCAGCGCGACCCGGCGAATGCGTTCGGGAAAGGTCGATACCGCGCCGCCGGTAATCAGGGCGCCCATGGAGTGGCCGGCGAGATTGACACTGCCGAGCGAGAGCGCATCGATGAAGCGGCCGAGCCAGGCGACGAAGGCCTTGAGATCACTGCCGCCCGGCAGCGCCGCGCTTCGGCCATGGCCGGGCATGTCGACTGCGATGACGCGATGGGTGCGGCTCAATGCGTCGATCTGCGGCGTCCATGCGTCGAGCCGCATGCCGACGCCATGAATCAGAACGAGTGGTTCGCCCTGTCCCGTGTCGCTATAGGCCGTGCCGTCCAGCGTGACCCTGCGCTCGATGGGCGGAAGCGCCTTTGCTGCGAGGGGGGAACTGACCACGGCCATCGTCCCTGCTCCGCTCAGACGCCGGCCGGATTCTGGACGTCCTGGCCAAGATCCCTGAGATCCTGGTAGCGGTCGCCGATCCGGTGGTGCGGACGACCGCCGACCGATGCGCCAAGGCCGATGACGATCTCGTCCGCCGCCGGGGCATCGGGAATGGAGGTCTGGATGGTCAGGTAGTGCGAGCGGCGCCCTTCGTCGTTCTTGTCCATGAGCGGGATCATGACCGGCGCATTCGCCGGGCCGCGCGTATTGCAGAAGGCGAGATAGGATTTGGCGCCGACCGCCGTGCGGTAGTGGTTGCCGAAGCGCAGGGTGTGGATCAGCGCCGATGCATGCTCAAGCTCGCCGTCGAGCCCGACCACTGCCGTCTTGCCATAGGCCTCCACCGCCTCGCCGGAGCCGACGGCGTCGAGGATCATCCTGGTCAGCAGTTCACCGAGGATCGGGGCCGCCTCGTGAATTTCCGGCTTGAGATCCTCGACGAAGCCGCGGCCGGCCCAGGGGTTCTTCACCACAGCGAAGGCCGAAAAGAGCTTCAGCGGAGTGGCCGCCTGCTTTCCGCCTTCGATCAGCGTGGTTTCAATCTGCAGCAAAGTCTTGCGTATCTGAAGGGTCATGGTCGCGTCTCATCTCTTGATGGTATTATGGTATACCATGATATGAGTGAGTCAAGCGACTTGTCGGAAGGGAATGTTTTTTTCTTTCTACGAAAATTTCGAACGCAACCCATCGTGCCGGACGAAGATGTCGCCCGACGAACTGAACCCTGATTGTTCCTGCATCGCGCACGCAATCGCGATGGCCCGCAAAGCGGTGGGTCAGCCTGCGGCCGCCATCTGCTCGCGCAACACTGCCTCGGCAATCGAGGCGGCACGTTGAACATGTTCGGCGGCGGCGTGTTCGGCCGCTACTCCGTCGCCGGCACGGATGGCATCGACGATCTTCTGCATCTGCGCCGGGCCCTCCACCGATCGGCGCTCGGTCTTGATGGTCATGGAGCGCAGGTGGTTGATGCGGACCATCATCAGCTTCACCACGCCCCAGGCGACGTGGCGGTCGATGCTGGTGAACAGCGTTTCGTAAAACCGGGTGGTGTGGGAGAGAACCTGGGCCATGTCGTTGTCGTCATAGGCTTGACGAATGTCGGCCAGCGCCTTCTCCAGCTCCGCGACGATCGCGGGGTCGCGCTTTTTGGCGCAGAGCCGGGCCGCCATGCCTTCCAGCGCGCCGCGAATCTCGTAGATCTGCCGGGCTTCGTCGAGGTCGAGCCGCGCGACGATTGGCCCCTTGTTTGCGGGGTTGGACACCAGTCCCTCGGATTCCAGATGGCGCAGGACTTCGCGCACGATGGTGCGGCTGACGCCGAGCTGCATGCAGAGGTCCCGCTCGACCAGACGGTCGCCCGGCCTGAAATGGCCGCTGAAGATGGCGTCCCGGACCTTTTCGAGCGCCAGTTCGCGCAAGGTCTTGGAGGGTCTTTCGACGCGGATCGCGCCCTCGGTCGAAGAATTTGTCATCTGGCCATCCACATACCGCAGCAACTCTGCATTCGGTATTATGGTCTACCAAAATTGCGTGAGCCGCAAGCCTCCTGTTGGGAGCCTGCGGTATTGGCCGCTACTTGCGAGCATCCTGCCAGCTTCGCGCGGAAGGAAGTCGTGGCGGATCAGGCGAATTCGGCGCTCATGACCTTGAGTTCATGCCACAGGCTTTCGGCAAATCCGCAGCACCAGAAGCTCGAACTCGTCTTCGCCGGTTCGGGCGAGGTTGGCGCCGATATGGCCGATCAGCGTCATCGTTGCATGGCCGACCGCAAAGGCTTGCCGGTGCAGGTCTACGGCGGTGCCCTTGGCAAGCACCCGGCGAACCTCAGGACCACGGATGCGCAGCCGGGTGCGGCCATGGGTCTGGTCCACGACATGGGCGATGCCCGCGAGCCTTGCGGCGATCTGGTCGATGTCGGCTGCCTCGTCCGAGACGAGAAACCACTGGCCCGGCCCGGTTGCACGAAGGGCATTCGGAGCCAAGGGGGCGAGTGCGGCGCTGGCGGCGGCGGCATCGAATATTCCCGGCTGGCCGAGCAGTTGCAGGACCGAGCCCTCGGTGACGATCTCGAGCGTCAGGGCGCCGAAGCGGATCGGCTCGACGGCATCCACCGCCGGGCGGCGGGTCAGCGGAAAATCGGACATGAGCGCGTCAGACATGGAGCTTCTCGTTTTCAGGATCGAAAAAGACCGGGCTGGTCAGGCGGGCGGGGGTGAACTCGTTGCGCAGGCCGTTCCAGGCGAGAACCTCTTCGCCATGGCGGGAGGCGCCGCCCTTGACCAGGGCGAGGCCGATGGTCGAGCCGAGATGCGGCGAAAAACAACTGGAGGTGACGTAGCCCTGATCGTTTTCCAGGTTGGCCGCCGCGTCCTTCGCGAGGATATGTGATCCCGTGCGGAAGGACGTTGCGGGATCGAGCGGCACGACGCCGACGAGCTGCGGGCGATCCGGATCGGTCAGGCCCTCGCGCGACAGCATGTGCTTGCCGATGAAATCGGTCTTTGCCGCCGACACCATCTTGGCGAAGCCAAGATCGGCCGGCACGACGGTGCCGTTGATCTCGTTGTGGGTGACATGGCCCTTCTCGATGCGCAGGACGGCCAGCGCCTCGATGCCGTAGGCGCAGATGCCGTGCCCCTTGCCGGCCTCCATCACCGCGTCGGCGACGCTTTCGCCGAAGTCTGCCGGCACGGCCAGTTCATAGGCGAGTTCGCCGGAGAAGGAGATGCGGAAGAGCCGGCCCTTGAGACGGGCGCCAAAGAGTGAGACCTCCTTCGCCGCCAGATAGGGGAAGGCCTCGTCGGAAATGTCCTCGTCGACGATCCTTTGCAGGATCAAACGGGCTTTCGGTCCGGCAAGGGCCATCTGCGCCCACTGGTCGGTGACCGAGGCGAGCCGCACGTCGAGTTCCGGCCACAGCGCCTGGGCACAGAATTCGAGATGGTTCATCACGCCCGCCGCATAGGCGGTTGTGGTGGTCATGAAATAGCGGTTTTCCGAAAGCCGGCTCGTCGTGCCGTCATCGTAGATGAAGCCGTCCTCCCGCAGCATGAGCCCGTAACGCGCCTTGCCGACGGGAAGCTTGAGGAAGCCGTTGCAATAGACGCGGTTGAGAAATTCCGCCGCATCCGGTCCGCAGACCTCGATCTTCCCGAGCATGGACACATCGCAGAGGCCGGCATTGGCGCGGACGTTGAGGACTTCGCGATCGACGCTCTGGCGCCAGCCGGTTTCGCCGGCCCTCGGGAACCAGGCAGAGCGATACCAGAGGCCCGTCTCCACGAAGGTCGCGCCGTTCTTTGCCGCCCAGTCGTGCAGTGGCGACTTGCGCACCGGCTGGAAGTCCTTGCCATGCGAGGTGCCGGCCAGCGCGCCGAAGGAGACCGGTGTGTAGAACGGACGGAACGTCGTCGTGCCAACCTCGGCCGGCGAGATGCGCCGGGCTTCGGCGAGCAGGCCGATGGCGTTGACGTTGGACAGCTTGCCCTGGTCGGTCGCCATGCCGTTGGTGGTGTAGCGCTTGGCAAGCTCGACATGGCCGTAGCCTTCCCGAACGGCGAGACCAAGGTCCTTGAGGTGTACGTCGTTCTGGTAATCGACGAAGGCCTTGCTCTTGATGCCCGGGATCGACCAGAGCGGTTTCGCCGGTATGGGGGCGATGTCGGTTTCAATTTCCGGCACATCGAGCGACGCTTGGCCCATGCCAAGATCGGCCAGGACAGCATTGGCCGCTTGCAGCGCGGAGGAAAACGCAGCACTCAGCCCTATGATGCCGGCTGCCGAACCGGCCAGAACCAGATCTTTGAGCCCGTCCGGTGCGAGGAAGGCGGAATGGGTGTCCGACCATTGCGGCTTGCCGCCACGGTGGCAGGCGAGATGGATGATCGGGCTGAATCCGCCGGACATGGCGAGGCTGTCGACGTCCAGCCTTTCGGTCTGGCCCTCGCGCCAGAGTTCGATGCTCGCCAGGGACTTGCCGCCCTCGGCATTGGCGACGAAGCCGCCGCGCACCAGCCGGGCCTTGCCGGCATAGGCGATGGCTGCGTCGCGCCGGCTGTCGATCAGGGCTGCCACTTCGATGCCGGCCGCTTCGAGGTCGGCGGCAAGCGCGTAGCCGCTGTCGTTGGTGGTGAAGACCGCGGTCTTCTTGCCCGGGGCGACGCCGTAGCGGTTCAGATAGCTGCGCATGGCGCCGGCCATCATCACGCCGGGAATGTCGTTGCCGCCGAACACCAGCGGCCGTTCCTCGGCGCCGGTGGCAAGGATCGCCTTCTTCGCGGCGATACGCCATAGCCGTTCGACCGGGCGGTTGGATGCAGGCAACGCCACATGCTTCTGAACCCGCTCGACCGCGCCGAAGACATTGCCGTCATACCAGCCGAAGGCGGTCGTGCGGGGCAGGAGCTCGACATTCGGCAGGCTCTCAAGCTCGGCGATGATGCCTGCGGCGAAAGCGGCGGCGGGCTGGCTGTCGATAAGGGCCGCGTCGCTCAGCAGGTAACCACCGAGCTTGGCGTTCTCATCGACGAGGATGACGCGCGCGCCGGCGCGGCCGGCGGCCAGTGCCGCGGTGAGTCCGGTCAGGCCGGCGCCGACCACCAGCAGGTCGCAATGCGCCCAGCACTTTTCGTAAGCGTCCGGATCGGCTTCATAGGTTGCCTTTCCCAGGCCCGCCGCCTTGCGGATGACGGGCTCGTAAAACTTCTCCCAGAGCGCGCCCGGCCACATGAAGGTCTTGTAGTAGAAGCCGGCGGAGAGGAAGGGCGACAGCAGGCCATTGATCGCGCCGATGTCGTGTTCCAGTGACGGCCACCGGTTCTGGCTCCTTGCTTCCAGGCCCTCGTAGAGTTCCTGCATCGTGGCGCGGGTGTTCGGTTCGGTGCGTCCGCCGCGGCCGATGGTCATCAGCGCATTGGGTTCGGCCGCACCTGCCGTCAGGATGCCGCGCGGGCGGTGATACTTGAAGCTGCGGCCGATTAGCCGCTGGCCGTTGGCGAGCAGGGCAGACGCCAGCGTGTCGCCTTCGAGACCCTGCATCGACCTGCCGTCGAAGGTGAAGGAAAGCGGTCTTGCCCGGTCGATCAGTCCGCCCTTTGCCAGACGATAGGAAGTCATGCGCTCACCTCGGCCTTGTCGGCGGCGTCGCGGCTGCCGTGGATTTCATGGGTGGCGGTATCGCGGGAAACCACGAGCCAGCGGCGGCAACCCGATGTGTGGTGCCAGAATTCCTGATAGGCTCCGCGCGGATTGTCGCGAAGATAGACATAGTCGTACCAGACGTCAGGGCCGGCATCGGGCGAGGGGCGGGCAAGGGCCTCGCCCCTGACGGTGAATTCTTCCTTGGGTCGAAGCCCGCAATGGGGGCAGGGGATGCGGCTGGCCATGGCACTCGTCCTTCAATGCAGGTTCGGCTGGGCGCCCTGGCCCTTTTCGTCGATCACGTAACCGCGGCGGAACCGGTCGAGGCGGAAAGCCCGGGCGGTCTCGTGCGGTTCTTCGCGGGCGATCAGGTGGGCGAAGCAATAGCCCGATGCGGGCGTCGCCTTGAATCCGCCATAGCACCAGCCGGAATTCAGATAGAGATTGTCGAGATGGACTTTGTCGATGATCGGCGAACCGTCCATGCTCATGTCCATGATGCCGCCCCAGGAGCGCAGGACCCGGATGCGCGACAGCGCCGGGATCATCGCCTTGCCGGCTTCCGCGACATGCTCGACGGTCGCCAGATTGCCGCGCTGGGCATAGGAATTGTAGCCGTCGATGTCGCCGCCGAAGACGAGGCCGCCCTTGTCCGACTGCGAGACGTAGAAGTGCCCGGCGCCGAAGGTGACGACGCAGTCGATGAAAGGCTTCAGCCCTTCGGAGACGAATGCCTGAAGCACATGGCTCTCGATCGGCAGCTTGAGCTCGACCATCTCGGTGACGCGCGAGGAATTGCCGGCGGCAGCGAGCGCGAGCTTGTTGCAGCCGATGAAGCCGCGGGTCGTCTCGACGCCGACCGCCTTGCCGTTTTCACGGCGGATGCTGGTGACTTCGCAGTTCTGGAGGATGTCGACGCCATGCGCGTCGGCGCCGCGGGCATAGCCCCAGGCCACCGCATCGTGGCGCACCGTTCCGCCGCGCTGCTGCAAGAGGCCGCCCTGGATGGGGAAGCGGGCATTGTCATAGTCGAGGAAGGGCAGCTTCGCCTTGACCGCCTCGCGATCCAGCAGTTCGGCGTCCACGCCGTGCAGCCGCATGGCATTACCGCGTCGGGTATAGGCGTCGCGCTGGGCGTCGGAATGGTAGAGGTTCAGCACGCCGCGCTGCGACACCATGGCGTTGAAGTTGAAGTCCTGTTCCAGTCCCTCCCAGAGCTTCATCGACAGTTCGTAGAACGGGTTGTTGCCCGGCAGTAGATAGTTCGAGCGGATGATCGTGGTGTTGCGGCCGACATTGCCGGAGCCGATATAGCCTTTCTCGACCACGGCGATGTTCCTGATCCCGAAGACCTTGGAAAGATAATAGGCGGTCGATAGCCCGTGTCCGCCGCCGCCGACGATCACCACGTCGTAATGCGGCTTAGGGTCCGGCTGGCGCCAATGGGCGGCCCAGTTCCTGTTGCCGCGCAGGCCGTTGAGGAAAATCGAAAGAGCGGAATAGCGCATCAGTGCCGCCTGCTGATTGGAGGAGACCCGCAGCATACGTCCGCGACGAGTTTTATGAATTGCACAAAAGAGACGGATAAGGATAGAAATGGGCCGTGACAGATGTTTCGCCTTCTTCGACGCACCGCTATGGTTTTGTGCTGACCCCCAACTTCGCGCTGATGTCCTATGCATCGGCAACCGAGCCGTTGCGCGCGGCCAATCTGATCGCCCAGACCCCGCGCTATGAGGTCGTCCCGCTCTCGATCGGCGGGCGGCCCGTATTATCCTCCGCGGGCTTTGCCATCCCCTGCCGGGACATAGCCGGGGCCGGCAGCGACTATCACACGATCTTCGTCGTCGCTGGCGGCAACCCCGAAGACTGGAAGCAGGCGGCAGGCCTGCATCCAGCCTTGCGGAGGCTTTCGCGCCAGGGCGTTCGGATCGGCGGCATTTCCAGCGGTTCGTACCTGCTTGCCGCATCCGGCCTACTGGACGGCCGAGACTTCACCATCCACTGGGAGCACGCGCCGGCCCTGGCCGAAGCCTTCCCAAAGCTTGTCCCGCGCCAGGCGCGCTACGTGCTGGACGGTGATCGCATCACCTGCGGCGGCGGTATCGCACCGCTCGACATGATGTGCGCTGATTGCCGGGCGCATGGGTCAGGCCTTCGCGCGGCGGGTCAGCGACTGGTATCTTCACACCGCCGTCGCCGAGCCTGGCGGGCCGCAAAGGGGCTCGTCGACGGAACGCTTCGGCACGCATCATCCGGCCCTCGTCACGGTGCTGGAGACGATGGAAACGACGATCGAAAATCCGCTTTCCCGCCGCGACATGGCGCGCCTGGCGGGCATCAGTCCGCGCCATCTCGACCGCCTGTTTGCCGAACAGATGCCGGCCGGTTTCCTCGAGAGTTACCGCAATATCCGGCTCGATCATGCCCGCAAGCTTCTCGAGCAGAGCCCTCTCGCCATTTCGGAGGTCGCCTTTGCCACCGGCTTTTCGAGCGCCTCGCATTTTTCGCGGGCCTACAAACAGCGTTTTGGCATCCAGCCGAAATCCGTTAGAGCGTAGATGAGACAAAGGCGGTTCGGCGCGCGAACCGGGAGTGAGGGAGAGATGACGGTGGACAGGAAGAGTGCGGCAAAGGCGGCGAAGGTTGCCAAGGCTGTTCTGGCGCAGAATCCCCATGCCGTGCGCGAACCGCGGGCCAACACGCTGGAAATGGCGATCGGCCACGAGGTGCGCACCTATCGCAAGAAGCTCGGGCTGACGGTCGCCGACCTGGCCTCCGCCACCGGCATGTCGGTCGGCATGCTGTCGAAGATCGAGAACGGCAATATCTCGTCCTCGCTCAACACCCTGCAGTCGCTCTCCACCGCGCTCAGCGTGCCGATCACCGCCTTCTTTCGCGGCTATGAGGAGCCGAAGAGCGCCAGCTTCGTCAAGGCGGGCGAGGGCGTGGACATCGAGCGGCGCGGCACGCGCGCCGGCCACCACTACAGTCTGCTCGGCCATATCGAGAACAACACGTCGGGCGTGGCGGTGGAGCCCTATCTCATCACGCTCAACGCGGAATCGGACATCTTCCCGACCTTCCAGCACGAGGGCATGGAGTTCCTCTACATGCTGGAAGGCGAGGTGGTCTATCGCCATGGCGAGAGCCTCTATCGGATGCAGCCGGGCGACAGCCTGTTCTTCGACGCGGATGCGCCGCACGGGCCCGAGGAACTGGTCAAGCTGCCGGCCCGATATCTGTCCATCATCTCTTACCCGCAGCAGGGATAATTGCCTTACAGGAATATTTTATTCTTTTTGATTGATTTTTGCGGGGCTGGCTGTTACCCATGACTCCATCGAGAAAATGGAGATGGCAGCCATGTGCGGCATTGTTGGTTTGTTCCTGAAGGACAAGAGTCTGGAGCCCCAGCTGGGGGCTCTGCTTTCGGACATGTTGATCACCATGACCGACCGGGGGCCGGATTCGGCCGGCATTGCCATCTATGGCGACCCGGCTGCCGGCAAGGCGAAGGTGACCGTCCAGTCGGCGGACCCCAAGAGCGATTTCGACGGTCTCGAAACTGCGCTCCACAAGGCCGGCGTCCCGGCCTCCGTCGTGGTCAAGAGCACCCATGCGGTGATCGAGATCGATGCGGCGCAGCTTGCCGAAATCCGTGCCGTGCTCGCGGAGCTCCGCCCGGATGTTCGGGTGATGGGATCCGGCGAAAGCGTCGAGATCTTCAAGGAGATCGGTCTGCCCAAGGATGTCGTCGCACGCTTCGATGTGCGCGCCATGGGCGGCACGCACGGCATCGGCCATACCCGCATGGCGACTGAAAGTGCGGTCACCACGCTCGGCGCCCACCCGTTCTCCACCGGCGCCGACCAGTGCCTCGTACACAACGGCTCGCTGTCCAACCACAACAACCTGCGCCGCGAACTGATCCGCGAGGGCGTGACCTTCGAGACGCAGAACGACTCGGAAGTCGCGGCCGCCTACCTGACCGCGGAAATGGCCAAGGGCAAGGATCTGGGCCAGGCGCTGACCGGCGCGCTGGATGATCTCGACGGCTTCTTCACCTTCGTCGTCGGCACCAAGTCGGGTTTCGGCGTGGTGCGCGACCCGATCGCCTGCAAGCCGGCGGTGATGGCCGAGACGGACCAGTATGTCGCCTTCGGCTCGGAATATCGCGCGCTGGTCAACCTGCCGGGCATCGAGAACGCCCGGGTCTGGGAGCCCGAGCCCGCCACCGTCTATTTCTGGGATCACGAGAAGGCCGCCTGAGGCGTCCGTCCTTCACGAAGAAAGTCCGAACTCCATGCCTGTATTCGATCTCTCCCAAACCCCGCTCCGGGAACTCAACAGCGCCCTCCACAATCTCGGTTCCGGCGCCAACGACACCGCCTTCGAGGTCGTCAATCCGCGCGGCAGCCATGCGGTTGCCGTCGGTATCGACAGCCCCGTCACCGTCGAGGTGCGCGGCTCGGTCGGCTACTACTGCGCCGGCATGAACGACGGCGGCACGATCACCGTGCACGGTTCGGCCGGGCCGGGGGTCGCTGAAAACATGATGTCCGGCACGGTCGTAATTGAGGGCGATGCCAGCCAGTATGCCGGGGCCACCGGACAGGGCGGCCTGCTCGTCATCAAGGGCAATGCGGCGTCGCGCTGCGGCATCTCGATGAAGGGTATCGACATCGTCGTACACGGCTCGATCGGCCACATGTCGGCCTTCATGGGTCAGTCCGGCCATCTCGTCGTACTCGGCGACGCCGGCGAAGCACTCGGCGACAGCCTGTATGAGGCCAAGCTCTTCGTGCGCGGCACGGTCAAGAGCCTCGGCGCCGACTGCATCGAAAAGGCGATGAAGCCCAAGCATCTCGAAAAGCTTGCCGAACTCCTGGAGAGGGCCGGCGTCACGGACGTCAGACCGGAGGAGTTCAAGCGCTACGGTTCGGCCCGCAAGCTCTACAATTTCAACATCGACAATGCAGAAGCCTATTGAGGCGAGGGGCCAGCAGATGAGCTACCACAATCCGACGACCCCGCCGCGCAAGTCCGCTACCTTCGACGACTATACGCTGGCTGAAATCCGCCGCGCTGCCG
>JAHRYZ010000033.1 GCA_020621905.1 Rhizobium sp.
GGCCTGTCGAGAATCGACACAAAATGCTGAATCGGATCAATGGCTTGCCAACGGGGTTCCGTCCCGTTGGTTAACCATGATCGGGAGTGGAACCGTTCTGCCCCCCCCGACGCGTTCTGGGAACTCTGGTTCACCGATGTGATGTTTCCGCCGCCCCATGCCGAATGGATCAGCGGCATCCACGACGCCATCGTTCCGCCCTCGCACCAGCGGAGACTGTCGAAGCTTCTCCCGCGCGCGCGGACCGTGCTTGTTCGGCGACTGCGGCCATCTGGTGATGGTCGAGCAGAAGCGACAGATGGACAAGGTAATCGCCGGCTTCCTCGATCCCCGCTCGTCCGTCGTCGCCGCCCTTGGCCGCCAGCGCGCCAACCCCTTCGCGCCGCTTCTCAATGGGTTCGATCCGGACTTTTCGCCTGCCCTTTCGGCACGGTTGGAACAATTCTCATCCGGCGACGTTGAAGCGACAAGAAGACCAGGTTTTGCATTCCCGAATGGAGAGGGTCACCATGTTGAGCACAATTCTCATCGTCATCGTCATATTGCTGCTGATCGGCGCGCTGCCCAATTGGGGCTATAGCCGCAACTGGGGCTATGCGCCTTCCGGTGGCCTGGGCCTCGTGGTTCTCATTCTTGTCATCCTGCTGCTCATGGGCCGGATCTAACGCCCGTCAAAACCGAAGAGGAAAACCGACGATGAAGAAAATCCTTCTTGCCCTTGCCCTGATTGCCCCCCTGGCATCCTGCACGGCGACCGAACGCGGTGCCGGCGTAGGCGCCGCAACCGGTGCCGTCATCGGTGGCGTAGCCACCAATTCCGTCGGCGGCGCAGCCGTCGGCGCAGTGGTCGGCGGCGCTGCCGGCGCCCTGATCGGTCAGTCCCAGGAACGTTCGGGCTATTGCGTCTATCGCGATCGCTACGGCCGCACCTACGAAGCGCGCTGCCGCTAAGTCGCAGACAGCGCCTCGACAGAAAGCCGCCGGTTCCCCCACCGGCGGTTTTTTGCTGTTTTGGACCGTCACGTTAACAGATCGACCAAAGCCGGAACGAATCGGCGACGAATCGGTGACGCGCCTGTTTTCCCGCTTTGTTCACCGCAATATCTTGTTGAATAACAAACTGTTAGCCATAGGAAACGGTGGATATTAGGATCTGCGGCCGCCGGCTACGGGCCTGATGTTAACTTTTGGCACACGGCAGAAAAAGCCGGCCCGAGGGCCGGCTCGAGTCTGATCCGTTATCTCAGCTCAAACGAAGAACTGGCCGCCATTGGCCGAGATCGTCGATCCGGTGATGAAACCGGCATCGTCGGATGCGAGGAAGACCACGATTCGCGCGATCTCCTCCGGCTCGCCGAGACGCCCGACCGGGATCTGCGGAATGATCCGCTCGTTCAGCACCTTTTCCGGGATGGCGCGCACCATCTCCGTGCCGATATAGCCCGGGCAGATCGCGTTCACCGTGATCCCCTTGGCTGCGCCCTCCTGGGCGAGCGCCTTGGTGATGCCGAGATCGCCAGCCTTGGCCGCCGAATAGTTGGCCTGACCCATCTGCCCCTTCTGGCCGTTGATCGAGGAGATGGTGATGACTCGGCCGAAATTGCGGTCGCGCATGCCGGACCACACCGGATGGGTCATGTTGAACACGCCGGTGAGGTTGGTGTTGATCACTTCGTTCCACTGTTCCGGCGTCATCTTGTGGAACATGGCATCGCGCGTGATGCCGGCATTGTTGACGAGGATTTCGACCGGGCCGAGTTCCGCCTCGACCTTGGCGATCCCCTCGGCGCAGGACTGGTAGTTCGAAACGTCCCACTTGAACGTATGGATCCCCGTTTCGGCCTCGAAGGCCTTGGCCTTCTCGTCATTGCCGGCATAGTTCGCCGCCACCCGGTAGCCGGCGGCCTTGAGCGCGATCGAAATCGCCGCCCCGATACCCCGGGTTCCACCCGTCACCAATGCAACTCTGCTCATGTGCTGTTCTCCCCTCAATATACAGTTTCATCGTCCACCGACTCTTCTGACGGAGTCGTTGTTAGGACAGGTTTGTGACAAGCAGATCGACCTCGGTCATGACGGCCCGTGCCGTCATGCTCCTCCAGACCGCGTTTTCAGTTCACAGTGCCTCGAGGCACATGGCGATACCCATGCCGCCACCAATGCAGAGCGTGGCAAGACCCTTCTTGGCGCCGCGGCGCTTCATTTCGAAGACCAGCGTGTTGAGAATGCGGGCGCCGGATGCACCGATCGGGTGGCCGATGGCGATCGCACCGCCATTGACGTTGACGATCGAGGTATCCCAGCCGAGGTCCTTGTTGACCGCGCAGGCCTGGGCGGCGAAGGCCTCGTTGGCCTCGACGAGGTCGAGATCGGAAATCTTCCAGCCGGCCTTCGCCAGCGCCTTGCGCGATGCCGGGATCGGGCCTGTGCCCATGACCTGCGGATCGACGCCGGCCGTCGCCCAGGACGCTATGCGGACAAGCGGGACGAGTCCGCGACGGGAGGCTTCCGCCTCGCTCGTCAGCAGGGCTGCGGCTGCGCCGTCATTGATGCCGGACGCGTTGCCAGCCGTGACCGTGCCTTCCTTGTCGAAGGCCGGGCGAAGTTTGGTCATGCTGTCGAGGGTGGCTCCGGCACGAATGTATTCGTCCGCATCGACAGTCACGTCGCCCTTGCGGCCAGCGACGACGAAAGGAACGATCTCGTCCTTGAAGCGGCCGGCCACCTGCGCGGCCTCGGCCTTGTTCTGCGATGCAACGGCGAAGGCATCCTGCTCGTCGCGCGTCAGCTGGAACTGGCGGGCGACGTTCTCGGCGGTCGTGCCCATGTGGTAGCCGTAGAAGGCATCGGTCAGGCCGTCCTTGATCATGGTATCGACCATCTTCAGGTCGCCCATCTTGGTGCCGGCCCTCAGATGCGCGCAATGCGGCGCCATCGACATGGATTCCTGGCCGCCGGCGACGATGATCGTCGCATCGCCGGTCGAGATCTGCTGCATGCCGAGCGCCACGGCACGAAGGCCCGAGCCGCAAAGCTGGTTCATGCCCCAAGCGGTGGCTTCCTGCGGTATGCCGGCCTTCATCGCCGCCTGACGGGCGGGATTCTGTCCCTGGCCGGCCGAGAGCACCTGGCCGAGGATGACTTCATCGACTTCCTTTGCGTCGACGCCGGCACGCTCCAGCACCTCCTTGATGACCGCGGCGCCCAGGTCGTGGGCCGGGACGTTGGCAAAGGCGCCGTTGAACGAGCCGACCGGCGTGCGCGCTGCGCTCGCAATGACGATGGATGAACTGCTCATGGACGCCTCCTCAGGAGTTTGTTTCTTTGAGCTTGAAACTGGCAAAGCTTTAGGTCGAAGTCAAACAGGAAGAACGTCAGCCGTTTCGTTCCTTAGTTGTGACAGCTTGACATTCGTCAACCGCGGGTGCCGCATCGCACAAAGAGATTGTCACCACCCTCGATTTGCGCTTACACTTCTTTCGGGAAGAGCAAAAATCCACAAAAACAACGGGGTTAGGAGACGAATATGGCCAAAACGGACGGCGAGATCGTCATAAAGAAATATGCCAATCGACGCCTCTACAATACGGGCACCAGCACCTATGTGACGCTGGAGGACCTGGCCAAGATGGTCAAGAAGGGAGAGGAGTTCACCGTCCAGGACGCCAAGTCCGGCGAAGACATCACCCATTCGGTTCTGACCCAGATCATTTTTGAGCAGGAGTCGAAGACGGGCAACACGCTGCTGCCGATCTCCTTCCTGCGCCAGCTGATCGGCTACTACGGCGACCAGATGCAGATGGTCGTTCCGAGCTTCCTCGAACACTCGATGAAGGCTTTCACCGAACAGCAGGTCCAGATGCGCGAGCAAATGACCAAGGCCTTCGGCGAAACGCCGCTCACGAAGAACCTGCAAATGCCGATCCAGCTGATGGAAGAACAGGTGAAGCGCAACACCGATATGTTCCACCAGGCCATGCAGATGTTCTCGCCATTCCTTGGCGCCCAGCCGCCGAAGGAGCCGAAGAAGGCCGAAGCCAAGGACATCGACGAGCTGAAGGAACAGTTGCGCACGCTGCAGAGCAAGCTCGACAATCTCTGACCCACCGTCGCCGACGACGTCGCTCGATCATCGAGGGCTGGGGAAAACTCCGGCCCTTTTCCATTGGATCAGGAAGCGAACGGCCTCAGAGGCCGATCGAGACATCGCGGCCGGCTGAGCGGATGGATACGGCGAAGCCGCCGACGACATCGATGAAGGCGACCGTCATCAGGATGAAGAAGGTCTGCGTCGCCGCTCCCCTCACCAACAGGAACTCCACCAGGAAGGCGACGAAGACCAGCATGGACAGCATGTGGTTGATCAGCGAGCCGGAGCCGTTGAGCGTAGCCTTCAGAATTTCGAAGAACAGCACAGCCAGCGCAACCAGGATCAGAACGTCGCCGAGCGACAGGGTCCAGATCGCGCCCGACAGCATGGAAAGCGAAAGCAGCTGGCTTTCCAGGACCTGAACGCCGCCGCCGAAAAGGCCGAGCATGGCGAGATTGTAAAGCGCCAGCGGCAGGATCATCAGTGGTATGGCGGCAAACATGGGCAGGCCTCGGATCATTGAATGCGATCGCCGCCGGATGGCAGGCGATCGAAAGGTAGATTGAACGACCACACGCCCAAAAAATAAAGGCCGGCACAAGGCCGGCCTTAAAAAAGTCATCCGAATATTCGGATGTTATGCGCTTTCCTTGGGCGTCAGCACCTGACGGCCACGGTACATACCGGTCTTCAGATCGATATGGTGCGGACGGCGCAGTTCGCCGGAGTTCTTGTCTTCGACGTAGGACGAAGCCTTCAGCGCGTCTGCAGAGCGGCGCATACCGCGCTTGGACGGGCTTGTTTTTCTTTTCGGTACAGCCATTTTACTTACTCCACATGACGGGCAAAACAGGATCCCGCGGCCGGATGAGGCCGAACAGCACCTGTCTCGATCTCGGAATTTGGCGCGCTTATACATGCCCCGCAGGGCTTTGACCAGTCCCCAGATCAATTTTTTCAGGCGGGCCAGGCGAAGAGCAGGCTCAAGCCTCATCTTCCGCGACAATCCATGTTTCCGCCAGTGCCGCATCCCGCCAGGCGACCCATGCCGGATGGCTTTCCATCGCCTGCATGTAGTCGAGGGTATCGGCGTCCCTGACCAGGTCATAGACTTTGAAGCGGTTGACCACGGGGGCATACATCGCATCGGCGGCGGAGAAGGCGCCGAACAGGAAAGGGCCGCCCGAACGCTGCCGCATGTCGCGCCAGATCGTCTCGATGCGCGCCACATCGTCCGCAACCCCTTCGGGCAGATCGATGGCGCGAACCTCCCGGCGCATGTTCATCGGGCAGGCACCGCGCAGCGCCCTGAAGCCCGAAAGCATCTCCATCGAGATCGACCGCGCCATGGCCCGGTCCCCGCTGTCGGTCGGCCAAAGTCCCGCATCGGGGAAGAGCTCCGCCGCATATTCGATGATCGCCAGCGATTCCCAAACCCTCAGACTGCCGTGGTGCAGCACCGGCACGCGTCCGGTCGGCGAGATCTCCTTGAACTTCGGATTGCCGGCGTCGAAATCAAACGGAATGAGCCGTTCCTCGAAGGGAATGCCGCATCCCGTCAGTGCCATCCACGGGCGGAACGACCAGGAGGAATAGTTCTTGTTGCCGATATACAGAATGAAAGGGTCCATCGCCGCGCTCCCGAATGGCATCTTGTCCCTCAAGAGTAGGACGGGATAGGCGCCCGCACCAACCAAAGTTTTGAAACTCAGTCATAAAGACATGTGATGTAAGCGCCGGAGCGCTTGGCGCGCCGGTCGACCACGGCCGCCAGACGCTTCATGCCCTTGCCCGGCTTGCCGGCCACCCGCTCAATCGGATTGGGCAGGGAGACGGCCAGCAGCGCCGCCTGGCTCGGCGTGAGCTTCGAGGCCGAGGTCTTGAAATGATAGCGGGCGGCGGCCTCGACGCCGTAGATGCCCGGACCCCACTCGGCGATGTTGAGATAGATCTCCATGGTCCGCGTCTTCGGCCAGACGAAGTCGGCGACGATCGCCAGCGGCAGCTCCAGTCCCTTGCGCAGCATCGACCGGCTGTTCCACAGATAGAGGTTCTTCACCGTCTGCATGGGGATCGTGCTGGCGCCGCGGGTCGCCTCGCCCGACAGCGCGTCATCGACCACGCCCTTCATCTGTTCCCAGTCGACGCCCCTGTGCGAGCAGAATTGGCCGTCCTCGGACATCATGACGGCGCGCACCAGATGCGGCGAGATCGTCTCGAAGTCGACCCATCGCCTGTCATAGCCCCGGAAGGTGACGAGATCGGCAAGCATCAGCGTCGAAACGGGGTGAATGAAATCGACCCGATAGAGCAGGACAAGCGCATAGGGCAAGAGCAGAAGGGCAATCACGACGCGGAGAACGCGGCGCGCGAGGTCGATGGACCTGCGCGGCGCTGGCGCCTCGCCCTCGTCTTCGTCTCCGATATCGCTGTTTTCCGCCAAGAAGGATCTGCCTGGTGTCTGCGAGTGATCGTTTCTCTTAGCGAGCCTGTCGGCCGATAGCCAGACCGCTTGCGACGGCGGGCGGCTTTTCCCGGCCAGATTCCCGTTGCCAGCCCCGCAACCCCATGCCAAATAGCCGCGACGGAGGCCCCGATGATCCCATTCGATGCAAAGCTAGACGCCACAGCCAAGCGGACCGAGAGGCTCCTGGACCAGCTTCTTTCGGCCGAAGTGCAGCCGCAGGAGACCACCCGGCCGGCCCGTCTGCTTCAGGCCATGCACTATGGCGCGCTGAACGGCGGCAAACGGCTTCGCCCGTTTCTGGTGGTCGAAAGTGCAGCAATGTTCGGCGGCGACGAGACGGCGGCGCTGCGGGTCGGGGCGGCACTCGAATGTCTGCACAGCTATTCGCTGGTCCACGACGATCTGCCGGCCATGGACGACGACGATCTGCGGCGCGGCAAGCCGACCGTCCATATCGCCTTTGACGAGGCGACCGCCATCCTCGCCGGCGACGCGCTCCTGACCTACGCCTTCGACATCATCGCCGCGCCGGAAACACATCTGCCCGACCGCGCCAGGATCGAACTGGTATTGGCCCTCGCGCGCGCTGCCGGCATCGGCGGTATGGCCGGCGGCCAGGCACTGGACCTCGCGGCCGAAAAAGAGACGCCCGACGAGCCGGGCATCGTCACCCTGCAGGCGATGAAGACCGGCGCGCTGATCCGGTTTGCCTGCGAGGCGGGCGCCATCATTGCCGGAGCGCCGGCGGAAGACCGCGACCGCATGCGCCGCTTCGGCGAGATCATCGGACGCGCCTTCCAACTGGCCGACGACCTGCTGGACCTCACCTCGGATGCCGCGACCCTCGGTAAGGCTGCCGGCAAGGATGCCGCACGCGGCAAGGGGACGCTGGTGGCGCTGAAGGGCCGGCCCTGGGCCGAGGCCGAACTCGACCGGCTGGTCGGCGAGGCAACGCATCTCATCGCCGTCTACGGCGATCGGGCAAGGACACTCGTCGAGGCTGCCCGCTTCGTCGCCAACCGCAAGAACTGAACGATCCGGGCAATTCGTTCCGCGGAATCATCAATTTCCGGACAGGCGGGCATCAAATCATCTGACATGTGCCCGAGCGCGGGAGGCGTTATGCTGCCCTTTCAGATCCAGGAGAACGGGACCCCATGAACGACATCGCCCAGCACCTGCCGCAGATCGTGGCGGCCTATCTCGTCTATCTCGCTGCCGTGCTAAGCCCCGGCCCTGCGGTCATGGCGATCGTCTCGACGTCGATCGCGGAGGGCCGCCGTTCAGGGCTCGCCATGGCGGCTGGTGTCTTCGCCGGCTCGTTCACCTGGGCAATGGCCGCCTCGATCGGCCTTGCCGCCCTTCTGACGCACTATGCGGGCGTGCTGCAGGTGGTGAAGATCGCCGGCGGTCTCTACCTGCTCTATCTCGCCTACAAGGCGCTGCGCTCGGCAAGCCGCCCCGACGCTGCCCTGCAGCTGGCAACCGCGGATGCCGTTCCGGTGAGAAGCCTCAAGCGGACCTTCCTGCTCGGCTATGCCATCCACCTGACCAATCCCAAGGCGATCTTTGCCTGGGTGGCGATCATTTCGCTCGGGCTGCCGCAGGGCGCCTCGACCGCAGCCGTGGCGCTGATCGTCGGCGGCTGCCTGCTGACCGGCCTCACCGTCTTCACCAGCTATGCCCTGCTGTTTTCCACCGGACCGGCCTATCGCGCCTATCGCGCCGCCCGCCGCGGCATCGACGCGACGATGGGTCTGCTGTTTGCCGCCGCCGGCATCAAGCTGCTCACCACCCGCATATGAAGAAGGCGCCGCTGGATGGCGGCGCCTGGAACTCTTACCGGTCTTCGCCGGATCAGCCGGCCTTGATCGGCGCGATCTGGATCTCGACGCGGCGATTCTGCGCGCGACCCTCCGCCGTGGCGTTCGATGCGACCGGCTGGCTGGGGCCGAAGCCGAGAGCCGAGACGCGACGCGGGTCGACGCCCTGCGAGTTGAGATAGCTCGCCACCGACATGGCGCGGCGCTCGGACAGCGCCTCGTTGTGGGCAACGCTGCCGGTCGAATCGGTATGGCCGTTGACGTCGATCAGCGTCTTGTCGAACTTGCGCAGCACGATCGCCACCGAATTCAGCGTCGGATAGAACTGCGGCATGACCTGATCCTGGTCGGTCGCAAAGGTAATATTGGACGGCATGTTGAGGATGATCCGGTCGCCCATGCGGGTGACCGAAATGCCGGTGCCCTGCAGCTGGGCCCGGAGTTCGGCCTCCTGATTGTCCATGTAGTTGCCGATCGCGCCGCCGGCCAAGGCACCGATGCCGGCGCCGATCAGCGCACCATTGCGGCTGTCACGGCCACCGCCGCCGATCACCGCGCCGCCGACCGCGCCGAGCGCGGCACCGAGAACGGCGCCGCCGGCCAGGTTGGACGTCTTCTGTTGACCGGTATAGGGATCAGTCGTCGTGCAGGCGGTCAGATAAATCGCGGCGGACGCGAGGATCGACATTTTCTTGATCATCGTCGGAATCACTCCAGGAAAAACTCTAGTTTCCGTCAACAAGCCAAATGCGGCAATATGAAGTTGCAGGCCTCCACGGCCTACTCGGCAGCGCTTTTCCGGCCATAGCGCTTGTCGATATAGTCGATGACCAGCGCCTCGAAATCGGCGGCGATGTTCGTGCCGCGCAGCGTCATCGCTTTCTGGCCGTCGATAAAGACCGGGGCGGCCGGCGTCTCGCCGGTGCCCGGCAGCGAGATGCCGATATCGGCATGCTTGCTCTCGCCCGGGCCGTTGACGATGCAGCCCATGACCGCGACGTTGAGCGCTTCGACGCCCGGATATTTCTCGCGCCAGACCGGCATGTTCTTGCGCAGGTCCTGCTCGATCTTCTGGGCGAGTTCCTGGAACACGGTCGAGGTGGTGCGGCCGCAGCCGGGGCAGGCCGCGACGACCGGGACGAACTGGCGGAAACCCATGACCTGCAGGATTTCCTGCGCCACCTGCACTTCGCGGGTGCGGTCGCCGTTCGGCTCGGGCGTCAGCGAGACGCGGATCGTATCTCCGATCCCGTGCTGCAGGACATAGCCCATGGCGGCCGACGAGGCGACGATACCCTTGGAGCCCATACCGGCCTCGGTCAGCCCCAGATGCAGCGCGTGGTCGGAGCGCCGCGCCAGCATTGAATAGACGGCGATCAGGTCCTGGACCTGGGACACCTTGGCCGACAGGATGATCTTCGATCGCGGCAGGCCGATCTCCTCGGCGAGTTCGGCCGACAGCAGAGCCGACTGCACAATCGCCTCGCGCGTCACCTGCCGCGCCGAGAGCGGAAAGCCTTCCGCCTGGTTCTTGTCCATCAGCCGGGTCAGCAGTTCCTGGTCGAGCGAGCCCCAGTTGACGCCGATGCGCACCGGCTTGTCGTAGCGGATGGCCATTTCGACGATGTCGGCGAACTGCTTGTCCCTCTTGTCCTTGAAGCCGACATTGCCCGGATTGATCCGGTATTTCGCGCCTCGGCGCAAGCGGGATGGTCCGCCAGCAGCTTGTGGCCGATATAGTGAAGTTCAACGGTACGTTGAGCCGAGGCGCAGCAGACGGTCGCGATCTCGGCACGGCGGCCGCACTCTCGTCGCGGTCGACTGTGACGCGCACGATCTCGGAGCCGGCCTTGAACAGGGCGACCACCTGCGCGACGGTCGCATCGACATCGGCCGTGTCGGTATTCGTCATCGACTGCACGACGACGGGGGCACCGCCGCCGACGATCACGCCGCCGACGTCGACGGCAACGGTTTTGTGGCGCGGCTTGGGATCGAATTCGTCTGCGGATGTCATGGAATGCCCTTGAACGGCGCGAAATTTGTCAAAATCAGGTGGATCAAACATGCGCGCTTGTCAACCATGCTCTAAAGCACGGCCAACAGGCGAACGGGCCGATCGGCAGTTGCACCATATATCCAAGATCTTGGCCGAAACTTGGTCCATGTCCGCCATCCACATAATTGGGAACGCGGCCGTCCCTGCCGGCGCCCGTCAATGCCGTCCCTACCGGCGCCGGCAAGCGGGAGGCGGGCCTTCGCCCGACGCCCTAGCTGTGCGCCTCGCCGACCCGGTCGGCATGGCGTGCCAGGCCCGACAGCGCCAGCACAACGAGGTTGAGCAGCGACACCGCGGTATAGACGACCGAGAGCGTGGTATATTCAGCGATGAACCCGATGATCGACGGGGCAAACAGGATGCCCGAATAGCCGAGCGTGGTGACGACCGAAAGACCGATCCCGGGCGCAAGGCCGGGTATGTTGCCGCCCGCCGAAAAGGCGATCGGCACCATGTTGGAAATGCCGATGCCGGCAATGCCGAAGCCGATCAGCGCGATCGTCACGTTCGGTGCCTGGCCGGCAATCACCAGGCCGACGAAGGAAGCCACCGTGCAGAGCCTGAGCGTCCTGACGGCCCCCAGCCGATCGCGAACAAGATCACCAGCAAAGCGCATCGCCGCCATGGCCAACGAAAACGCAGCAAAAGCAAAACCCGACAGGGCCGTCGAGGCGTTCAGTTCGTTGCCGAGATAAAGCGCGCCCCAGTCGAGGATGGCGCCTTCCGGAATCATGGAGAACAGCGCCACGAGACCGATCAGCCACGGCAAGGGCGAAAGCGGCAGCTTGGCCCGGTCGCGCCGTTCGGAGGGATGCGGCCGGTCGACGAGGATCATCGTTCGTGCGAGCGCCAGCAGAGCCAGCACGACGCCGGCCACCAGAAGGCGGGCCAAGGGCACCGAGCGCTGCGATCAGCAGGCCGCCGGTTGCCGCCCCCACCAGCCCGCCGAGGCTCCAGAAAGCGTGGCAGGACGACATGATCGAGCGCCGCATCGAACGCTCGACCTCCACCGCATTGGCATTCATCGCCACGTCCATGGCACCGCCGAGGCCGCCGAACAGGAAGATCGCCACGGCCCCGGCCCAGACGGAATCAACCAGGGTGATGCCAATGATGGTCGGAATGAACAGCAGCGCTGCGACCTGCACGACGGGGCTCGAGCCAAAGCGGGCGATCTGCATGCCGGCGATCGGCATAAGCAGCAGGGAACCGATGCCGAAGACGAACAGCATCATGCCGAGATGGGCTTCGCTGAGCGATAGGGCCTTGGCGAAGACCGGGATCTTCGGCGCCCAGGCGCCCATCATCAGGCCATTGATGAAGAACAGCATCGACACGGCTGCCCGCGTCCGGGTGAAATAGCCGCCGCGCATCTGCGCGCCCGCATCGTTGGTCGTTTCCGCCATCGTCCTCTCCTCGGAATTTGCGGCACTCTATTTAAATCGATTGAAACGGCAACGGCAAAAGCGACGCGGGCATTTCACATTTTGTTTCCCGCCGAAATGGCAGGCGCCGCCCAGCGAAAGTGCAAAAGGATGCAATTGACAGCAGGTGGCGAAAGGGAAACATGGCGTCCGTTCTTCTCGTCCGGCTGCTTCGCCCCGCGACGCCGACCCCGTCAATGATCCTGCCTCCATGGTGCATGCGTGAAAACAACCGTCGGCTTAGGCATCCTGCTGACCAGCCTGTCCTATTTCCTCTTCACGCTGCATGACGGCATTATAAAGCTGCTGGTCGAGACGACCGCCGTCTGGCAGATTCTCTTCTTCCGCAGCGTCGTCATCCTGGCCGGTTGCCTGATGTTCGGCGGGCCATCAATGGTCAGCGAAGCGATCAGGTCGCCGGTGGTCAAGCCGATGATGATCCGCAGCCTGCTGCTGCTCGGCGCATGGCTGTGCTATTACAATGCGGCCCGCGAGATGCAGCTTGCCGAACTGACGACCTTGTACTACGCGGCACCGGTGGTGGCCACGCTGCTTGCCGTGCCGATCCTGAAGGAGCGCGTGACCCTGCCGCGCTGGACGGCGGTCGTCGTCGGCTTCATCGGCGTGCTGATCGCCACCAATCCGATGGGCATGACCTTGCGGCCCCCGGTCTTTCTCGCCCTTCTCGCCGCCTTCCTCTGGGCCTTCTCGACCGTCTTGCTGCGCCGCACCGCCATGGGCGCCCGCACCCTGGTACAGATGAGCGTGACCAACATGTTCTTCCTCGTTCTGACGGGCACCATGCTGTTCCAGGTCTGGCATACGCCGAGCATGACGGAACTCGGCCTGTCACTGGCGACCGGCATGATCGGCGGCGTGGCCCAGGTCGCCTTCTTCGAGGGCATGCGCCGGGCGCCGATCTCGGTGCTTGCGCCGTTCGAATACACCTCGCTCGTCTGGGCCTTTGCGCTCGGCTATGCGATCTGGCGCGACATTCCGACCCTCAACGTGTTTTTCGGCGCGGCGCTGATCTGCAGCGCAGGCCTGATCATCATCTTCAGCGAGCGAATGCTGTCACGCCGCTAGCCGGGCGCAATGTCGCGCTCGCTCTGCGGCTCCCCGCCTTCGCCTCCAGCTATCTGCAAATAGTCCTTGCGACTGCGCCAACCATCGTATATACGAATATATGTAGATATATATCCATGGAGGTTGCTATGTCTCTCGATCGTGCCGTGCTGGCCTTTGCCGGCGTGATGGTTCTGGTTTCCGTCCTTCTGACGGCTTTCGTCCATCCCTATTTCGTCTGGTTCACCGTCTTCATCGGCGTTAACATGCTACAGTCAGCCTTTACCGGCTTCTGCCCCGCCGCGATGATCTTCAAGAAGCTCGGCTTCCGTCCCGGCTGCGCATTCTGAGCATCCCTGTTCGAAGGAAATCCCCATGAAAGCCAAGGCGCTCGTGCGTTCCGCCATTCTCGGCCTGTCGCTCCTGTCGACCAGCTCGTTTGCTGCCGAGACGCTCCGTCTCGATCCGGTCAGGATCCCCGAATGGAAAGCGGTCTATGGCCGCGTCGAGGCGCGCGATAGCGTTTCTGCGCGCGCGCGCATCGGTGGCACTGTCGTCGACCTCAAGGTGACGGAAGGCGACGACGTCAAGGCCGGCGACGTCATCGCCGTGGTCAGGGATGACAAGATCGACTTCCAGATCGCCGCGATCGAGGCTCAGTTGCTCGGCCTGCGGGCGTCGATGGAAAACGCCCAGTCGGAATTGACGCGCGGCGAGGAACTGATCAAGCGCGGCGTAACGACGGCCCAGCGGCTGGATGCTCTGCGTACGCAGGTCGATGTGGTCCGCAACCAGATCGCCGCCGCCGAAGCCCAGCGCTCGGTCATCGTCGAACAGGGCAAGGAAGGCGCAGTTCTGGCACCGGCGAACGGCAAGGTTCTGACCGTCCCGGTCACCAAGGACGCGGTCGTCATGGCCGGTGAGCCTGTCGCAACGATCGGCGGCGGAGGCTTCTTCCTTCGCCTGGCGATCCCGGAGCGCCATGCAGACCTGTTGCAGCAGGGTGCGTCCATCGAGATCGACAGTGGCAACGGCACCGGCCACCAGAGCACCGGACGTCTCGCCAAGATCTATCCGGAAATCGACAATGGCCGCGTCATCGCCGATGTCGAGGTCGAAGACCTGCCGACCGCTTTCGTCAACAAGCGCCTGCTGGTGCGCGTACCCGTCGGCGAGCGCGATGCGCTGTTGCTACCCGTCAACGCCCTCACCAACCGCTTCGGTGTCGACTATGTCACGGTCAGATCAGGCGAAGGCACGGCCGAACGGGCCGTCGTCACCGCCAAGCCGATCCTGCATGACGGCAAGGAAATGACCGAAATCCTGACCGGCCTTGCCGCCGGCGAAGAGGTCCTGCTGCCATGAAGCTTCCTAGTCTCGGAATTGCAGGTGGCCTGACCAAGGGCTTCATCACCTCGCCGCTCACGCCGCTTTTCCTCATCACCGCCTTCGCGCTCGGCCTGCTCGCCCTTCTGACGCTGCCGCGTGAAGAAGAGCCGCAGATTTCCGTGCCGATGGTCGACATCATCGTGCGCGCCGACGGTCTGAAGGCCGAGGATGCGGTCAAGCTCGTCACCGAGCCGCTCGAAACCATCATCAAGGGCATCAACGACGTCGAGCACGTCTATTCGCAGACCTCCGACGACCAGGTCATGGTCACGGCCCGCTTCATCGTCGGCACGTCGGGCGATTCGGCGGTCCTGCGCGTCCACGACAAGATCCGCGCCAATATGGGCTCGATCCCGGTCGGCATTCCCGAACCGCTGGTGGTCGGCCGCACGATCGACGACGTCGCCATCGTTTCCCTGACGCTTACCCCTTCCGCCGAGAAGGGCACAGGCGTCGATGCCACGGCGCTGACCCGTGTCGCCCGAGAGCTGCGCGTCGAGATGGCAAAGATCGACGACGTGGGTTTGAGCTATCTGGTCGGCGAGACGGGCGACGCGATCCGTATCGCGCCCCAGTCGGAAAAGCTCGCCCTCTACGGCATGACCCTGCAGCAGCTCTCCGCCAAGGTGACGGCTGCCAATCGCTCCTTCTCGACGGGACTGGTGCGCAACGACGGCAAGCAGATCGAGCTCGTCGCCGGCGAAACGCTGTCCACCCCGACCGAGATCGGCAACCTGCTGCTGACCACCCGCGACAACCGGCCGGTCTATGTCCGCGATGTCGCCGATGTCTCCTTCGTCACCGACACGGTCGAGGCCCGTGCCTCGACGGTCACCCGCGGCGAAAACGGCGAGCTGAAGCGCGTGCCGGCCGTCACCCTCGCACTGGCCAAGCGCGCCGGCGCCAATGCCGTTCTCGTCTCCGAGGAAATCCTGGCCCGCGTCGAGGAATTGAAGGGCAACCTTATCCCTGACAGCATGGACGTCGAGGTGACGCGCAATTACGGCGAGACCGCCAACGAGAAGGCGAACGAACTGCTCTTCCACCTCGGCCTGGCCACGCTGTCGATCATCGCCCTCGTCTGGGTCGCCATCGGCCGCCGCGAGGCCTTGGTCGTCGCGATCGTCATTCCGATGACCATCCTGCTGACGCTGTTTGCCGCTAACCTGATGGGCTACACGCTGAACCGCGTCTCGCTGTTCGCGCTGATCTTCTCCATCGGTATTCTCGTCGACGACGCGATCGTCGTGATCGAGAACATCGCCCGCCACTGGGGCTTCAACGACGGCAAGGACCGGAGAGAAGCGGCGATCGACGCCGTCGCCGAAGTCGGCAACCCGACCATCGTTGCGACATTGACCGTCGTGGCCGCCCTGCTGCCGATGATGTTCGTCTCCGGCATGATGGGTCCCTATATGAGCCCGATCCCGGCCAATGCCTCGGCCGCGATGATCTTCTCCTTCTTCGTCGCCGTGGTCGTCACGCCTTGGCTGATGCTGAAGATCGCCGGCAAGGCCAAGCTCCACCACGACGACGCGCATGCGACCGGCGGTATCCTCGGCGCGGGCTATGCCAGGGTTGCCACGCCGATCTTGGCCAGCAAGAGAAACAGCTGGATCTTCCTGCTGCTGGTCGGCGCCGCGACGCTCGGCTCGCTGGCGCTGTTCTACACCAAGGACGTCACCGTCAAGCTGCTGCCCTTCGACAACAAGTCGGAACTGCAGGTGACGATCGACCTGCCCGAGGGCTCTTCGGTCGAGGCCACCGATGCGGTTGCCCAGGCCGTTGCAAGGGTAACGCTCGACACCCCGGAAGTGCTGAGCGTCCAGACCCATGCGGCAACCGCCGCACCCTTCAACTTCAACGGCCTGGTGCGCCACGCCTACATGCGCTCGAAGCCCGACATGGGCGACGTGCAGATCAACCTGACGCCGAAGTCCGAGCGTGACCGCTCGAGCCACGGTCGCGCTCGACCTGCGCCAGCGGTTACTTGCCGAAGTGAAGGTGCCGGAAGGCACGTCCCTGAAGGTCGTCGAACCGCCGCCAGGTCCGCCCGTCATGGCGACGCTGCTCGCCGAAATCTACGGCCCGGATGCCGCCACCCGTCGCGCCACCGCGGAAAAGGTCAAGGCCGCCTTCAAGTCGGTCCCCTTCATCGTCGACGTCGATGACAGCTACGGCCAGCCGGCCAGCCGTCTTCGCGCCACGATCTCCGGTGACGACCTAGACTTCTTCGGCGTCTCCGAAAGCGACGTGTTCGACACCCTGTCGATCCTCAACGGCTCCACGACACTCGGCTATTCGCACCGCGGCGACGGCCGCGCGCCGATCCCGATCGTCATCAGCCGGCCCAAGGGCGCCAAGGTGTTCGACGAGAAGTTCCTGTCGACGCCGATCCCCGCCAACCTGCTCCCGGGCTCGCGCTCGGTGGTCGAGCTGGGCGACGTCATCCGCGTCAGGGAAGAACAGGCCTCGTTCCCGATCTTCCGCCACAACGGCCGTTATGCCGAAATGGTGACGGCCGAGCTTGCCGGCGACTACGAAGCTCCCCTCTACGGCATGCTCGCCGTGCAGGACGCGCTCGACAGCCAGGACTGGACCGGACTGACCAAGCCGGAGATCGCCCTGCACGGCCAGCCGATGGACCAGAACAAGTCCGTGCTTCTGTGGGACGGCGAATGGGAAGTGACCTGGGTCACCTTTCGCGACATGGGCGCCGCCTTCATGGTTGCCCTGCTCGGCATCTACATCCTGGTCGTCGCCCAGTTCGGCTCGTTCAAGGTGCCACTCGTCATCCTGACGCCGATCCCGCTGACCTTCATCGGCATTCTCGGCGGTCACTGGCTGTTCGGTGCACCGTTCACCGCAACCTCGATGATCGGCTTCATCGCACTGGCCGGCATCATCGTGCGCAATTCGATCCTGCTGGTGGACTTCATTCGCCACGCGAAGACGCCGGATCGCGATCTGACCGACGTGCTGATCGAGGCCGGTTCGATCCGCTTCAAGCCGATCCTGCTCACCGCGCTGGCCGCGATGATCGGCGCGGCGGTAATCCTCACCGACCCGATCTTCCAGGGTCTGGCGATCTCTCTCCTGTTCGGTCTTGCCTCGTCGACGCTGCTGACCGTGCTCGTCATCCCGGCAATCTACCGGGTGCTCAGAACCTGACCGGACGGCATAGAACAAATACGAGAAAGGCCCGGGAACCTGTGTTCCCGGGCCTTTCTCGTTCAGGCTATTTTGCTGATCGCGTCGATTATGCCCGGTCGCTGCTCGGAAGAACGCTCCAAGTTCGGCAAGATCGGCCACGTAGTCGATCCGCCTCTGGGAATCCACGCCATACACACGGGCCACGAAGCGGAAGTTCTGCTCGCCTGCGAGATTCGGCTGGAAACTGCCCTGGAGTTCGAGAGGCTAAGAGATGTGGCCTTCGCGGACGATACGTCCGCTGCCGAGCCTGATGGTCCCCGCAAAGAGCCGCAACAGCATGGACTTGCCCGCGCCATCTCGCCCGAGCAGCCGCCACGCTGCGAACCCGTTTCAGCGCCAGCGACACCCCATCGAAAATCGACTCCTTGATACGTTAAACATAGACGAATTTGGAAGCATGCTCCAACCGGATCATTCGTCGCGCAGAGCCCAGGTGTAGATGTGAAAAACAGCATACCCATCACCAGCATCGTGAACAGTCGATGTCCAGCACGGCGGCGCGATACTCAGGATAGAAACCCTTGCGGAACGACATCATCGCGTGGACAATGGGATTGTAAAGCAAGATGTCCCGAAACGGGTGAGGAAGCGCATCTGGCAGAAAGAACACACCCGAGAGCATGAAAAGAGGCCGGTTCACGATCTGGAGAATCTTCTCGTAGATCGGATAGCGCAAGAACAATACCGTATTGGACAGGCTGACGCCGAAAGCCAACAATCCGGCGCGGCAGCCTCGATAGTATCTGCCCAGCTCAGAATCAATGGCATGCGCAGGGTGAGGCCTATCGAACCTAGGAGCAAAAACGCGACGAAGGTTGTCGTGCCGATTTGGAGGAAGAAGCGAGCGGCGAATATGCCAATCGGAGCCACATTTGGATAGCTCAGCAGCGTCCTGTTGGCCTTTAGCGCGTCATTGACATAGCCTGAAGTCGCCTGACAAAACTGAAAGCCGATATAACGGGCAGCGAAAAACAGCGGAAAGCTGGTCCCAGAGCAGCGGAACATGGGCGATAGCCTGGAAGATGAACAACAGCAGGGCCCAGATGTAGCCACCCGGCTTGTTGCCGAAGCGGGTCGACATTTCACGGATCAGGAGTGCCGAGACAATGCGTATATGCGTCAGAAAACACATATCTCTCCGTCTGCCCTCGCCAACGCCTCGTGCTTCCTGGCCGCATGCCTGCGTCGCGCGTTGTTAGAATGAGTTATATTTTAGGGCAAAAAGAGGTTGTCGGTTGTCCTTTCACGCCCTCTTCCTCTATGTGGGGAAGATCGAAACCCTGCCAAGGGCACATTTCTGGTATCTATTGCGCGTCAAGAACGAATTTGCCAGCGAAGGCAACGCAATGTCGTCTCCCAGCCAGGTTGGGAATTGACGGTGCACAATCGCTTGTCTAATGCCTATCCTAGGTGTGGATGACCGTGATGAGCGCCGAGGTTGTCGTGCCACAAACCAATGAAACTCTGCGATAGAAGTATATGACAGTAGAAGTAATCGGGCGTGCATGCGCCGCACCTGGGGCTAGATCGCCTGAAGCGCTGTTCGAGATGATGCGTGCGGGAATCTGCGCGGTCACCAACATTCCGAGCGATCGCTGGGACCGTGCACGATTCTGGCATCCGGAAATGGGCGTGCCGGGCAAGTACTATACCGATGCCGCTGGCGTGCTCGAGGACATCCATGCCTTCGACCCCGCCTTGTTCGGCATTTCCCGGCGTGAGGCGACCTTCATGGATCCGCAGCAGCGCCTGCTTCTGGAGCTGACCTGGCGGGCCCTTGAGGACGCCAATCTTCCCGTCGCCAGCCTGCAGGACGAGCGCGTTGCCGTCTATGTCGGCGCCTCCAGCCTCGACCATGCCAATCTGTCGGTCGAGGATCCGGCGGCGCCCGGTCCCTACTTCATGACCGGCAATACGCTCTCGATCGTCTCCAACCGTATTTCCCATGTCTTCGGCCTCAAGGGTCCGAGCCTTACGGTTGATACCGCCTGTTCGTCTTCGCTGGTCGCCCTCGACCACGCCGTGCGCGCCATCAATTCCGGCCTCGTCGACACCGCGATCGTCGGCGGTGTCAACATGCTCGTGCATCCGCTGCCCTTCGTCGGCTTCGCCCAGGCCCGCATGCTGTCGCCCGACGGGCTCTGCAAGGCCTATGACAATGACGGGATCGGCTATGTGCGCGCCGAAGGCGGAGCCGTGCTCGTTCTCCGCTCCTCCGAGCGCGTCGCCCGCGAGGGCGATCGAAGCCGCGCGACGATCGTCGCATCGGGCATCAACGCCGCCGGCCGAACCAACGGCATTTCCCTGCCGTCGCGCGAGGCGCAGGCGGAATTGCTGATGTCGATCTATTCCGACGGCATCGATCCCCGCGATGTCGCCTTCGTCGAAGGGCATGGCACGGGCACCAAGGTAGGCGACCCGGCCGAGGTATGGTCGCTTGGCCAGGTGATCGGCATGCGCCGCGAGGAGCCGGTATGGATCGGCTCGATCAAGACCAATATCGGCCACACCGAACCGGCCTCCGGTTTGCTGGGCGTGATCAAGGCCATGCTCGCGCTGGAACATGACTATCTTCCGGCGTCGCTGCATTTCGATACGCCGAACGAGGATATCGATTTCCAGGGCCTCAACGTGCGCGTCGCGAACGAGCCGGTGGCGCTCGCCAAGAGCGACCGGCCGCGCCTCGCCGGCATCAATTCCTTCGGTTTCGGCGGTGCCAATGCGCATGTCGTGATCGCCGACCCGCAGGCTGCCGTCGCGGCCGGCGCGTCGAAGCCGGCCGAGGACGCCGCGCCGCAACTTCTGATGGTCAGCGCGCACACGGCCGGCAGCCTCAAGGGCCTGCTTGCCGCCTATCGCGATCGCCTCGTCGAAGCCGAAAGCGAAGACGAGGCAGCCGCCATCGTCGCCGCCGCGAGCACCAATCGTTCGGCGCTGCGCCATCGTTTCGTGGTCACGGCGGAACGCGCGCAGGCCATCGAAGCGATCGACGCCCACCTTGCCGGCGCCGAATCTCTGGCCGAGACCGGCGAAGCGCTGTCGCGCGACCCGAAGGTCGCGCTGGTGTTCTCCGGCAACGGCGCGCAGTGGGCCGGCATGGGCCTCGAGGCACTCAGGCACAATGCCCCGTTCCGCCGCTCCTTCGAGCGGATTTCCGAACTCTTCTCGCACCAGTCTCCCATCAACCTCAAGGCATCGCTCAGCGATCCCGAGCTGGAGAGCAGGCTCGGCGACACGAAGCTCGCACAGCCGCTTCTTTTCGCCATCCAGGCAGCCTTGACGGATGCCATGGTGGAAATGGGCCTTCGCCCGACGGCGAGCTTCGGCCATTCGGTCGGCGAAGTGGGGGCCGCCTATGCGGCCGGGGCGCTGTCGCTCGAAGATGCGGTGACCGTCATCGCCAAGCGTTCGCTCCACCAGGACGTGCTGGCCGGCGAGGGAACCATGGCCGCCGTCAAGCTCGGCGAGCAGGCCGCCGTGGAACTGATCCGTTCGCTCGACCTGGAAGACCTCGAAGTCGCGGCAATCAACGCGCCGAATTCGGTGACGATCTCCGGCTCCTACGAAAACATCAAGCTGCTGCGCGAGCGCGCCCGCAAGCGCAGGGTGGCGGTGCAACCGCTCGATATCAACTATCCCTTCCATCACCCGTTGATCGACCGGTCGCGGGATGCCTTCCTCGCTGACATGCCGCCGATCGCCCCGCGTCGCGGCGACACGGTGTTCATCTCGACCGTCACGGGCACCGCGATCACCGGCGAGGCGCTGACGCCGGAATACTGGTGGCGCAATGTCCGCCAGCCGGTGAAGTTCCAGCAGGCGGCCGAAGAGGCGATGGCACTCGGCTGCAATGTCTTCATCGAAGTGACGCCGCGCGCCATTCTCGGCGGCTACCTGTCCGACATTGCCAAGCAGCGTTCGGCTTCGATCAACTTCGTCGGCACGCTTTCACGTGACGACGGGCATCTGGACAGCGACCCTATCGTGCAGGCCATGGCGCGCGCCATCGCCTGTGGAGCGGCGGTCGACAGGGCCAAGGTGTTCGGCAAGCGCAATGCCTTCGTTTCCCTGCCAGAACTCCCCTTCGAGAAGATCGACCTGCAGCCGGATCGCACCAGCGACCGCGCCGACATCTACGGCCGTGACAGCGAGATCGGCTACACGCTTGTCGGCTGGCGCATCGACCCCAACGGCGCCACCTGGAAGAACCATATCGACGCCCATCTCTTCCCGGACTTGGCCGAGCACGTCGTCGACGGACGCTCGATCCTGCCGGGCAGCGGCTTCATCGAGATTGCCGTCTCCGCGGCCAGCCAGTTGTACGGCCAGTCGCGTGTCGAGATCACCAATCTCGAAATCGTTCGCCCTCTCGAGCTCAGCGAAAATCGTCTGATCGAGCTTTCGACCCTGGTTTCGCCCGAGACCGGCGATCTCGAGATCCGTTCGCGCGAGCGGCTGAGTGAAGACGACTGGACGATCCATGCAGTCGCCCGGGTACGCAAGCTCACGGCATCCGAGGTGCGCCCCGTCCCCGCCTTGCCGCTGATCGACGTGACCGCCGAGATCGATGCGAAGAAGGCCTATGGCATCGCGGCCAATTTCGGCCTCGACTACGGGCCGCACTTCCAGCTGATGCAGCAGACCATCTGTCGCGGCGATCGGTTGATCGAGGTGTCCCTTGCCGAACCCGCGACGCCGGCGCATCCGATGCTCCGTTACAATCTCAACCCGGTATCCGTCGACGCCGTCTTCCATGGCCTGGTCGCCCTGTTCGATCGGTTCAGCGGCGACCATCGCGGCGCACCCTATATTCCGGTGCGCTTCGGCCAGATCCGCATCGACCGAACCGGCGCGACGATCCGCCGGGCCGTGATCGAGATCGACCGGCTGAGCCCGACCTCGATCAAGGCAAAGTTCCATCTGTTCGATGCAGATGGTGAGCGGGTCGCGTCCTTCGAGGACTGCCGCTTCCGTCGCACCTATCTGAAGCAGCGCAAGACGCTGGGCGCGCTCTCCTTTCACTACGAGGCGCTGTCGTCGTCGGTGGCGGGACGTGTCTTGCCGGCCGCCGCCGCCGTCTCTGCGGCTTCCAGTTTCGCGCATCTGCCCGAAACCGGGATCGACAACGAGACGCTGCTGTTCAACGCGGCGATCATGCGGGCCCTGCACGACATGGCAAGCACGCTGGCGGACGGCAAGACGAAGATCACCGCTGCAGATCTTCCCCGCGATCCGGCGCTGCGTCCCTTCCTGTTCAACGGCCTGCACCTGCTGGCCGATGCCGGTTTCATCGAACAGCAGGACGGGGAGTGGACCATCGATCCGGAATGTCCTCTGCCGCCGGTCGCCGAGATCCTGGGCGAACTCTACAAGGAATGCTCGGATCGTGCCGTCGAAGCGGTCCTGATCAATGACGTCTATCGCGAAGTTCTCGATCGTCTGGCCGAGCACAAGGCCGGTGCGGACGCCACGGATGATGTATCGCCGAAGCGCGATCATTTCCTCAGTGAGGCAACGCTCGATCACCAGGAAATCCATTCCGTCGCGGCCCGGTCGCGGATCGCCATCCTGCTTGACAGCCTGCGCGCCTGGTTTGCCACGCGGCCATTGCAGGCAAGCCTGCAGCTCCTCGAGCTCGGCAGTACCTCCGTGGGCCTCACTCGCGGGCTCGCCGAGATCGCCGCCGACCATGCTGCACGACTGGTGATCTACGAGCCGGACGGCGCGCTTCGCCATCGCCTGGAACTGGCCTTCGAAGATCAGCCGCACGTGAGGATCGTTTCCCGCGAAGGACTGCCGGCCATCACATCGGCGGACGTCGTACTCAGCGCGAGCAGCCGGCTCCGCAATCTGATCGAGACCGACTTCGCCTCGGAAAAGACCGCGGGCGTCCTCGCTGGAGCTCAGGCGCTGTTGGCCGCCGTCGAGGCGCCGGCGCTGTTCCACGACTTCGTCTTGGGTCTCTCCGAAGGCTGGTTTGCCCGCAGCCAGACCGCGGAATTCCCGATCGGTGCGCTGGCGACCGTCAGCGATTGGCGCGCGATCCTGTCGAACATCGGCTTTGCCGAGGCGGATATCGTCCTGCGCGAGATGACCGGCGGACCGGTCATCACCATCGAAACGAAAGCCGCAACCTCCGCTGCTGCCGAATCCTCGAATGCCATAGCGACCCGGAACAATGCCATAGCGACCCGGAACCCGGTTCTGCTCGTCCACGACGGACGCATCGCCACGGATGCCCTGTCGGCCGCAGCCGAAGCCCAGGGTTTCCCGTCGTTCGAAATCCTTGCCGCAAGCGGCGATCTTGCCGCCGACAAGAAGGCCTTCATCGAACGCTTCGAAAGCCATGCGGAAAGCCCGCTGGACGTGATCCATCTATCCCCCGCCGTCGACCCGACGGCAGACGGCTCTGCCGTGCTGCAGGATAATGTGTTGTTCCTGAGCGCCTTTGCACTGGCGCTGGCCGACTATCGTGGATCGCTTCCAAAGGAACCGGCGCCCATCCGGCTTCTGGTGTCGGCACCCGGCGGCGCGCCGGTGGCCGATCGACCGGCCGTCGACCCGGTCAATTCCGGCCTGTGGACTTTCCTGCGCGTTCTGCGCAACGAGTTCGACTTCCTCGACGTGCAGAGCATCGACAGCGGCGCAGCCCGTCGTGATCTCGCCGACTTGCTCGCCGACGTGGCAACCATCTGCGTGCCGGGCGTCGTCAACCGCGAATGGTGCGTCGGCCTCGATGGCAGGAGCGTGCTCGAGATGCGCGCAGTTCCGGGCGCCATCCCGGAAACGAACGCCTTCACGGCCA